>JBDTIQ010000215.1:0-5783 GCA_039936335.1 Chthoniobacterales bacterium
CCCGTCCGATCTGGCAGCAAACCGTCGGGATGCCGAGCGGCGATGGCGAGCGCACTTATTCACTCATGACAAATCGATTTGCCGATCACAACTCGCTCTACGTCCGCGTGGAAGACAAGGCGAACGGGCTCGTCTATTCCACCTTCTCGTTAGGCCGGCTTCTTTCCTACGACGAGCCGCATGAGGAGATCGACCGCGCGAATCAACTCCACATCCTGCACCCGACTTCTCCGCGCATCTGGGCGTATTCGGTCGTCGGGCTGGATGGCAAGTTGCTCGAGCATTCCACCTACGCGGAGGTGCGCGGGAGCCCGCATCTGCGCCGGATGTCCGATGGCACCGTCCAAGTAGCCGGCGGCCTCCTCGATGTGCCGGTCTCGCCGGCCGCGGCTACGAAAGCCGTTCCGAAATTGTCCGATCGTCCGACGGATTTGCCGCCGGGAGAATAAGAGATGGCTGAACTCCCACGCTTCGCGCGGCGGCGCGCTTACTCGTTAGGCTTGGGTAGCGCGCTGCTCTTCGCGCTCCTCTTGTTCCATCCGCTCACGGCCGCGGCCAAGCGGACGATCGTGATCGATCCCGGCCACGGCGGTTTCGATCGTGGTGGAATTCCGGGCCAGCGCGTCGCGGAGAGCGTCATGGCGCTGGATGTCGCGCAGCGGGTCGCGAAGAAGCTGCGCCGGGATGGTTACCACGTGATCATGACGCGCAACACGGACGTCTTCGTGCCGCTGCCGACTCGCGTGCGGATCGCAAATTCGTTGAGCAACGCGGAGTTCATCTGCATCCATTTCAACTCCGCGACCCGGGCGGGCGCGAACGGGATCGAGACCTATTATTACCGGAGCGACAGCGCGCAGCTCGCCGCGAACATCCATCGGCAAGTCGTCGGCGGCACCACGACCGATAACCGGGGCATCCGGCGGCGCGGCTTCTACGTCCTGCGCAAAACCACGGTCCCGTCGATCCTCGTCGAGTGCGGTTTCCTGACGAATCCGAACGAGGCGCGGCTCGTCTTGCAGAGCAGCTACCGCGAGCGTCTGGCGGACCGGATCGCCGCGGGGGTGGAGGGTAAATCGACGCCGTTCAATCGCCCGGTCGTGCCGGGACTCACGCACGTCTCCTCCCGCTACAATGGCGGGTATAACGACTTCGTCAGCTCCGTGCCGGAGCATCACACGATCAGGCATCACTCCAGCTCGAAGAAGAGCAGTCATAAGAGCAGCTCGAAAAAGAAGAAAAAAAGTTCGAGCAGCAGCAAAAAGAAAAAGAAGAAGAAGAGCAGTTAGCTCTTCCGGTTTAGCCTAACGAACCGTTGCACTCGCCGATCATCGCTCCGGAGCAGATGCGGGCGGCTGAAGAAGCCGCTTTCGCGCGCGGGATTTCGCCCGATGCGTTGATGGAAGAAGCGGGCGAGGGGATCGCGCGCGCGCTCTGGAAATTCTTTCCGCGTCCGGGCAAATGCGTGGTTTTTGCCGGGAAAGGTCACAACGCTGGAGACGCCTTTGTCGCCGCGCGACGACTCGCGCAAATCGGGTGGGAGATCGAAACGCGGCTGGCGTATCCGGAGAAAGAGCTGGCGGAGCTGACGGGGCGAAAACTGCGGGAATTACGCGAAGTCACAAGCGTGGAGGCCTCCACGCCTGGCCTAGCGGTTTTGCTCGATGGCTTGCTCGGGCTCGGCGCGAAGCCGCCGCTGCGCGAACCGATTCGAGGTCTGTGCCGCGAACTGAATGCGCGGCGGGAATGCGCGCGGGTCGTTGCGATCGACTTGCCGAGCGGCCTCGACGGCGATTCCGGCGCGGCCGATGACGACTGCGTGATCGCGGATTTCACGCTCACGATCGGCTGCGCGAAGAGCGGCCTGGTTGCGGATGATGCGCTCGATTTTGTCGGGCGACTCGAGGTGATCGAGCTTGCCGAACTGCGCCTCGCGGATGGCAAGTATCCTCAGGAGTTGGCGACTCCGGAAACACTGCGCGAGTTGCTCCCACGACGAAAATACTCTGCCTATAAGAACCAATTCGGCCGCATCGGCATCGTCGCCGGCTCCCGCGGATTCACCGGCGCGGCGCTGATGTGTTCGTTAGGCGCACTCCGCGCGGGCGCGGGTCTGGTGGAGCTCTTCGTGCCTGAAAATATTTACGAGATCATCGCGACTGCTGCCGCGCCCGAAGTGATGGTAAAGCCGGTCGAGAACTATGAGAAACTTCTCGAGGAAAAGATCGACGTCTGGGCGGTCGGCCCCGGCTTGGGCAAGTCGCACGCCGAAGAAATCCTGCGTCTCATTCGCGATGCGGAACAACCGATGGTCGTCGACGCCGATGGGCTGAATATCCTTTCCGAGAAGATCGCAGCGTTATCGGAGGTCGCCGGGCCGCGTCTGCTCACGCCGCATCCAGGCGAAATGAAGCGCCTCTTCCCGGTCGAGAAAAAGTCGCGCGCGGATTGGGCGACGCAGTTCTGCGACAAATACGAAGCGACGCTTTTGCTCAAGGGCAGTCGCACGATCGTGGGTGGGCGCGGCCTTCCGATCAGCTACAACACGACTGGAACGCCCGGCATGGCGACCGGCGGAATGGGCGACGTGCTCACCGGCGTCTGCGCGGGGCTGCTCGGCGCGAAGCTTCCACCTAACGACGCCGCACGCCTCGGCGCGTGGGCTTGTGGACGCGCCGCCGAGATCGCGTTGAGCACTGGCAAGGTGAGTGAAGAATCGCTCCTGCCGAGTGACGTGCTCGCGCATCTGGGGTGCGCGTTCCGCGAATTGCGGATTGCCGGATAGCGCACGCGTCTCGCGTGCTGGCAACGGTGTCTCACCGTTGCAGACTTTGTGCCGATCACGCGCCTCAGGAAGTTCGTCGCCCTGGAACAGCGCGACCAGCACGCGAGACGCGTGCGCTACCCGGAGGGACGAGCTTCCGCCCTAACGAGTCGGCGCCGGCGCGGGCGCCGCGAAGAGCTGCGCAAAGCGCGGATCGCTCCGGAGCGGCGTCCATTCCCACCGCTTCTCGAGGTCGCTGCGCGTGATGCTGTAGTCCGCGCTATCGACCGCGCCCGGAGTTTTGAGAAGCCGCGCGATGAGCGGAAACGCGAGGTCCTTTTCGCCGACCCGCGCGTAGATCAGCGCGAGGAAACCCTGCATGAGCGCGCCGTCGAAGGCATCGAGCGATTCCGGCTTTAACTCTACCGCGCGACGACCCTCGCGGAGCGCGTCTTCCTTGCGCTCGAGAAAGGCGTAGAGGAGCCCGAGGTTAGCGTGGCGCTCGGCGTTATCAGGCGCTTCGCGGACATCGCTCTCGAATACGGGACGCGCGAGCTCAAACTGCGCGCGGGCCGCTGCGACATCGCCGCGGGCGAGCGCGCTGCAACCGGCGAGAAACGTCTTCGGTGTCGCGCCGCCATTCAGGTAATCGATCGCCTCGAGCGGGCTGGCGGCGAGAATCGAGGCGGCCTCCGCGAAATTGCCGTCGAGCATCGCGTTTTCCCAGCGACAGGAAGTGGCCACACCATCGGGGTCGTTTGCGATCTGCGCGAGCTGCTCGCGCATTGTCGTCGTCGTTCCATGCCACCAAAACGCGATATAGCCGGTCTGGATTTTCGCGACGATGGACTCGGGAGCGAGGTCGCGCAGGCGGCTGGCGGCGCGGGCGGCTTCCGGCCAGTTCCGCATCGCGGTGCAGGTCACAAGGATCTCACGCATCACCGTCGGGTTCTGCGGATCGACTTTTTCGATCCGCTGGTAAGTCGCGAGCGCTTTATCCCAATGACCCTGCCGGCGTTCAATCGCCGCGATCAAACGGCCGATCGTGCCATTGTTAGGCGCGAGGTCTTGTGCGCGCGAAAACTCGATCAGCGCACGATCGTAATCGCTGTCGAGCCAGTAGCTGCATTGCCCGAGGGCGAAGTGCGCTTCGCTGAGATTCGGATCGAGCTGGACGGCGATTTGTGCCTCCGCTTTCGCCTTCTCCTCCCAACTCGCGAGCGGCTCGTGGAAGTGGAAAATCTCGGCGTAAGTCGAAGCGAGATGCGCATGAGCGAGCGCGAAATTCGGGTCGAGCGCGATCGCCTGGCTGTAAAGCTGCACGGCTTTCTTGTAATCCTCGAGGAGCGTATCCGGCCCCTGCTCGTAGGGCAGTGCCCGCAGGTAGAGCTGCGCGGCTTCGGCGTTCTGGGTGGGCTGTCGTCGCACGCGGATTTTTTCCTCCGGCGTGAGGGTGGCGCGGAGGGCGGCGGCGATCTCGGTCGCGAGCTCGCCTTCCAAGCCTAACGAATCGGCGAGCGTTCGCTCGTAGCGATGCGCCCAGAGATGATGATCGGTGCTGGCGTCGATCAACTGCACGTTGACCGCAACCTGGTTGCCCGCGCGGCGGACGCTGCCTTCGAGAATGTTGGAGACGCCGAGGGCCGCGCCGATTTGCCTGATGTCGCGCCCGGCGGGATCGCGATATTTCATCACGCTGGTGCGGCTGATGACTTTGAGGTCTTTAATCTTGGCGAGACTGGTCAGGAGATCGTCCTGGATGCCATCGGCGAAGTAGGCGTTCTCCTTATTGTCGCTGAAATTTTCAAACGGCAGCACCGCGATGCTTTTGTCGCGGCTGCGCGCGAAAAAAGTGAACCAGTGCGGCTGCCAGAGGAGCACCGCGATGACGACCGTGAGCAGGCCGATCACGAAGAATTCCACGCGACGCCCGGTGCGCGTGCGCGGGGTCGATTCCGCCGGTTGGTCCTCGGTTTTGACGATTCCTTCCGGCGTGATCTCGAAAGCCCAGGCCGCGAGAAGTGCGAAAGGAAAAGCCACGATCAGCCCGAGAATGATGAAGCGGATGACCCAGCCCGGGACGTCAAAAAACGGCAGCGTCTGCGTCGCCACTTGGATGATGAGCCACGCGCCCATCACATAAATCACGCCGGCCCGATAAACGTGCCGACGTTTCAACTCGGCGAAAAACCCGCGGCCTTTCATGCGCCCGCTTATTAACTCTTTCGCTGGCACTTGGCGACAACAGTTCCGTGGGTTGAAAGCAGACCAGATCGGAGGGACACGCTCCGCCTGCCGGGGATGCGGAACTCTGCAGGCGAAGCGCCTGGTGCTACAGTTCCGGAGAACGCGATTCGCTAGGCTGCTCGTGAGAGCCGTTCGTCTCACCGGGGCAGGCAAGCTCAGTCTTCAGGCGCATCACAATTCGCGGGAGCAATTTTACGCCATCCACGTCGAACCGGTATCTTTCAGCATCGATCCGTAGAACCGGACGATCTCCAAGAGCTTTGAAACAAAAACACCTTCTTTCGCTGGTGACAGCGTTGCTCGTATCGCCGCTCCTCGGTGCGTCCGCGCGAGCTGCCACCATCACCGTGGATGTCATCGCGACAATCGACTATCCCGGGGCGACGTCGACCTATCTCTACGCGATAACGATAAGAACCAGATCGCAGGCTCCTTCTCTAGTAGCTCGCGGACCAGCGGGGTCATCTGGACGCCAACGGCAAATTTGGCCCGCCGATCGTTGATCCCGACGATATGAATAAGGTTACAGTGGCCTTTGGCATTAACAACTCCGGGACCGTGTGCGGTTACTATTTCGGAGTCGACAACTATCACGGTTTCTTTTTCTCGAGCGGCACCTATACGACCTATGATGTGCCCGGCAAGAGCAGCGCCGATCTAACAGGGATCAATGACGCCGACGACTTTGTCGGCTATTACTTTGATCCTCTGGTTGTTCTACAGAGCTTCATTAGCGTAGATGGTGCGGTTTCGTCGATCGATATCTCCGGAG
>JBDTIQ010000216.1:0-6914 GCA_039936335.1 Chthoniobacterales bacterium
TTCTTCATCGCGAGATAGACGCGAGCGTTACTGATCGTCGCTTCGATCTTGCCTCGTGCGCGGATAATTCCTTCATCCGCCATCAAACGCGCGATGTCCTTCTCTCCAAATCGCGCCACCACCTCCGGCTTGAATCCTTTGAACGCCTTCCGGAATCCTTCGCGGCGACGCAGGATGGTTTGCCAGGAAAGCCCGGCTTGGAACCCCTCCAGGATCAACATCTCCCAGAGCGCGCGGCTCTCGCGCACCGGCACGCCCCATTCCTCATCGTGATATCTCCGCATGAGTGGGTCATTCTTCGACCAGGGACACCGTTGAATCGTGTTACTCGACATGCGCCGGGATTGCTTTTGCGTTAAATTTGGATGGTGAGCAAGCTTGTTATCATCGACCAGGAACCTCTGCGTGCGTCGGCTGCGGCGAAGTGCAAGGAAGCGATGGCGCGCCTCGAAAGGGCGCGCGCTGGCTGGCACCATTTCGAGCGGAAAGATAAGCCGGCTTTCGCCCGCTGGCAGGCCCGCGAGTTTGGCGCGCTCCTGAGCAGAGCGCGCGACGTCGAAACAGAGATTCGCGATGCGCAGGCGCTCGTGCACGAGGTGGAGATGGAGATGCGCCGCGCCTTTCAAGATCCTCGCACCGCTTACGAACGAGTGATGTTGCGTCGTGGTAATCCCGCGGCGGCAGCGGAAGCGGAAGCGCGCGGCGCGGGCGATGCTGGCATCGGTCGGAAAGTAAGTGACTTCGAGAAGGAAGCGCTCTTTCAGGAGTGGGTGAAGAGTTCGCTCGGCACCAATCCCGATAAGATGGATGACGAGGCTTACTCAGCCAGTTTTGAAGCGTTCAAGAGTCATATGTTTCGCACGCCGGTGGAGGAGGTGCGGCCGGCGAACGCCGCGCGCTCACGACCCACTCACCCGAGAGAGTTCGACGAACCTGCAGACCTTTCGGACGACGACGATTCGTCGCCTCTCGATACTCGTGTGCGTGATCTTTATCGGCGGCTCGTTAGGCGCTTGCATCCCGACCTGCGCGGCGATGGCTCAGCGGCGGTCTCGGCTTTGTGGCATGAGGTGCAGGAAGCTTATGCCGCCAGCGATGTCGCGCGGATGGAGATTCTACTGGCCTTGAGCGACATAGAAGCCGACCGCACAGCCGATCAGACTCTTTCACAGATGCAGTCCGTCCTTCTGGAACTCGACCGGGCTTTGTGGGCGTTGGAGAAAAACCTGCTTGAAGCGGAAAGCGAAGACGCCTGGGACTTCGCCCGGGTGGGTCCTAATCCCGCGCTTCGACTTCGGATTGAGCGGCAGCTCAAAAGTAATCTCGCGAGTCGCACACAGCGTCTCGAACTCCTCAGACAAACAATCGCGGAATGGGCTCAAGGTCCTATCTTAAATCGCAAGCTTCATCTCACCCGATCGTGAGTTGTCGCGTGCTCTCTGCACGACCGTGGGTCAAGCCTGGAGGGCGGAGCTCCGCGAAGGCGGGGAGCGCGCGCCTTTATTTCCATGGAGCGCTGGAGCGACGCGCTGGATTCGCGGAGCTCATCCTCCAAAACTGAAAGAGGGCGTCTAAAAACCCGGCCATTCCGAGCGCAGCGAAGGGTAACTACTCGCTCGGCCAACCAGCGCGCAGCGTTCTTGTCATCCTGAGCGAAGCGCAGCGGAGTCGAAGGACCTCGCAAGCCACCTCAGATCAACCACCCCAAAAAGAGCTTGCAGGTCCTTCGACTTCGCTGCGCTCCGCTCAGGATGACAAGCGTGTGTGCGAACTTTTCCCGTGTGCGAGCCGTTGCCCGAAATCATGCCCCAGCCGAGCACGCCCGATCCAGGAACCGGAAGCGCGGATCCTCGCTATCCTCTGCCCCATTCGAGGCTTGGATGCAGCCCTCCAAGCTAAGCGCGAGCTGGCGTGATCGCCTCCGGGTGAAACTTCCGCCAGTAACGTGGCGCGGCGCTAACTGCCATGTAACTCGGATCGGCCGCTTCATAATCGGCAACTTGTTCCAGAGCCGCTCCCCCTGCTTGCAACTCGGACGCTTCGTAAGCAGCGAAGTCTGGCCGCAAAGCCTCCTCATCATCTCCTGCGAGAAGACGGTCTCGGAACCAATCGGCCCAGCGTCGGACGCGTTCCTCCAACTCGTCGAGATGCTGAGTGACAGGGTGATGCGCGAGGCCGAAGTGGGGCAGGTAGAGTTTTGCCGCATTCAACTCTCTCATTTTCTCGATCGAAGCCAGCCATTCCTCGACATCAAGTTCTGGCGGTACGAACGGCGGGATAGGTGGCCCCTCCGCGATCTGCACCCCCGCGACATCACCTCCGAAAAGAATGTCATCCGATTGATAGACGTGATGATGACTGGCATGTCCCGGCGTTGCGATTGCGCGGACTTCCAGATCGCCTAGTCGCACCACTTCCCGGTCTTCCAGGATGCGCAATTTCTCTGGTGGGACCGGTTCGACTCTTCCCCAGAGCCTCTCCATGTCGTCGCCAAAGATGCGGGTAGCCGACTCGACTAACTTCCGTGGATCCAGCAAGTGCGGTGCACCGCGTGGATGCACATGGATCGTAGCTCCATGTTCCGCGAAACGCCAGGCCGCACCAGCGTGGTCGAGATGAATATGACTCAGGAATACATTCCGGACGTCATGAGGTTCGTAACCCAGCTTGCGCAGCTCACCGGCGATGTTCTCGTAGGTTGATTCGGGCCCGGTATCAAATAAGGCCAGGCCGTCGCCAGCTTCGATCGCCGTGGCAGCTATGATGCCGGGACGACCGAGCTGGCGCGTATCGAGGACGTGGACCATTCGCCGCTAACTACTTTTTGCCGGATTCCGGTTGGGATACGGTGGGATCGGTGGCAGGTCGTAGCGCTTCGTCTTCAGTTCCGTCTGGATTTCCTGGATGGCGCGATCCAGTTGCTGATCTTCGCCATGGAACTCTTTGAACGGATCGTTATCGACCACGATGTCGGGATCGACCCCGTGACTTTCGATGACCCAGCCTTTGCCTTCCTTCGAGTAAGGCGCAAACTCCGGCTTGAAGAACTGCCCGCCATCGACCAGCGGCAAGGGATTGCGAATACCAATCACGCCACCCCAGGTACGCTTGCCGATTAACTTGCCGAGTCCCAGCGTCTTAAAACGATAAGGAAAGATATCCCCGTCCGACGCGGAGAACTCATTGATCAGAGTCACCATCGGTCCCAAGAAGGTCTGTGGCGGGTTCGGTTCCGGAGTGCCGTTGCGCGCCACTTCCACCATGACGAGAGCACGCCGGAGGCGCTGAATCACGAGCGGCGAAACAAAGCCGCCGCCATTTCCACGCACGTCGACGATTAGGGCTTTCTTGCGAATCTGTGGGAAGTAGAGCTTCGTGAATTCGTTGAGGCCCGGCTGGCCCATGTCCGGGATATGGACGTAGCCGACTTCGCCGTTCGTCTTCTTCGCTACCTCATCGATGTTATGCTGCACCCACGCGAGATAATAAAGCGGCGACTCATCCGCCGTCGGAACCACAGTAATGTCACGGGCGCCTGCGTCGGTCGGCTTTGAGTTAACGCGCAGGATCACCTGCTTGTCAGCTGTCCCGATGAGTAAGTCGTAAACGTTTGGCACACTCGAAACCGGCGTGCCGTTCACCGCGAGGATGTAATCGCCGGGCTTCACGTTCAATCCGATCGCAGTGAGAGGCGAACGGGTCGCATCATCCCAATTTTCACCCGGAAGTATTCGATCGATCCGGTAAGCCTTGCTCGCCTCGTCGCGCGATAGTTCGGCGCCGAGCAAACCGAGCTTAATCCGCGGCGTCGGCGGGCGTTCCCCACCCGCGACATAGGTGTGCCCGTTGTTTAACTCGCCAATTAACTCACCTAAGAGATAAGTGAGATCGTTGCGATGACTTACGTAGGGAAGGAGCGCGGCGTACTTATCGCCCTCCGCCTTCCAATCGACGCCGTTCATCGTCGGCGAATAGAAGAAGTCGCGCATCTGGCGCCAGGCTTCCCAGTAAATTTGCTTCCATTCCGCCTGCCGATCGACCTGCATGTCGAGGTTATCCATTTTGATGACATGATCTTTCGTGTCGATCTTGTCTTTGGGCAGGTCGATCATGGCGTATTCCTTGCCAATCTTGACGAGCATCTTCTTGCCATCGGCTGTGATATCGTAGGAGCTCACATCGCCGAGGACGGTCTCCTTGCGATCTTCCAGGCTGTAGGAACAGAGATGGAACTTTACATCGCGGGGACCTTCTTCGTCGTCACCGGTGTCGTCGGCGGCAGTATGGCGCAGGTAAAAAACGCGGCCATCCACCAGACGCAGGTCACGGTAGTCGGCCGGTGCAATATCGAGACCTACGATGCGGTCTTGAATCCCGTCGAGATCGACTTTGACCGTGACGGGCTTCTTCTTTGCTTCCTTGTCGTTCTCTTTCTCAGAGCCGCCTTTCTTGGCACCGGCTTCCTTGTTTTTGTCACCCTTGCCGACTTCGTCGCTCTTCGGTGCGAGCGGCGACTCGGTCTCCTTGGAGAGAGTCACGAGATAAACGCGTTGCATGTCGACATAGACGTTCTCGAATTCCTCTTCGCCAAAGGTCGGCTTGAAGTCGCGACTCGAGGAGAGCAGGAGATACTTGCCATCGTCGCTGAACCGGACGCGACCGGCGTTATACCAATCATCTGTGACCGGTGTCGGCTTGATATTGGCCACGGAAGTCATGTAAACCTTCTCAAAGCCGTTCTCTTCCGGTCGCGACCAGGCGATCCACTGGCTGTCCGGCGACCAGTCATAGGAGCCAATTTCACCGATCTTATCGTGATCGACTTCTGTGACTGCTTTACTCGTCACATCGACATAACGCAGGCGCTGCAGTCGATCGCTCCAGAGCAGCTTCTTGCTATCGGGCGACCAGACCGGCTGATAATAGTAAGTATCCGCGTTGCTCGTAATTTGCTGCGGCTGGCCTTTGCCATCCTGCGAGCGAATGTAGAGCTCGTTCTCGCCCGTCATGTCGGAGTTATAGGCAATCCATTTTCCATCTGGCGACCAGATCGCATCGCGCTCATGGGCGTTGGAGGTCTTGCTTAGGTCGCGCGGCGTGCCGTTCTTAGCCGGAACGGAGAAGAGATCGCCGCGAGCTACGGTGATGACGCGCTCGCCATCCGGCGCCGGATTGACTGACTCGATATGTTTGGAGGCATCCATGAACGCGGCGCGCCCGCTATCGAAGTCCTCCTTGATGTTGATCGGCAGCGGCGTGGCTTTGCCGCTCGCGAGATCGTAGCGCCAAATGTAACCGGCTTGTTCGAACACGATCGAGTCCTTACCGATGGATGGAAACTTAATGTCGAAATCCTTAAACTGGGTGAGCTGCTTCATATCTTTCCCGTCGAGACCGATCGAGTAGAGATTCATCCGGTTATCGCGATCGGAGAGAAAATAAATCCGGTTATCCGGTCCCCACATCGGGCAGATATCCTGGCTTGGATCGTTCGTTAGGTTCGTCGTCTGATTGGTTTTGAAATCGAAAATCCAGACGTCGTCCGCCATGCCGCCGCGATAATGTTTCCAGGTGCGGAACTCACGGAAGACCCGGTTGAAAGCCATCTTCGAGTCATCGGGCGAGAAGGAGGCGAAACCACCGCGGGGGATGGGAATTTGTTGCGGCAGCTCGGCATTGAGTCCGACCGTGTAGAGACCGCCGTTAAAGGAATTGAAGGAATCTTTGCGCGAACGGAAGACCACGAGTGGCTTGGTATTCTCCCAGGTGATCACGAGGTTATTTGGACCCATGCGATCCGAGATATCGTCACGGCTGAGCGTAGCTGTCGTCGTAAGGCGCTTCGGTTTGCCGCCCTCGCCGGGCATGACATAAACCTCAGTATTTCCATCGTAGTGCGAGGTGAAGGCGAGCTGCTTCCCATCCGGCGAGAAGCGCGGGAAGGAGCTGTAGCCGGGCCCGCTCGTGAGACGCCGCGCGGTGCCGCCGTCCTTGCCGACGGTGTAGAGCTCACCGGCGTAGCAGAAGACGATCTGGTCGCCATTCGTCGTCGGGAAGCGGAGCAGCCGCGTCGTACCGGGCAGGTCTTGCGCGGAAACAAAACTGGCCGCGAGGAGAGCGGCCAGAGCGAGAGACAGAGAAAGAAAGAAGCGAGAATGAATGCGCATAGTTGTGATGTTGAACGGCTAACAAGCTGCCGCTGAATGCCCGGGGCGCAACCGCGGATTTCTGCCGCGCCGGACCGACTCGGGTCGAGTCCCCAGAGAATTAAGTGAGGCTACCGTGCCTCGGGCTGCGTTTTCTTTGGCGGGGATTATGGAACCACAAAAATCGTCGGAGAAAGCCGCAGCACAGCATGTCGAAGAAAGAAGATATCGGATCGGGAAACGTGAACGGTCCGAAGGAAGCGGGCGGCGGCCCGAAAACGCCGGGCAAGCCGCCGGAGCGGATGCCGGATCATCCGCGGGATTCGGAGTCGAAAGTCTGACCGCATCCTTTGCTCGTTAGGTCGCGGCGCTGCTTCGATCTCTAGGCCGCGGCTGCGCCGCCAAAGTGAATGATGGGCGCCTCACTCTGGAACACCTTTGCCGGCGCGTGGCGGGGGACGCCGTGATAAAACCAATCGCGCGGCGTGGAATCGCACCCCGGCGTAGGGCAATGCAGATGGAAAACTCCCTTGCGCGTCTCCCAGATGTCGATCATGCGGCCGGTGATCCGTCTTTCGCAGAGGATGCAGACCCGCGCATCATCGAGCGAATACCACTTGCGATGCGTGTCATGCTCCTGCAACACCGCCAGCTTCCGGTCGAGAGGGACGTGCTTATTCATAAGTAAGAAGTAAACAGGAAGCCGCGGCGCGTGGCTATGGGATGAGCGCCGTGTCCGTTTCTCAGTAAAACCCCTAGCCGGCGAGG
>JBDTIQ010000217.1:0-15981 GCA_039936335.1 Chthoniobacterales bacterium
TTATGTGAAATTCCAGATGGCGCAGGGCATGGAAAAAGGCGGGAGCGCCGGCGGCGTGGCGACCGAAATGGCGGTCGGCCTCGCGATGGCGAAGCAGATCGTGGAGCAGCAAAACTCGATGCAATCGACCGCACCCTCGGGCAGCCCAGCGACTCCCGGATGCGGCGGCTCCGATCACGCCGACGATGCCGGAACTTCTCTCACCCGCGCAGGCGGCGGAGTCGTTAGGCGTGAGCGAGGCCGATCTGATGCAGAGCCTCGAGAGCGGCGATCTGAAAGGGAAAAAGATCGGCTCGACCTACCGGATCACGCGCGCGGCGCTGAATGAGTTTTTGCAGAGCTAGGATATGCGGCATCTGAGGTCGCCTAACGAATCCCGCAAAACCAACGCTCCGCCGGCACATGTCATCCCGAGCGGAGCCGAAGGCGCAGTCGAGGGATCCCGCGGAGTTTCCGGGACGTTTCGCCGTCGCGATGTTCGATCTCGGTGCGACTGTGAAGCTTTACTTCCAAGGCTCGCCGCACTCCGACTTCCTGATGTTAAATGGCAAGGCGACGGTTTCGCGCGACAAAGAAAAGATCAAGGAACTCTGGAAGCCGATCCTCAAGACCTGGTTCACAGAAGGAGTCGACGATTCCCGGATCACCGTCATCAAAGTGACAACCACGGAAGGCTACTACTGGAACACCGAGCACGGCTTCGCCGTCGCCGGCGTAAAGATGCTGATCGGCGCCGCGACAGGCATAACGCTCGACGATTCCATCGAGGGCACGCTGCTAGTCTAGCGGGTGCGGATTGCGTGCTCTTGGCGCGCGGTTCCATCACTAGACTCTGACGCGGAGGCCGGATTCCGCCGCGCCCAGTCTCGCAGGAAGTCGACTCCTAAGTCGCAGATTATTGCTTGTTGTCGCCCACGACTACGTGATACGAGTGCGGCCGATGACATCTCGCGCGCGCTCGACGCTGTTCCTCTTGGGCATTGCGGCAATTAGCCTCCTCGGTCATGTGCTGGTGAACCAGCGCTATGGATACCATCGCGACGAATTCCCAGTCCTCGATGACGCGATGCACCTGGCGTGGGGCTACGTCGTCTATCCGCCGGTGACGCCTTTCTTGGCGCGAATCGCGCTTACGCTCCTTGGTCACTCGTTAGGTGGGTTGCGCCTCCTTTCAACGCTGGGGTTTTGCCTGGTCATTGTTGTCAGTGGCCTGATGGCGCGACGGCTCGGTGCGGGCCTATGGGGACAGGCGCTCGCAGCGGCCGCGGTCGCCACGGCGACTGTTCCTGTTCATAACTCGAGCCTCTTCCAGTATGTCACCTTCGACTATCTCGCGTGGGTCTTGACCGCCTATTTCGTTATCTGCCTGCTCACCACGAACGACGAGCGATGGTGGCTCGCGGTCGGGGCCGCGCTCGCCTTTGGGGCACTGACCAAATATACAATCGGCGCACTCATCCTCGGGCTCGCCCTCGGTGTGCTGCTAACGCCCGCGCGACGTCATCTGCGCAGCCGTTGGCTTTGGCTGGGCGCTCTGCTTTCGGTTCTTCTCGTGCTCCCGCACCTGTTTTGGGAATACCAGCATCACTTCATCACGCTTGATTTCCTGCAATCGATTCATGAGCGCGATGTCGGCGAAGGTCGCGCCGATCATTTCCTCGTCGAACAACTCCTCGTCGGCTCGAGCCCCGCCACCATCTGGCTATGGCTCGCCGGTCTTTGGTTCTACTTCTTCGCGGCTGGGGGACGGCCCTATCGCGTACTCGGCTGGATGTATCTCGTTCCGCTGCTCGTTTTCGTCATCGCGCGTGGGCGATTTTATTATATCGCGCCAGCTTACCCGATGCTGCTGGCCGCCGGCAGCACCTGGTTCTCGGAAAAGGTAACAACCCTCAGCACGACTTGGCGGAGAACCGCGATTGCCAGCGCCGTGGTTCTCCTTCTAGGCGGCGCAGTGCTTATCGTCCGATTACTCATGCCGGTCGCGACGCTTCACTCCGCGCTCTGGGAGAAACAGATCAAACTCGTCGACGATTTCCCGGAAGAAATTGGCTGGACAGACCTAGTCGACGAGGTCGCGAGAATTTATCACGCACAACCGCAAAAGGGAGGACGGGTCGCGATTCTCGCGGGGAATTACGGCGAAGCGGGCGCGATCAATCTCTTTGGCCCGAGCCACCAGCTCCCGCCCGCCATCTCCGCCGTGAACACTTATTGGCTGCGCGGCTACGGCGAGCCGGCGCCGGAAACCGTCGTGCTCGTCGGCTTTAGCCGGAAAGCCGCGGAGCGCTACTTCGGCGAAGTCACTCTCGCCGGTCATGTCACTAACTCCGAAGGTGTGCGCAACGAAGAGACAGAGGATCATCCCGATATCTTCGTCGTGCGTCATCCACGCAAGCCGTGGCCGCAGCTCTGGGTGGATTTACAAGACTTCGGTTAGAATAGCGAGATGGTAGGGCGGGCGCCCGCCTGCCCCGCTTCCCGTCGCTTTTGATACCGGGCAACCGAAGCGGTCGCCTACAATGACTCATAGATGCGTTGAGGTGCACCCAAGAGACATTTAAGAGATCCCTCGCTCCGCTCGGGATGACACGCTCTTACCAATGATGGGATCGTCTCTCAGTTTCCCCGGGAGACGACTTTCCGCGCCTTCCAGCTACTTCTCCGCTTTCGCCTTCGGTTTAGCCGCAGCCTTCTTCGCCAGCGCGAGTCGATCGTTCTTTTTCCGGCGCGCGGCGCGTTTCTTGACGTTATCCCTGCCTTGGCTGTTTCCCATAAGACGCTCACCTTCGCCTCTCTCGGGACCGTGCCAAGCGATTTCGTCATTCGACGATGAGGCTTGCTTCACTTATTCTCTCTCCCGAAGCCATGACCGATGAACCTGCTGCCGAACGTCCGCCGCGCCGGGTGCGTTATCACGGGAAGAATCCGCGTCGGTTTGCGGAGAAATACAAGGAGCACCAGCCCGGCCGCTACCCCGAAACCATCGCGAAAGTTGTCGCTTCCGGAAAGACGCCCGCTGGCTCGCACCGGCCAATCATGGTCGAAGAAGTGCTCGCCGCGCTCGACCCGAAACCAGGCGAGATAGCGGTCGATGCGACCCTCGGATACGGCGGGCACGCACAGGAAATTCTCTCGCGGATTCAGCCACGCGGACGTCTCATTGGGATGGATGCCGACCCGATCGAGCTGCCAAAAACAGAAGCGCGCCTGCGGGCGATCGGGTTCGACGAGAGCACCTGCACCGCGCATCGCAGTAATTTCGCGGGTCTGCCGCAAATGCTCGGGCAACTCGGCCTCACCGGCGCCGATCTGATCCTCGCCGACCTCGGGGTTTCCTCGATGCAGCTCGACGATCCGACGCGAGGCTTTTCTTATAGGCAGAACGGACCGCTTGATCTGCGCATGAATCCGCAGCGTGGTATGCCGGCGTCGCTTCTCCTGCAAAAGCTCTCGACCGAAAAGCTCGCGCGCCTTTTGCTCGAGAACGCTGACGAACCGGATCCGGAGCTGGCGGCCGCGCTCGCGGGGAAGCTTTTCGCGACCAGTCGCACCCTCACGGACGCTATCCGCGACGCCCTGCCGCGAGCGAAGGAGACCGCCGTCGAGTTATCGACGCGCCGTGTCTTTCAGGCGCTCCGGATCGCGGTCAACGATGAGTTCTCTGCCTTGGACACTTTCCTTCGAAACCTCGCGGCATGCCTTCATCCCGGCGGGCGCGTTGCCATTCTGACTTTTCACTCTGGGGAGGATCGGCGGGTGAAGAAAGCTTTTGCAGCCGGCGAGCGCGAAGGGCATTACTCCGAGATCGCGCGCGAAGTAGGTCGCCCGACGAGGGAAGAGTGCCATGCAAATCCACGCGCCACTTCCGCAAAGTTACGCTGGGCGCGCCGCTCGCACTGAGTTAGGTTGTTCAACAGTTTCTACCTTCTACTTTCTTCAATGACTATTCGAATACTCGTCACCGGCGGCACCTTTGATAAGGACTACAATGAACTCAACGGACAGCTCTTTTTCAAGGACACCCACATCGCCGAGATGCTCCGCCTGGGGCGCTCGCGGGTTGCAGTCACGATTCGCACGGTGATGATGATCGACAGCCTCGAAATGACCGATGCCGACCGCGCGCTGATCGCGCAGAATTGCGTCCGGGCCGAAGAAGATCGCATCGTCATTACGCACGGCACCGATACCATGACGGAAACCGCGGCCGCGATCGCGCGCGCGGTAACCGATAAGACCGTCGTCCTGACCGGCGCGATGATCCCTTATGCCTTTGGTAGCTCGGACGGGCTCTTCAATCTCGGGAGTGCGCTTTCGTTCGTCCAGGTGTTATCGCCTGGCGTGTATCTCGCGATGAATGGCAAGTGCTTTGCCTGGGACTGCGTCCGGAAGAATCGCGAGCGCGGGGAGTTCGAAGAGATTCCTTCAGCT
Source organism: Chthoniobacterales bacterium (assembly GCA_039936335.1). Classification (GTDB taxonomy): domain Bacteria; phylum Verrucomicrobiota; class Verrucomicrobiia; order Chthoniobacterales; family UBA10450; genus Palsa-1392. Next base: position 4,435 of record JBDTIQ010000217.1, read on the forward strand.
CAGGGTAACTAACGCGAAGTTGCGCTGCTTCCCTTTGGAGGGATGAACTCCGCGAATCCTACGCCTAAGGATCAAGATACGCTCTCCCGGCGTCGCGGAGCTCCGCCTTCCAAGGTTTGTTTAGTTTCTCCGACGTCTCTAAGGCTCGCTTATTCGGTCCTTCGCCTGCTCCCCCGGTTTCTTCCAAAAGAAGAGCAGATAACTCGTGCCAATCCACAAAACCCAGTAAACGGAGTTCAATAGAACGGTAACGGTGGTTCCAACCCAACTGGCCTTGACCGCGAGAACGGACTGCGTCGGTGGCGATTGCGAGGCCAGTGGAATCTGTTGCAAAGCTCGCAACACCCCGGTCGCGAAGTTGGCGTCCTCGACCATCAGTCCGAAATACATAAACATACCGAAAGTATAGATCACGAACGCGAAGATCTTCATCCGCGGTCCGGCCTGATGCAGAAAGTAATAGATCGCGACCACCATCGCGAAGGTAATGGTAATGATCTGCGCGAATTCACTGTTGCTCCCTTCTCGGACAGAGCGGGCCAAATTCAAAAGATCGAGTTCAGTCATGGATGAGATTGAAGTGATATTCCCGAGGTAACTCGCGTCGATCATCGAAGTCAATTTGGGGCTTGCTCGTTGGCTGACAACAGAGTGACTGTAGTCGTTGTATGTGAGTCTTCTTTGTGTCCAAGTCCACTCCCAGAGTTATCGTGCTGCGATCGCGTCACGACCAACCGTCCGCCCGCCAGCTGGAATTCTCGCACTTCCTCATCGTGCACCCGATAACTCAGGAAGAACTTGCTGAAGCGGAGATGGAGATCGCGATCCATCGCGAGCGGCTGACCCGCACCATCGAGCCAGAGCTTCAGGGTCGCGTCACAATCCTTGAGGGCTTTTCTTGCTTCCTCCTCCAGGCGCAAATCCAGCCGGATTACGAGCAACCTGGCCGGCTTTCCCTTGTAGGTGTCGGATTTATCGGTGAGAAGGACAGCACCTTCGAGGCCGCGTCGCAATGGCTCCGCCGCATCGAGCAGATCGAGCGCGTCGTTCGCCTCGAGCGCAGTGAGCGTCGCCAGAGCCGACCTCGGCGCGTCCGGATGCGCCGCCTTTTCCGCGGCGGCCTCTCGCGATTGCTGAATCTGCTGCGCCGACCAAATCATGCGCAGACCCTGTCCGCCACTCTCGACGATCACCGAACTGTCACCGGCCGACTGCTTCTGCTTTTCGCTCTCGCCGCCGGCCCGCTCCGTCTTAATCTGCACGCGCGCCCGCAGGGTTTGACCGCTCTGCAATCGTTGCAGGGTCGCGCGTAAATCGTCGAGGGCGTCCGCTCGTGCGAGCGTTGGAACCACCAAAAGAAGAAGCGCCGTCAGCTTTACGAATAACATGCGTAATATCTCGATGATGATTTACGCCCCGGCAACGAAGGAGCATCAGGAGCAACAGCCGAATGCTGCGTCAGCCCCGATGTATTATTGCGTCTCGACAACTTCTTAATCCGTTTTTACAAATTCCATCTCATGAAACTTTATCGCGCGGCTTCTCTTCTGGCTCTGTTCTTCATCCTCCTCTTCGCCGGCACGCCGGCTTTCGCCCAGGCCGGCTATACCGGGATCTTTGGCGGTGGGCCGCTTTACATTAATGCCGCCAATAACATCGCCGAGTTAAAGAACTCGGGCTTCACAGAAGTCGTCGTCTGGAGCGTAGAGGTAAAAAGTAACGGTGACCTGAATCTCAACGGGGAATTCCCGCTTACTTCCAATGGCGTTTATGTGGGCGATCAGACTCATCCCGATTTCGCCGCGAATATGGCAAGCCTTAAACAAGGATCGGTGCAACGGATCACCTTTAGCATTGGTTCGTCGAATTTCGGCGACTGGCAGGATGTTACCGCGCTGGTTAACTCACAAGGGACTGGGCCGGACAGCATTCTCTACAAAGACTTCGCGGCCTTAAAAGCGGCTATCCCTGCGCTCGACGCGATCGATTTCGACGACGAGAACAGCTATAACACTCCGACCACGGTGGCTTTCGCCGTGATGCTCGGGAAGCTGGGCTATCACGTGGTGCCCGACCCTTACACGAACAGTAACTACTGGACCAATGTTGTCTCACAGATAAACAGCCAACTCCCCGGCACAGTGGATGGAGTGCATCTCCAGGCCTATGCTGGAGGCGCCGGCAACAACCCTTGTGTCGGTTGGAATTTCGGCAGCGTTCCCGTCTGGCCCGGCCTTTGGGATCAGGTCGATACGCCGAGCCAGGTGCAAAACATTATGACCGGCTGGAATAATCAGTGCGGCCTGAACGGTGGATGGCTCTGGCTCTACGATGACATCGACGGCACCGGTCTCGCCGCACAATACGCCGCGGCGATCAACAACTCCGTCAGTCACAACGAGGGCGACTTCGCCCTTTCCGGACCCGACAGCGTCTCACTCGCGAGGGGTTCGACTGCTCAATCGGCGATCACGATCGAAGACCTAAACGGCTTCGATGGCCAGGTAGTTCTGACTCTCTCGGGTCTGCCGCGCAGCGTGCGAGGCGTGGTCAGAGGAGCAGGCAACAGACGAAAGATGCTCCTCCAGGCGAGCCCGAGGGCGCCGATCGGTTCTACGGCAGTTACTGTTACAGGGACTTCGGGCACGATCACACATACGCTGAGCTTTACCTTGACGGTCGAAGCTGCGGGCGACCTCCGCGTTTTGCAGCGTTAAAAGCGAAGCGCCTTTGGGTCGAAAAGGTTATCAAAGCCTCTGGGCATTGGAGGAGAGTTCCGCGTTCCTGTTCGTCGCTCCAGCGTGTCATAGGATCACGGCGTCTTCCCCGGCTTCGCAGGAGCTCAGCCCTCTAGGTTCAGCTCCATTTTGCATCGCTTCGAGGGAGAGCAAAACTTAGACGATGACCTATAAGTTCTTCAGTTGTGGGAAGAGCTTTTCCTGGTCGGGAGCGTAATAGGCTTCCCACTTCCGACGTTCCTCCGGAGAGAGCGGCTCATACTTCTGCGCCTTCGTGTTAAAACGATGATAAGCGCTTTGGAGCGTCTTTGCGACGGCAGGTGACTTCAGGAGCTTACCTACGCCCGGCAAAGCAGAGACGCCTTTGTAAAGACTTTGTGCGCCGGATTGCAGGAGCGGAAAGCGCGGAGCCCGTGCGGCGTTCTTTCCCGATTCGAGTTGCGGCTGGAAATCGGGGGCGACGCTCAGAAATTCGTAAAGGCTCCGGCGAACCGCATCGGGCGCGTGCCGGATCGCATCGAACTGAATGACTAGAATGTTCTCTGCCGGAAAGCGGTCGAGGAACGGCTGGAGATGGCGAGCGTAACAACCGAGGTCGCGCAGGAAAGGATTCTCCATCATCCCCGCGAACGTCTCCGGCAAAGAAGCGATGACCGCGTTCCGGTTATACCAATACCAGGAGTAAATCATCTCGACGGGCGGACGCAGACAGAGAAGTAGCTTGATATCCGGCCGGTAAGCCGCGATCCGAGCCGGCGCTTCCTCCGAGTAGAGATAGGCCGGGCAAAACTCCCCGCGGCAAGTGATCTCGCCAATCGCTGGCGGAAACTGCTCGTGATACCACGACTCCCCGCGCGCGAAACAATGCAGACCCTTCCCCGCGAGCCGCCGGAGAATCGTGTCGGCGAAATAATAAACTTCTTTGTTCGGGGCAAAGCCGATCTGCGGGTGGGCAGCGAGCTGAGCCGAAATCCAGGTCGTTCCGCACTTGGGCGCGCCGATCCCGACGAAATCAATTTGCGACATACGCGGCTACCATTGGCGCAGAGGGAGCGCGAGTCGACTGCTCTTTTCGCGTTCTTCGATGGGCGCTCGGCATCGAGGCGGGGATTTTCCCGCGCCGACGGCCGACGGTGAGAAGGGGGCGTGGTGGCAAAACCGCCTCCGCTTTCCGGTCCCCGAACCTTACGAAATAGTTAGGTAATTAAGTGTCGCAATCTTGGGCCAAGGTTATAGCCTCGCCACTTAAATCAGCTAAAATAATATGAAAAAGTCAGTCGTTTCTCGGTCTGCTTTCTCTGCTCGGCGCGTTCTCGCGCTTTTTTTGTGCTCGGCCAGCCTGCTCCTCGGGTTGCTCGCGCTTAACGCACTCGTGGAAACCCCAGCCGTAGCTCAGGGGACGAACGCTCCGGGCGCCTCCCTGCAGGTTGGCGCTTCCTACCACAATGACGTCTCGAAGCCACTCCGGGATCTACCCGCCTGGAGCGATGCCGATCTGAGAGGCGGCGAGGAGCGGGAGGCGAATGAGAACCCCAAGGTGCCCTACCGCCATACCGACACCTACGATCCGGTCGTGCAACACTGGCACGTCTCTTCGCTCGGTTTCACCGCCCCGAACATCCCGCTGCCGATCCGCACTTTCGACGGGGTGGGTTATCCCGGCGTCGGTTGCAATTGCGCGCCGCCTGACACCAACGGCGCCGTCGGGGCGACGCAGTATGTGCAAATCGTGAACGAAGGTTACCAGGTTTTCGATAAGGCGACCGGTTCTTCCGTCCTCGGACCGAATAGCATTTCCTCTGTCTGGTCCGGCTTTGGTGGCGTCTGCCAGACCGGCGGATCAGGTGACCCCGTAATGCTATATGACCACCTCGCGAACCGCTGGTTGATCAGTCAGTTCGCCGGTTCGGGTGGCGCGATCACAGACGAGTGTATCGCGATCTCAACCAGTTCCGACGCGACCGGGAGCTATTATCGTTATGGCTTCCATCTCGGCACGAACTTCTTCGACTACCCGCACCTCGGTGTCTGGCCCGACGCCTATTACATGAGCATGAACGTCTTTAACGCCGCCGGCACCGCCTATCTCGGTCCGCAGGCCTTTGCCTTTGATCGAGCGAAAATGCTGTCCGGACAACCTGCGACCTTCGTCAGTCCAGTTGGACCGCTTGGTGGAACGGTGGACCCGTTCCTGCCGGCTGACCTGGATGGGGCGACCCTGCCGCCAGCCGGTGCTCCTGAGACGTATGTCGGTTTCCCCGGCCAATCCTCGAATGCGAACTACACGACTTATCATTTCCATGCCGACTTCGCGACGCCGTCTAATTCCACCTTTATAACATTTGCGAATCCTCCGGCGGCTGGTTACACCGCACTCTGCCCCACGACGCGTGCCTGCGTTCCGCAAAAGGGAGTGACAAGCGGCAACTATCTCGATGGCATCGGCGATCGTCTTATGTTCCGGGTGGCGTATCGGAATTTTGGTGATCATGAGTCCGTGGTTGGCAACTTTAGCGTTAGCTCAGGCGGGGTCGCTGCTGCGCGCTGGTTCGAGTTGCGCAATGTGACTTCCGGCCCGGTCACGGTTTATCAGCAGAGCACCTACCAGCCAGATACGACCTGGCGTTGGATGGGAAGCGTGGCGATGGATGGCCAGGGGAACCTCGCGCTTGGTTTTAGCGCGTCGAGCTCCAGCGTCAATCCGCAGCTGCGATACGCTGGGAGACTGGCCACGGATCCACTGAATACGCTCGGACAAGGCGAAGCTCATCTCTACGACGGCACCGGCAGCCAAAGCGGGAGTGGCAACCGCTGGGGCGATTACTCTTCGCTCTCAGTCGACCCGGTGGATGACGCGACGTTCTGGTACACGAACGAATACTATACGTCGACCTCGTCGTATAACTGGCGGACGCGCATCGGTAGTTTCAAATTAGCGACCGGCAGTCCTACTCCCACTCCGACCGCGACGCCCACTCCAACGCCGACGGCGACTCCTACGCCCACCCCCACCGCGACGCCAACTCCTACGCCTACGGCTACTCCCACTCCCACGCCAGCAGGCGAGTTGATCGTCAATGGTGCTTTGGAAGGCAGCATTTCGCCGTGGGTCTTATCCGGAGCCGGCGCGTTCTACACGAATAACGGTAACTATCCTCACGGTGGTACGGGTTACATGTATTTCGGGGTGGACAACAGCGTCTCAGGGATGGTATACCAGACAGTCACGATCCCATCGAATGCAACCGGGACGCTGACCTTCTGGTTCAATTGCAGCTCCAGCGAATCGTCCAGAAAGGCCTACGACTACCTCTACGTCGAGGTGCGTAATACCTCCGGCACGTTGCTCAAGACCGTTGCAACCTACAGCAACAAGAACCAGACAACGGCGGGAAGTTATTCGCAAAAATCGTTCAGTCTTTCAGCCTACAAAGGTCAGACGATCCGGTTGCAATTCCGGACCACAACAGATAGCTCCGTTACGACGACGTTCCGCGTGGACGACGTTTCGCTAAAGTAACCCAGTCGCAAATAGCCAACAGGAAAGGAACGGCAGCGATGTCGTTCCTTTTTTGTTGTTCTGCCAATCGTCGTTCCTCGACGAGTGGCCGCCTTGCAAGGTAGCGACGGGAGCCGCCCGGCCGATGCATGCGGGGCCAGTTTGTGCGCCCTTTGTTTATGCCCAGAAACGACTGCACTCGCGGACGGAACAGGTATAATCGCCCATGCTGGAGCCATCTGCCAAAAACCCGTGGGCCTCCCGACTCGTCGCCATCGCCGCGGGAGTGGTTCTGGGATATGGGATTCTGTGGGCAGCGTCGTCCGTGCGCCGTGCTGCGGGCCTCACCTTCATTGACCAAGGGAAGGAATTCACAGTCAAAGCAGATGGCACGATGACCGGCCTCGGCCCGATTCCGCGGGAACTCCAGCAAACGATGCGCGACGCGCTTCTGCTGGATAAGATTGACCGCCCGCCCTTCTGGGATGATTTGCACGGGAAGACGCAGACCGTCCCCGCTACTCGCGCTGACGCGGATTCCTTTCGCGCGCTCGCGCCGATCGGCGCGATGGTGGAGAACGATCACCCCGTGTTTCATTGGAGCGTCAAACCGGGCGCAACCGGGTATCGAGTCAACCTCGTGGACGAAGCCGGCGCCACCACGAGCAGCCCACTTCTCGCCGCCGGCGCGACCACCTGGACACAAAACCACGCACTCGCGCCTAACGAGACTTACACTTGGACAGTGGAAGCCTGGCGCGATGGAGCTCTTCTCGCTAAAGCTCCAGCGGCGTCCGGGTCGGACGCACGTTTCCGCGTGATCGAACCGGCCACACGAGCAGCGCTGCAACAGTTACGCGACAAATCCGGCGGCTCGCACCTGCTCATGGGACTGGCTTACGCTCATGCCGGGCTGCAGGCAGACGCGCGCCGCGAACTGGAAGCGTTTGCGAAGGAGAACTCGCAAAGCCCGTTGCCGAAAAACCTTCTGAACAGCCTGGCCAGTTGGTAGCGGGCGACTCTTCAGATCTCAGAGGACGCCTCAAGGTCGTCCCACTCCGCGTGTTGGAAGGATGAGTTCCGCGAATCCGGGCGTCTGGTCCAGCCTGCGTCGCAGGAGCTCCTCCCTCCATGTTTTTGCACTTTAGACGCCGTCTCAGGCGAAGACCAGAAGCGAGCCGCCGTAAAGGACACACCCGACCACGAGCGCGATCATGCAGTAACCCATGATGTCTTTGATCCCAAGCCCGGCGATGGCCAGAACCGGCAGCGCCCAGAAAGGCTGGATCATGTTTGCCGTCTGCTCGCCCATGGCGGTCGCCATCGCGGTGATCGCCGGGTCGACGCCGAGCTTGACCGCGGCCGGAATCATGAAAGGTCCCTGCACCGCCCAGTGCCCTCCGCCGGAAGGCACAAAGAACGTGATGATATTTGATGAGACGAATGTCCAGAACGGGAGCGTTTGGTGAGTCGAAAAGGAGAGAAAAAACTTCGCAATAATGGCAGCCAGCCCTGTGCCGGTCATGATCCCCATGATGCCACCGTAGAGCGGAAACTGGAGCAGGATCGGCCCCACCGCTTTCGCGGCGGAATTAAAAGCGCGGACGTAACGGATCGGCCGGCCATGGAAGATGAGTCCAAGCGTGAGCGCGAGGAAAATCATGCCGTCGATGTCGAGCGTAAAGCCACGTGTTCGGATGATGGTCCATTCGTAGAACAGCGCCATCGCTACCAGGAGGACAGTGACGATCCAGGCATTCTCCATCCTGCTCGCGAAGGTATGTTCGTTAGTCGACGCTTTGGATATCTCATCAGCGCGGATCAGCGCTGCGGGATCGACCCGTTTCTGCTCGGCCGGCGGCGGAGCGATCAGGACCAAAACCAGCGGGATAAGGATGAAAACCAGAATCGTAGGAATGAGGTTATAAGCCGCAAAGATCGTCTGGTGTAACCCTGCGATCTTGCCGGTTTCCTTCTCGATGATATTCAGCGCGCTCCCGGGAGTAGCCGACGCAAGTGCGATCGAACTCGATAGCCCGGAGGCCCAGACCATGAAACCCATGTAAGCCGCAGCGACGAGCAGCCCAAAATCGGTTTCGCGCACCCGTTTCGCTACTTCGCGTGCGAGGATCGCGCCGACGACAAGGCCAAATCCCCAGTTCAGCCACGACCCGAACGCCGCCACCAGAAACACGGTGACAGCCGCGCCGGCCTGCCGCTTCGGGAAGGAAGCGATGCCGTGCAATAACCGCTGCACTAGCGGCGCTTCCGCGAGCGCGACGCCGGTCGCGAGAATAAGTGCCATCTGCATCGCGAAGGCGAGGATGGCCCAGATGCCATCATACCAGGTCGTGATGATCCTCGCCGAGGTTGCACCACTAAGACACCACGCGGCTGCCGCGGTGATAAAGGTCAGGATGACAGCGTAAAGATACGGATCCGGGATGTAACGCTCCGCGTAACGCACGCAGACTCGAGTGATGGCACGAAGCATCGTGATGTTCTCTTACTTCGGTGAACTGTTACTTCCAGTCACTCCTTCACTCTTGGACAGGAGTTGCTTCGCCGTGGCGGCCTGTGGACTAAGCGGAAAACGCTGAAGAAAGTCACGCGTCGTTGCTTCCGCCCGTGCGTTGTCGTGCAGGTATTGCGAGAAGAGGCTGATCTGGTTGAAAAGACTGTTCTCGTGCCTGGGGTCTTGTTTCTGCGCGAGTTGATACTGCTCGAGTGCCTTCTCCGGCTGACCGAGAAAGCGGAAGCAATTTCCGAGATCGGTCCTCACGTCCGGGTTATCGGCACCGCGTGCAATCGCGACCTGGTAATGCTCGATCGCATGCGACCAATCTTGTCGATCGTAATTCCAGTTCGCAAGGGCTCGAGCGGCCTCGGCTGGGGTGAGTTGGGAAACATCCGGCGGCCCCGCGATCGCTGCCTGAGCAACCTGCGGCGCGGCCGGCGCCTGTCCACTTGTCGGTGGCACGAAGTTTTGAATCGCCACTTTCGGCGCCTCGGGAGCAGACTCACGCATCACGAGCCAGACCATCCCGGCGCCGAGGGCGAAAGCCACGAGGAGAAGAAGCGGAATCGGGAAGCCCGGCTGCCTGACCACACGCTTCGTGTCCTTGTTTCGATTCGCCATCAGACCGGAAGGAAAACCGAAACGCCGGAAAACGAAAGCTGAGATTCCGTCGCGCCGAGCCAAACCGCGTAGATGCCGTCGGTCACGGGCAAAAGATCAGCAACAAAAAAACCGCGAAGAGAAGCAGGTGAATGCAACCTTGCAGGACGTTGGTTCGACCGCTCGCAAAGGTCACCACACAGACCGCGAGAGTGAGAAGGAGAAGCGGAAACTCACCTCCCTGCATCCCAAGTGTCACGGGCCGGCCGGTGAAGAGTCCGATCATCAGCACCGCTGGAATCGTCAAACCGATCGTAGCCAGCACGGAGCCAAGAAGGAGATTGATAGAACGCTGCATGTGATTGCTAACGGCCGCCCGGACCGCGCTCATGGCTTCGGGCGCGAGCACAAGGGCAGCCACGATCGCTCCACCAAAAGCCTGCGGCACACCAAATTGCTCGATACTTCGATCCAGCGGGATGGCGAATTTCTCCGCCAGCACGACTACCGTCGCCAGGTAAACGACTAACATCACGGCGTGGTAAGGAGTGGAACCCATGTCAACCTCGTGATGTTCCGCGCCAGATTCAGCGGCGGCGAGCTGAGTCTCCATGAAGTGCTTACGGTAGCGAGCCGTCTGCATAGCGAGAAAGATCGCGTAGAGCACGAGAGACACAATGATAAGGAACATCTCCTGCGCGCGCGAGAAATTTGGTCCCTGCGCCGAGGTGGTGAAGTCCGGCAGGATGAGACCGAGCACCGCCAGGCAAAGGATGGCATTGAGATAGGAGTTAGTTCCCTGCAGGTTATACTGTTGCTCCTTATGACGCAGCCCCCCGAGAAGGAGAGAGAGGCCGACCAGCCCGTTCAGCGCGATCATGATGACGGCAAACATGGTGTCTCGCGCCAGGGTGGGATTATTCGCCTGGTGCAGCATCGCGGCGGAGATCATCATCACTTCGATACTGATCGCCGCGAGAGTCAGGATCAAAGTGCCGTATGGTTCTCCGCATCTAATCGCGAGACAGTCCGCATGACGCGCCACCGAAATAGCCGACCAAAGGACGGTCCCGAAGAGCCAGATCAAGATCAGCGTCAGCCAGACAGGCTGGACCACATTCTCCAGCAGCCTGCTCCCGGCCCAGAGAAGAATCGCCACCGTTCCGAGACTTACGAAGATCGCGATCTCTGCGCGCAGAAAGCCGCGGACACCCGTCGCATTTCTCCTTCCGGCGGTCGATGACATCGCGCGAGCATATCCAACGTAACCGTGGCACGCAACGAGTTGCTCAGCTCTTCGATCATTGCGAGCGCGTCGCGAATAATTTTGTAACACCCGATTGGGATTCGACAGCGTCTGCAAATCTGCCAATCTGTCAGCGCATGAAGCCTTGGGGGCGCGGGTCTATCTTTTTGTTGCTGACTCTGGTCTTGGCAGGTTGTTCCGGCAAGAAGGCTCCACAGAAGCACGGGCCGCCGGAGGTTTTGGTAGCTCCGGTTCTCCAGCAGGACGTTCCGATCGTAGATGAGTTTGTCGGAACCCTCGAGGCGCTGGTGAACGCAACCATTCAGGCGCGGGTCCAGGGTTATCTCATCTCGCAGGATTACAAGGAAGGCACGGAGGTTAAAAAGGACGCGCTCCTTTTCCAGATCGACGCCCGGCCCTTTAAGGCGGCGCTCCTTCAGGCGCAGGCGGCCCTCCTGCAAGCACAGGCCCAGCAGGTCCAGGCCGAGCAGATCGCAAAGCGAAACGTGGAGCTTTTCAAGTCCAAGACAGCCAGCGCGCAAGAGCGTGATAACGCGGTGCAAGCGGCCGAAGCGGCCACAGCGCAGGCGCAAGCGAAAGAGGCGGCGGTCGAAGAGGCGCAGCTAAATCTCGATTACACCTCGATCCGCTCGCCGGTCGATGGGATCGCGGGATTGGCTGCGGCGCAGGTGGGCGATCTCGTCGGGCCCAGCACCGGAACCTTAACGACGGTGGTGAAGGTTAACCCGATCAAGGCGTTCTTCACGATCAGCGACCAGCGTTACACTAACTATGCGCAGCGTTTCTCCGACCCCAAGGAACGAGCGGCGCATGAGAAGCAGCTTCAATTTACCCTCGTACTCTCCGATGGCTCGATTTATCCCGAGAAAGGCCAACTCTACGCCGCGGCTAACCAGGTCGATGTCCGCACGGGGACGGTGCAGGT
>JBDTIQ010000218.1:0-4759 GCA_039936335.1 Chthoniobacterales bacterium
CGCGAAATAACCTCCGTCGCGGAGCTGCAAAGTCTTGCGCGAATCGCCCGGCCCAGCGAGTTGGCGCTCCCGCCGATTACGGCAGTTTCGGATGTGCGAAATCCGCTCCTCGGCGCGCGTGGCGCGACGCAGACTTTTGGCCCGCAAAAAGGAGCGAGGCCGGAGCAACTCGAGATCCTGGAGCGGGCGCTGGCCCGAATGGCGGACGTCATCGCGCAAGAGGGGCGCGACTTTGGCGATGCGCCCGGTGCGGGCGCGGCCGGTGGCTTGGGTTTTGGTTTGCTTGCCTTTTGCGGAGCGCAGTTGCGGCCCGGTTTCGAGGTCGTGGCGGAGGCGATTAACTTGCGAGACGAGATCGCGTGGGCGGACTACGTCATCACCGGCGAGGGAAAACTGGATCGCCAGACTCTGGAAGGAAAAGCTCCTGCCGGTGTTGCACGGATGGCGCGTGAGTTAAGCAAACCGGTCTTCGCGATCGTCGGGCAGTTCAGCGGCGAAGAAGAAGTGCGCGCGCTTTTCGACGGTATCTACCCGCTGGATAACGAGCCACCGCAATTCCCGCAAACCGCCGAGCTGCTCGCACAACGCGCGCGTGAACTCGCCGTCGCCTGGGACGTCTGAGACGGCTGCGAATCAGTTCCATCTCGTTCAGATAAAGAAATTTATAGTCGACGCCGGTGGCGGGTTTCCATATCGTCGCCGCCAATGAAAATAAAAATCGCTCGTGCTTCACTTGTGTTGGGCTTGGCGCTGGTCTTTTCCGGCCTCGCCCAAGCATCTACTATTCAAATCACGTTCAGGAATGCCGCTTCCCAAAACGGCGTCTGGATCATGCGTCCATGGATCGGACTGCACGATGGCCACTTCCAGACTTTCCTGCTGGGTCAGCCCGCTCCTTCCGGGATCCAGCACATCGCGGAGGATGGGGTAACCGGCGATGTCTCCAACACTTCACTCCTCTCGGGCCCGCCGAATGTCTGCTCGGGCGATCCCACGGTCTATAACGATGCGAATCCGTGCCAGTTCGAGATTTTCAACAACTACGCCGGCGGCTCGCAGCAGATCACGATTGGCGGACCGACGATTCCGGGCGCCACGCTGCTCGGGAACCTGTCCGTCGATCCCTTTGATCTAAAAAGCCAGTGTCTCAGTTTCATCGTCATGATTGTGCCGAGTAACGACGCTTTCTTCGGCACGCCCTCCGATCGTCCGATCCGGATTTATGATCGGCAGGGGCGTTTTAATCACGGGAACGGGCCGATTCACCTGAAAGTTTTGCGCCGAAACATGCTCGATGCCGGCACGGAGGTGAATACCGAGACCGCCACGGATACGGCGTTCTTCGGACAGGTGGTGAATGGCACGGGCACGCATCCCGATACGAATCCGGTAGTGCATCAGCATCCGGGATTTGGGCCGGCCATCGTGGACGGTTTCAACATCTATCCCGGCAGCCAGACCAACATGTTCAGCAACATGAACAGCGCCGGCGAGATCGCGGAAGTGACAATCACGGAAATACCGTAGGTCACGTTTTCCAACCGCTGGTCGATCGCGACCGGCGGTGGAAGTGAGAATTCAAAAGCCCGCCGGCGACGGCGGGCTTTTTTCGCTGCCAGCGCCGGCATTGTGATCTCGCGTGCCTGACAAGGAAGCTGGAGGGCTGGGACCCGCGAAGCCAGGGAAGCGCGCATTCATGGCTTGGCAGGCATGAGCGACGCGCTGGATTCGCGGAGCTGATCCCCCTCCAGGAATGAAGCCGCGCGATTTTTTCGACACGCCTTTAGACAAATCCCGCGTTTGGCGGCGTCTCAATTCTAAAAGACCGTGTCGTGGTCATGGAGAGCATCATTTCGCATGAAGATTGGAAAACCTGTTTCGCACAGCTCGGTCCCGCGCTGCTCCTTTTCGCGCGCCGCTGGACCAACTCCCGCGCCGATGCCGAGGATGTCGTGCAGGAAGCGTTCGTCCGCTTCTGGCGCCGCCAGCATTCGGTCGAGGATCGCGGGCTCCTCTACGCGATGGTCCGCTCCACCGCGCTCGATCGGCTTCGGAGCGAACAACGCCGCAGCCGTCGCGAAGTCGTCGCCTCGCTCGATCAGGATAATCATTGCGAGCCCGTTTTCGCGCCGGAAGACGAGAGCCAGCAGCTGCTCGCAGCCGCCGTCGAGCGTTTGCCTGACGAACAACGGGAGGTCGTCATCTTGAAGATCTGGAACGAGCTCACCTTCGCCGAGATCGCGACCGCGCTCTCCATTTCGCAGAACACCGCCGCGTCGCGTTATCGCTACGCGCTCGGGACTTTGAAGAAAATGTTGCAACCACATGAATGATTTTTCCGAACTCGAAGCGGACCTGAAGAAGCTGCGTCCGGCGCCGGCGAGCGACGAGCTGTGCCGCCGGATCGAACGCTCGCTGGACTTGCCTAACGAGCTCCCAACAGCCGGCGTCTTGCCGGGAATGCAAACGAGGGCACGGGCGGGCGGCTGGCGTTCCTTCGCGTTCGGCCTGCTCGGCGTCGCCGCCCTCGTCGTGCTCGGTGTGACTTTTTTCGACCAGACTCCGATGACGCCGAAGGTCGCCATCACCAGCGCGACGCCGCCGGTGGTGGCGACAGGCTTCCAGCCGGCCGGGCTGAGTCAGGTGGTTTATAGCGGCCGCGACGAGGGCCTCGTCTTTCCGCCTAACGACTCCAGCCCGCTCCGCCGCCGTCTCCGCTACGAGACGCGCGAGACGATGCGCTGGCGCAACGCGCAAACCGGCGCCTCGGTCCGCGTCACTTACCCGGTCGAGCAGGTCGTGCTCACGCCGGTCGCTTTTCAATGAACCGCAACCAAAACAAAACCATGAGAACTCGAATCGTCTTAACCACCGCACTCGTTGCTCTCCTGCCGCTCGCCGCGACGGCGCAAAACCCCAATCCGGCCGCGTCGCCGGCGCCCACGGCGGGCGCTGCGACGCCCTCGATTCCGCCGGTCCCTCCGCCCGCGCCGCCGCATCCCCCGCGCATGCCTAACAATGAACCGAGAGGCCCCTTCACGTTCCTCGGCGTGGAGACTTCCCGCGTCCCGCGCGTGGTGAGTGAGCAAATGGGGCTGCCCCGCGGTTTCGGGCTCGTGGTTGATTACGTCGTGCCGAAAAGCTCGGCCGCTCTCGCCGGTCTCCAGCAGAACGACATCATCCGGATGTTGAACGACCAGATCATCGTCGATTCCGACCAGCTCGGGGTACTCGTCCGCAGTTTCGCCGATGGCACGTCGGTTAGTCTGACGGTCCTGCGCAAAGGCCAGGAAGTAAAGCTGACCGCGAAGCTCCAGCAGAAGCAGACGAATCCAGATCACGGCGCGGTTGGCTACAACTGGAATTTCGACGGCATGGAAAACATGGAGGACTTCCACATGCCCGACATGTCCTCCGTGCGCGAAGCCGTCTCGCGGGCGAAAGCGGAAGCGTTGCGCGCGGGTGATGAAGCGGCCCGCGAGGTCGCGAAGAATTTGCGGATCGTGACGGCCAGCGGCGGCACGGTGAAAGCGAGCCACATCGATCTCGGGAAAGCGCAGATCGTTTTTACCGATGAAAAAGGCGAGCTACGGATCGAGACCGTGAACGGGAAAAAGATGCTGACCGCGAAGGACGCGAGCGGGAAGGTGCTCTTCAACGGCCCGATCGATACCGACCAGGAGCGCGCGAAAATCCCGCCGGATGTGCGCAAGCGTTACGACAACCTCGAGCACCAGGAGCTGCCACCGGTTCCGCCTAACGAACAGCTCGCCCCACATGCGCCGAACCTCCAGGAGTCCGCGCAGCTCCAAAACAAGAATCTTGAGCAGGCCGTGCTCGCGCCAAATGCAGGGAGTGGTTGGCGGCGCGACACGGTCGTGCTCTAGGCAGTGTTCACGAATTATAGTGTGTACTATCGTTCTTGTTAGTGATTGAAGCTTGGGATGTTTAAACATCCTGTGCGAAAAATCATCAGTAATTGGGTGTGGCAAGAGCTCGAAGAGGCGCTCGCCGCAGCCAAGCATTCCCACGCCGGTAGCCCCGGCGAAATGAGCGAGCGAGAATTTCTCGAAGCGGTGCTCCATCTCCAGCGCACCGGCAGTCCGTGGCGGGATCTGCCGCCCGAGTTGGGCTACTGGCATGCCGTTTACATGCGCTTCCGGCGCTGGGAAGCGCGCGGCGTCTGGGAGCGGCTCTGGCGCAATCTGCAAGCCGAGCATTTCGCCGGAGCCCGCGCCGTGCTCTTGGATTCGACCACCGTCCGGGCCCATCAGCATGCCGCCGGAGCCTCAAAAAAAAAGACACCAGCGACCAGGCTCTGGGACGCTCTCGTGGGGGATTAAGCACCAAAATCCATGCCGCCACCCTGGATGAAAACTGCGCCGTGGCCTTGCACCTCACGCCCGGCCAAGCGCACGATGGTCGGCAGTTTGAAAGCCTCTACCAAAGCCTCCCCGCCGACAACGTGCTGGAGACGGCCATCCTTGATCGCGGCTACGACGCCGATCGCATTCGCGAGCAGCTCGCCTCCGACGGGATCGAGCCGGTCATCCCGCCCTTGCCCGCGCGCAGCGTCAAACCGCCCTTTGACCGAGAACTCTATCGCCAGCACAACCGCATCGAGCGTTTCTTTAACAAGCTCAAACAATTTCGTCGCCTCGCCACCCGCTACGATAAACTCGCCAGAACTTTCCTGGCCGCAGTCCACTTGGTCGCGGCTTTCCTTATTTTGAAGAATTCGTGAACACTACCTAGCGCG
>JBDTIQ010000219.1:0-22367 GCA_039936335.1 Chthoniobacterales bacterium
GCACGGACCGCGGGAATGCTGATCACGCTGTCGCCCAGCCAGTTGCTCGCGCGGATCAAGATTCGGAATGGCTGCAGCTCGCCAGTGGACTCGTTAGGCACGAAAACCGCGCGTTTGTAATTGGTCAGGAGCCAGTTTGGTCGCGGCGTTTTCCAGCGGTTGTGCACCCAGAACCAGTCTTCGGGCGCCCGCCGAATTTCGGTTTCGATCGCTCCATTCACCTTCGCCGTCAGCTGTTCGACGCTGTCGCCAGGCTCATCCAGCGCCGGGCCGAATATCATTCGCCATTTCCCCGGCCCGTCGGTGCAGAGCGAAGCCGCGATCAAGGCAGCGCCCGTTCTCTTGCAGAGCAAACCCGGAAGCGGAGAGCTCGATGCGAGCCTCCCGAAAAAGGGTGTCCAGAGTCCGTGATCGCCGGAATGCTGATCACTCAAGATGCCGATAATTCCCGCACTTCGGAGGAGTCGAATCGCGCCTTGGAAGCCTTCGCTCCGATCAAATAACTGCACCCCAAAACGCGCGCGTTGTTGCTTAACGAATGCGTCCATCCTTCGGTTGCCGAGTTTTTGGTAAACGGTGCTGAGCGGCACATCGCCGAAGTAGTGCGGCACGATTTGCGCGAAAAGTTCCCAGTTTCCCAGATGGCTCAGCGCGACCACGACAGGTCGGCCCGCTCGCAGATGCCGATGGACTTCCTCCAGGCCTTCGGTCGCCACCAGCGAGACGACTTCCGCCAGCGGCATGGAATTTAGCTTCATCCCGCTGAGCAGATTCGCGCCGAGCCGCTGGAAATGTTGACGCACCAACCGCGTCGTTTCGGCTTTCCCAAACTCGCGACCGAAGGCGATACGCACGTTGTGCCGCGCCAGTCGCCGGTAGTTTGGCAGTGCGAGCCAGGCGAGAAACCCAAGAGACTTCCCGAGCGCGAAAACCGTCCGCAACGGCAGCGCAACGATCAGCGCGAGCGCGGCGCGATAGAGAAAGTAAACACAGAAATCGACCATTACAGATCAGCCGGCTTCGGCTGGGGAGGCGTGCGGGAGCAGCGTAAATTTGGCTGCGAGTCGCCGCAATCATTATAATGTCGCCTCGTGCAGCGGCGCTTCGTTCAGACGGTGCGGTTAGATTTCGCGCGTCTCATCGCGCGCAAATTTGCGCCTGCGCGCGTGCTCGTGGCCGGGCGTCAGCCGGAAGAGTTAGCGGAAAAATGGCGGCGGGCCAAGATCGAGAACACGCTTTGCCCGGGACCGGAGGAGCTGAGTGCGCTTCCGCAAAACGGCAGCCGGCCGCGCTTTGATTTTGCCATCTGGCTTTATCCGCCGCAGGAAGAAGCGGGCAACGATGGGGAAATGCTCGCGCGCCTAACGACTCTGGTCGACGACCTCGTGCTCGTGCCGGCGCTCGGGGCAGACTCGACAAAGCGCCGACCGGAACTCGTCGCGCAGCTCAGCGCGCTTGGTTTTTCCCCCGATTACGAATCGGACATCATCGAGATCGATCCCGCGGCGCTTCGTTTGCGGCGTGGATCCACTCGCCTGGAAGCTTTGGTTCCCGCGGCAGAAAGCGGCTTCGCGCAGCTGCATACGCAGATGCGAGGATTGCAGCGCACGCTCCGGACGCGACTCTCGGAACTCGAAGCGGCCGACCGGCACATTGCGCTCCTCGAGGAGAAAGTGCAGAAGCTCAAGCAAGCGAAGCGCGAGTTGAAGCAGCTCAAGACGGAGAAGCAGGCGCTCCGAAAATCGCCCGAACGCAAGATCGGCCAAGTCATTCTCGCGCCCTATCGCCTCCCGCAAAAGCTACTGCGGGGCGTGCAGAAGCGCTGGCCGCTGTTCAGTCTTCGTCAACGCTGGCATGAGCCTAACGAATATCAGAAATGGTTTGAGCGGCATCGCGTCATGCCCGCCCAGGCCGCGGCGCTGCGCGCGGAAGCGGAGGCCTTCACGGCGCAACCGCTCATCAGCATTATTACTCCGGTTTACAACACGCCGGTCGAGTGGCTCGAGGAAGCAGTTAACTCTGTCGCGGAACAGATTTACCGAAACTGGGAGTTGCTCCTGATCGACGACGCTTCGACCGACCACGCGACGTTGCATGCTCTGGAGAAGATCGCCGCGCGCGACCCGCGTTTCCGGGTTCTCCATTTGGAAAAAAACAGAGGCATTTCCGTCGCCTCGAATCACGGCCTCGAGGCGGCACGCGGCGAGTGGATCGGCCTGCTCGATCACGACGACGTGCTCGAGCCCGACGCGCTTTACCAGACCGCGAAGTTGCTGCAGCAGAATCCCGAGGCCGACCTCATCTACTCCGACGAAGACAAGCTGAACGAAACCGGTTTCGACGGACCAATGTTCAAGCCCGACTGGTCGCCGGACCTCTTTCTTTCCTACAACTACCTCTGCCACTTCACCACGATCCGCCTCTCACTCGTGCGCGAACTCGGCGGGTTCCGACCGGAGTTCGATTTCGCACAGGACTACGATCTTTTCCTCCGCATCATGTCGGCCACGTCGCGAATTTTTCACGTGCCGCGCATCCTCTACCATTGGCGTCGCAGCGAAGGCTCCACCTCCACGAACATCCGGTCGAAACCCGATGCGCTCGAGGCAGCTCGTCGCGGCCTGACGGATCATCTCGCGCGCGTCCACGAGCCGGGTCACGTCGCGATCGATTGGCGCACGCACGGCTTTCGGATTCGCCGGCACCTGAAAGAGGAAAAGAAAATATCCATCATCATCTCGACGCGCGATCGGATTGATCTGCTCGCGCGGTGCGTGGCGAGCGTGGAGGCGAAATCGAGCTATCTGAATTACGAGATCGTCGTCGTCGATAACGACAGCCAATCCGAAGAAGCGCAGGCGTATTTCCAGAACTTCCCGCATCGACTCCTCCGCTACGAAGGGCCGTTTAACTATTCCGCGATCAATAATTTCGCAGTCGAAAACACGAACGCGCCCTGGCTCCTTTTTCTGAACAACGACACCGAAGTGATCGAGGGCGGCTGGCTCACCGCGATGGCGGAACATGTGCAACGGCCGGAAGTCGGCGCGGTCGGCGCCCGGCTGATTCTGCGCGACGAGACGATCCAGCACGCTGGCGTCGTGCTCGGCGTGCGCGGGATGGTGAAGCATGCGTTCTACGGATTCCCCGCGGAGTCGCCGGGCGTCTGCCGGCAGTTGCAGGTGACGCGCAACTACAGCGCCGTCACCGCCGCCTGCATGATGACCCGCCGCGAAGTTTTCCAGGATGTCGGCGGATTTGATGAAGAGCGGCTGCCGGTCATCTTTAATGATGTCGATCTCTGCCTCAAGATGCGCCAGGCTGGCTACCTCGTGGTTTACACGCCTTTCGCCAAGCTTTACCACGACGAATCCGCCTCGCGCCGGGCGAGCGTCGAGCCGAGCGAAGCGGAAGTGCTGCGGGAACGTTGGCCGGACCTGATCGAGCACGATCCTTATTACAACCCGAATCTTTCGCGCGAGCACGCGGACTTCTCGTTAGGCAAATAACCTCTCGCCCATGGAAAAAAACGACGAACGCTGGCGCGGCCTGACCCCGGAAGCGCAAAAAGCGCTCGCGATGCGCGACTACGCGGCGCGGTCGTTAGGCGAGCAGATCGCGGAGTTCGGAGTCGACGCCGGGAAACTGGCGACGATCGATCGGGCGGAGATCTACGATGTCTGGATTCCCGGCGTCGAGATTTTCGCGCGCACGATTTATCCGCAGCGGCATCGTGGCTTGTTCGGTGAATTCGTTAGGCGAGACGAAGGAACTCTCGCGGAGATTGGGTTGTGGCCACAGCAATGGGCAGCCGCGCGCATGTTCGCGCAGACGGCGAAGGGTTTTCATGTGCATCCGCCGAGGATTCCGAATGGGCGGTCGCCTAGCGAATGGTTCCAGCAACTCTTCGTCGCCGAGAGTGGCAACTTTTCGCTCCGTCCTTACGAAGAGGAGCAGTGGGACGTGATGTTTTTCGTGCAAGGGCGCGTCGAGATGATTCTGCGCGAGGCGCGAGTCGGATTGCCGCCGCGCACGATGCGATTCTTCGTCGACGGCGATAATCATCGCGGGTCGAACAACGTGGCGGTCGTGATTCCGCCGGGGGTCGCGCACGCGTTGCGCGTCGAGGGCTCGGAGGACGTGATCATGGTTTACGGCACGAGCACCTCGTTCCGAGCCGAAGCGGAAGGCCGCATCGGGAGCGAGATCGAAACCGCGCCACTGCCCGAATCGTGGCAGAAGTTCCTAGATTTTTAGGGATGCGATTCTCCCGACGCGGTTTCGGAAGATTCGGGGAGCACAGGCCGCTGGCCTGTTCTTCGCGGCGGCTCGCCGCGAAGCCGGCGGCGCGACACCAGAAGGCGGAGTTTGACCTTCGGGTTTGCCTCCGCGCAGAAAAGATGCGTTCGGCGAGCCGCCGAACGCAACAGGCCGGCGGCCTGTGCTCCCCGGAAGGGAAGCCGCCGCAGCAAACGTGAAACGTCGCTTCGACCCGGCCGACCCGGAGTGGATGGATCGGCCGCAGCCGATTTCACCGGAGCTGATTTCCGATCTGCAAAATCTCCGCGCGCTCAACCGCTGGTTTGGCAGCTATCGACTCGTGCACCATTTTTTGCGCCGCTGGATTCAGCCTAACGAAAACCTGCGCGTGCTCGACCTTGCGACCGGCTCGGGCGACATCCCGCGGCTGGTCGTCGATTTCGCGCGCAAGGCAGGCGCGCGAATCCAAGTCGATGCGGTGGATTTCCAAGAGTCGACGATCGCGATCGCACGGCAACTGAGCGGCGGGTTTCCGGAGATCATCTACCATCACGCAGACATCCAGCATTTTGGCGAAACGAAGAGCTACGACATCGTACTTTTCTCGCTTGCGCTCCACCACTTCGACGAGATCGCGGCGATCCAATTGCTCCAGCGTTGTCGCGAACTTTCGCGCGGAAAGGTTCTCGTCGCCGATCTGCGCCGCGGCTGGCTCGCCAGCGCGGGCGTCGATTTGATCACACGGACGATTTTCCGTGAGCCGATTACGCGAAATGACGCGCTCTCTTCCGCCGCGCGCGCGTTTTCGTTTGCCGAGCTCGAGCAACTTGCGATCTCCGCGGGCTGGAAAAATTTTGGGCATCGACGCTTTCCTTTCGCGCGGCAGGCCATTTGGTTGGGCGGATGAAAATCGTCACGCGCACCTCGGAGCTTTCCCGACCGTGCGATCGGCGGCGCGTGCTCGTGCCGACGATGGGCGCCTTGCATGCCGGTCACGTTTCGCTCATCCGACAGGCGCGCGAAAGCGCCGGCGCCGAGGGCGCAGTGGTGGTGAGCGTTTTTGTGAATCCGCTCCAGTTCGCGCCAGGCTCTGATTTTTCGCGCTATCCACGGCCGGAAGCGACAGACGAAGCAACCTGTCGCGCGGAAGGCGTCGATCTGATCTTTCGGCCCGCGCCTAACGAGATGTATTTTGAAGATCGCTCGACTTTCGTGGAAGAAGCGGTGCTCTCGGAGCGGCTCTGCGGCGCCTCGCGGCCGGGGCATTTTCGCGGCGTCACGACGGTGGTGACGAAGCTGTTTCATCTCCTCGCGCCGGACGCAGCGGTCTTCGGCGAGAAAGATTTTCAGCAACTCGCGATCGTTAGGCGAGTGGTCCGCGACCTCAATTTCCCGATCGAGATTCTCGCCGGCCCGACCGTGCGCGAGCCGGATGGTTTGGCGCTTAGCTCACGGAATCAATATCTCAACGGCGACGAGCGCGCGCAGGCGCCGGTGATTCGGGCGGCGCTGTTGGGAGCGGCGGAGTCGCCGGAGAAATCCGTTGCGAAAGTTCTCGCGATCGTTAGGCAACAAATCAAAGCCGCCCCCCTCGCCCGGATCGACTACGCGGAAATCGTCGGCGCGGACGACCTGCAACCGCGCCTCACGATCGCGCCCCGGACCCTTCTGGCGGCCGCGGTCTTCTTTGGTCGAACCCGATTAATCGATAACATACTGCTCGGATGAAGGAGTTCGATTTCGCGATCATCGGCAGCGGCATCGCCGGGCTTACGTTTGCGCTCAAAGCTGCCGCGCACGGCCGCGTCGCAATTATTACGAAACGGAAAGGCGTCGATTCGAACACGGCTTGGGCGCAAGGCGGCGTGGCCTGCGTGACAAGCGGCGAAGATTCTTTCGCGCTCCACATTCGCGATACGCTGGAGGCGGGCGCCGGACTTTGTGATCTGCAGGCGGTCGAGACGGTTGTGAAGGAAGGTCCCGAGCGCGTGCAGGAGTTGATGGAACTTGGTCTGCATTTCGATGAACGGAACGTCGCCGGCCATCGCGAGCTGGATCTCGGCCGCGAGGGCGGACACTCGAAGCGGCGCGTGCTCCACGTGCATGACATGACCGGCGCCGAGATCGAGAACACACTGCTTGCGGCGGTGCGGCGCTCGCCCAATATCGAGCTGCTCGAAAACCACATGGCGGTCGATCTCATCACGGCCGCAAAACTTGGCTTCGCGACGGAAGATCATTGTCTCGGCGCCTACGTGCTCGATGAAAGCACCGGCATCGTCGAGACGATCCGGACCGATCGTCTCGTGCTCGCGACCGGAGGCTGCGGGAAAGTTTATCTCTACACGACCAACCCCGACATCGCGACGGGCGACGGCGTCGCGATGGCGTGGCGCGCGGGCGCGGTGATCGCGAACATGGAATTCGTGCAGTTTCATCCGACCTGTCTGTATCAACCCGAGGCGAAGTCGTTCCTGATCTCGGAAGCGGTCCGCGGCGAGGGCGGAATTTTGCGCAACAACAAAGGCGAAGATTTCGTTAGGCAAGTGCATCCGCTCGGCTCGCTCGCGCCGCGCGATGTGGTCGCGCGCGCAATCGACGCGGAGATGAAACGGAGTGGTGCGAAGTGCGTTTACCTCGATATCACGCAGCAGCCGCGCGAGTTTTTGCTCGAGCGGTTTCCGCACATTTACGAAACCTGCCTGCGCTATGGGATCGACATGGCGAAAGATCCGATCCCGGTGGTTCCGGCGGCGCATTACCAATGCGGCGGGATCAAGACCGATATCAACGGCGCGACCAGTCTGTCGGGACTTTATGCGATCGGCGAAGTCGGTTGCACCGGCCTGCACGGCGCGAATCGCCTCGCGAGCAATTCGTTGCTCGAAGGCCTCGTGATCGCGCATCGCGCCTGCACCGCGCTCGTCGCGAAACGGCCGCCAGCGCACCCGGCCGGTGCGGCCTCGCTGCCGGAATGGCAGGCGGGCGAAGTCCAGAACGTGGACGAGCTGGTCGTGATCTATCACAACTGGGACGAAATCCGCCGGCTCATGTGGGACTACGTCGGGATCGTGCGGACCGACAAACGGCTGCAGCGCGCGAGCGCGCGTTTGCGAAATCTGCAGCGCGAGATTCAGGAATTTTACTGGAACTTCCGGATCACGGTCGACCTCTTGGAACTGCGCAACCTCGCGACGGTGGCGGCGTTGATTGTCGATTCCGCGCTCAGCCGGAAAGAGAGCCGCGGCCTGCATTTCACCCTCGATTACCCGGAGACTAACGACGCGGAATTTCGCCGCGATACTTTGCTGACGCGCAGCTGAGCGGTCGCTGGAATGGTTCGTGCTAAATTATAAGCACCGAACAAGCTTGCCTCGGCGAGCGTTTCAGCTAGAAAAAAAGCACTAATGCTTACGAAACGAACGAAAATTCTCGGCATCGCAGCGGCCCTCGTCGTCGTGAGCCTTTCGTTCGTCCGGGCTCAATCGCCCTACGAGAGCAGCGCCGACTTCGCGAAGTATGCGATGAAGCTACGGGCGCAGGCGCTTCTGAAGGTCGAGCCGCAGGTTTTCGTGCCGACGACTTCCCGTTTTTCCACGTCGCGCTTTCCGTGGAAAACCGACATCGTCACTACCATTTTCTGGATCGGCGAAAATCCGACGGTGAACAATCCGGTGCCGAACCACAAGAGTTCCTGGGATCCGAACTGGACCCAGAACTACGGCGGCTACGACGATCCCGACGCCGCGCGCCGGCACGATTACATCCCGGTGAACTTCGTTCCGCGGCAGAATCCGTTTTATGTTGCGCTCCCCTATAACGACGTAACGCATGGGCAGTTCAAACCCGAGGCGCCGATGGTGGTGCCGTGGTTCCGACAGGCGGTCGTGCAGCAGGGCCATTCCGTCTGTAAAGATCGCTGGCTTGCGATCCGTCACGGCAGCCGGATTTGCTACGCGCAATGGGAAGATTGCGGGCCTTTCCGGACGGATCACTGGCAATATGTATTTCGGAACGAGCGTCCGCGGCCGAACCTGAACCACGGCGCGGGCCTCGATGTTTCACCGGCGGTTCGCGATTACTTGGGAATCGGCAACATGTCGCTGAACGACTGGCAGTTTGTCGAAGTGCGCGATGTGCCGCCTGGTCCGTGGCGCAATTACGGAGACAATAACAATTTCGTGATCGCCCGTCGGCAGGGCGAGCAGCGGCTGGCGGAACAATATTCGACGAAGAAGACGCGCGCGAAAAAGTAGGCGAACAGCCTCACGAGGGCTGGAGGCACGACCGCCGTGTCGTCCAATTTTCTCAAACACGGACGGGACGACGCCCGTTCCTCCGCACACTTCGCACGTCGAATTCAGCGGCTACTTGTGCCGCATCAGCTCCGTGTTGAGCTGGCCGAAGGTTTTCTCCACTCCGCGCACACGCTCCAACAACGGGTCGTAGCGTTTGCGCTCTGACGCACAAAACGCGCGCAACGGCTGAAAAACCGATCCGATCTCTCCGTAGAAAAGATCGATCGCGTGCTGCAGTTGCTGCTCGATCGCAGCGACAAGTTCCTCGCGCTTCGTCTCCATCTGGCGGTGATATTCCGAGAGGATTTTCCGGCGGCGTCCGAAGGCGACCAACGTTCCGGCGATGAACGCGGATGCGGCGACAATGCCCGTGACGTCAGCGACCGCGGCGCTGCTCATCGCGGCGATCACGGTCACGAGTCCGCCCGCGGCCGCGACACCTGCTGGCACGCGGAGCCAGTTGGCGGTTTCGCGGAACATGCGTTCGAGCTGCGCTTCCATCCCGCGGCCCGCGATGCGTTCGACGAGGGTGAGCTGGATCGATTGCAGCAACTCGCGTCGCTGCCGCGCGAAATCGGGAATCGTCTGGTTCACCTGCACCCGGCCGTCGCTTTTGAATTGGTTCTCCATCGTGTCCTGCAGCTGCGGCCAAAGGCTGCGCAGATCGGTCTCGAGAAGTTGGAGCGCGTTCTCGACCTGCGGCTGAATCAGGTCGCGCATCTTATTCTCCAAGTCGGACTGGAATTTTTCCTGCCACTCCGCCTTGCCGAAGACCAAACGCCACGTGCGCCAAAACGAAAGATTGTGCTCGAGCAATTCCTGACCTTCGGATTCACAGCGACGACAAGCCTGTTCGATTCCGCGGAGAAATCCGCCCACCTGGCGCAAGGTCTGCGCTTTTCTTTCCGCGAGAACTCCTTCGAGCTGTCCGAGTTGCTCTTCATCGCGCACGATCGTGGCGAGCAAGTTGCGGATGCGCAGGGAGCTGTCGGTCAGGATCACGGCCGCGGTTTGGCAGATGGAAATCAGTTTCTGTAAACCATGCTGCGACTGGTCGACAACCAGGTTGATGTGCTGTTCGAGCGCTTTGAAATTGCTTTCCTGGAGCAGTTTTTTCTTGTCGAGCCCAGTCGTGCGCGCGAGCAACGCCTTCCGTGCGGAGACCGCAAAAATCGGCGGCGCGAACCCGAGTTTTTCATTGGCGGTCTCCCGCAGGTGTTGCTCGATCACTTCGACCTCGCGCGGCTCGCGCAGGTCGGCTTGTTGCAGGACGAAGATGATGTTCTTGAGCCACTTTTTGTTCACGAACTGAAGGAGCTCCCAGGCGGACGCGCCCCAGGGGTTCACGACGGAAAACACGAAGAGCACGAGGTCGGCGCGCGGGATGAAATTCTCCGTGATCTCCTGGTGCTGGGCGACCATCGTGTTCGTGCCCGGCGTGTCGACGATGTTGAAATTCTGGAGGAATTCGATCGGTTCGTAGCGTTCGGTGATCTGCGGGGAAACATCGACCGCTTCCGCCCGTGAGCCGTGCTTGAAAATGTAAACGCGATCGGTCGCGGGCAGGACGTCGACCTTGCAAAACTCCTGTCCGAAAAGCGCGTTGAGCAGCGAGGATTTGCCGGCTTTCACCTCGCCCACGACCACGAAGAGGAGCGGCTCGCGCACGTCCTTGAGCAGGTTCTGGATCGTGTCGAGCATGACCGTCTCACGCTGCATATCGATCGTGAGCTTGAGGAGCGCGGCGAGGCCGGCTTCCGCGCGGTTGCGAAACTGCAGGTAGAGGTCGGCAATCATGCCGGCAGTTACGGATTCGTTAGGCCGGGCGAAGCGGACGCCGCTGGCGTCGGGAAGGCAAAACCAGCCGGCATCGGCGTCGGTGACGCAATCGGGCCTTCCGAGCCCGGCACTTTCGAAGCCTTCGGTGTACCCATCGCGATTAACTCGGAGACCGTCACAAACTTGAAGCCTTTGGCCTGCAACTTGTCGAAGGTTTCCGGCATCGCCTTGATCGTGCCCGGGTGAATGTCGTGTGAGAGAATGATCGACCCCGGGCGCGTTCCCTTCAGGATGCGGTTCATCACCACGCTTGGGCCGGGACGTTTCCAATCGAGCGGATCGACGTCCCAAAGAATGATGTCGTAACCGAAGTCGGCGTGAATCCACTGTTTCTGATGCGCGGTGATCGAGCCGTAGGGCGGCCGCAGCAGCACCGGTGAATGGCCGATCGCCGCACGGATCGCGTCATCCGTTTTCTGCAGCTCGCGGCGCACTCCGCTTTCCGACATTTTCGCAAACGCCGGATGACTCCAGCTGTGGTTGCCGATCTCGTTCCCTTCACGCACGGCGCGCTGCAGGATCTGCGGGTAGCGCTCGGCGTTTTGCCCGACAACAAAAAAAGTGGCGCGGATGTGATGCTCCTTCAGGATGTCGAGCAGCTCCGGCGTCAATTTTTCGCTCGGACCGTCATCGAAAGTCATCGCGATGTAGGGACCATTGACGTGCACTTCGCTGTAACTGATCACGTTGTGACTCGGCGTTGCCGTTGAGGCAGGTCTTTCAGGGGGGGTGCCTGGCGCAACGCTCCCCGCCGGTGAGGCCGCGGCGGCGTGAAATTTTTCCGCACTCGGCGTCGTGGCGGGCGACGTCTGGGCGGCAAGCGATCCGCCGAGCAGGAGAAGAACGAAAACGGCGAGATTTGGGAGACGACGCGGAGAAAAATGCTGCGATTTCAAAGGCAAAAGATTGCGTTGTACGTAGCAGAGCCGCCCCGCAACGCAAGAGTGGCCCTCGCCGCGATTCTGGGTCAATCTGACGGCGGCGTGGCAGTCAATCTGCTGCATTTGAGATCGGCAAGCTTTTCCCGTCACGATCCTCACGCCTGATCCGCGGCGAAGAGGCTGCCATCATTTTTTTGAAACGATGAAAATCCTTCTAATTGAGGACAACGCAGACAGCCGGCGCAGCCTGCGCCGACTGATCGAGAAACGCGGCCACGAGGTCACGGCCTGCGCGAGCGCGGAAGAAGCGGAGGCGGAGCTGGCCAAGAGCGCGTTCCCGTTCCTGATGCTCGACTGGATGTTGCCGGGAAAAAGCGGCATCGAATTGTGTCGTGAACAACGCGTCCTCTCCTCTGGAGACGAGATGTACATCCTGCTCGTGACGGCGCGGGTGAATCCGGAAGATCTCGAGGAAGCGATGACGGCCGGCGCGAACGATTACCTGACGAAGCCCTTCGACGTCCGCCGGTTGAATGTGCGGCTCTCCGTCGCGGAACGTCACATCCAACAGCTGCAAGAACGCAACCAGGCGCGCCGGGAACTTTTGGAGTCGGTCCAGCGCACCGCCGATATTTTGGAAAAAACGAGCGACGGATTCGTCACGCTCGATCGCAATTGGAACTTCGCCTACTGCAACGCGCGGGCGGAAAAGATGTTCAAAAACAGCCGCGAAGAACTCATCGGGCGCAATTTGTGGGAAACCTACCCGCAACTGATCGGATCGGTCGTCGAGAAAAATTTCCGCGAAGTGATGGAAGAGCAGAGCGCGCGCCGATTCGAAGCGGCCACCGAGGACAGGCTCTTCGAGGTCCACTCCTACCCGAGCGGCGACGGTCTTTCAGTTTTCCTGCGCGACATCACGGAACGAAAACGCGCCGAAGACGAACGCCTGACAACGAGCAAGCTGGAATCGTTAGGCACGCTGGCCGGCGGGATCGCGCACGACATGAACAACGTGCTCACCGTCATCTCCGGCAACATCGGGCTCGCGCAACTCGAGGCGCCGGAGCATTGCGGCAATTTACTCATGTTCCTCGGCAAAGCCGGGGAGGCTGCGCAACAGGCGGCACGACTTTCCGGGCAACTTCTCACCTTCTCGAAAGGCGGCGCGCCTTTGAAAAAGGTCACCCCGATCGATGCTCTCCTCACGCGCTCCGCCGAGTTTTCACTCTACGGCTCCAACCTGCGCGCACGCGTCGAGATCGAAGATCATCTCGGGAAAGCCGAGGTCGACGTCGGCCAGATCGAGCAGGTGATCAACGCGCTCCTGCTCAATGCCCGCGAAGCGATGCCAAACGGCGGTGTCGTTTGCGTCTCGGCGGAAGACCTCCGCATTACGGACGACGACCACCTGCCGTTATCCGCCGGGCGTTACGTCAAGGTCGCGGTCGCCGACGCAGGCGAAGGCGTTCCGCCGAAGGTCGCGACGAAAATTTTTGATCCCTATTTCACCACGAAGCCGACCTCGAGTGGGCTCGGCCTCTCCATCTGCTATTCCATCATCAAGAAACACGGCGGCTTCCTGCACCTCGAAAACAACAGTCCGACCGGAGCGACCTTCTCCTTTTATCTGCCGATGGCCGGAGCAAAATCTGCCAACGATCCACTTGAGCCTAACGAGTCCGTCGAAGAAACCAATCCCCAACGGGTCCTGGTGATGGATGACGAAGCGGCCATTCGCGAGCTCACCACCCAGTTGCTCTCGACGATGGGTTACGAAGTCACGGCGGTGCCCGACGGCACGGAAGCAATCCGGATGTATGAAAAAGCGGCGCGCAAAGGGGAATCTTTTCAGGCCGTAATCCTCGACGCGACGGTGCGCGGCGGAGTCGGCGGGGTAGAAACGATCGCGCGCCTGCGCAGTCTCGATCCCGATGTGAACGCCATCATCTGCAGCGGCTATTCGGACGCCGCGGCGATCTCGCAATTTCTCTCCTACGGATTTCGCGGGGCCCTTTCCAAACCGTTCACGCGTCGCGAACTAGCCGACGTGCTGGAGAAGTCGATCGCCGGCGGCGTTCCCGCCTAACGATCGCTCGAGAATTTCCTCGGAGCGCGCTTAAAAAGCGAACGAGCTTGGAGGCTGAACTCCCGCGAAACCGGGGAGAGAGCGCCCCGATCTGATCACACGCTGGAGCGACGCTCCGGATTCGCGGACCTCATCCCTCGAACACGCGGGTGCAGCGACTTTTAGAGGCTAGCCTTGCGGGAGCTTCTTGAGCTCGTTCACAAACGCATCCGCGCCGCCCGGCTGATACCCGAGTTCGCCCACCTGTTTGCCCTCGCCATTCAGTACCACGATGGTCGGGAAACCCTGAACTCCGTACTTCTGCGCAAGTTCTCCGTTCTGCTTTTTGACCTCAGGAGACTGCGCGACTTTGCGCGGGAAATCGATCTTCATGAGAACAAGGTGATCTTTTGCGTAGGCTTGGAAAGCCGGCTGCGAGTAAACTTCCGCGTCCAGCTTTTTGCACCAGATGCACCAGTCCGAGCCGGTGAAATCGAGCAGCAAAAGCTTGTGACTTTCTTTCGCTTGCGCCTGCGCTTTCGAGAGATCCTGGAGCCAGTTCGCCTCCGCGTGTGCAGACGCGAGAGTGAAGCAGGAAAGCGAGAGAACGAACAGGGCGAGACGAAGAGTTTTCACGCGTAACCATTCGCCGATTTCGGCGGAAATCGCAAATGCCCCGCAAGAATGGAATCCGGCGGACGGGCAAACCGCCCGCGGACAGAAGCTGTCCGCGGGCGATGAAAAAATTGCCCCCTTGCTTCGAGCCGTGACGCCCGAAGAGTTCGTTAGGCTACTCGGTCTTCTTCAGGTGGCCGGAGACGAGCTTGGTCATCTCGAACATGCTGACCTGGCTCTTGCCATTGAAGACGGGTTTCATCGCCTCGTCGGCGTTGATCTGGGTCCGTTTCTTTTTGTCCTGGAGACCGTTTTTCTTGATGTAATCCCAGAGCTTCTTCGTGAGTTCCGAGCGCGGGAGCGGCTTCGATCCGACGATCGCGGAGAGCTTCTCGTCCGGCTGCACCGGCTTCATGAAGGCGGCGTTTGGCTTACGTTTGGTGGCTGTCTTTTTCGCAGTGGTTTTGGGCATAAAGGCTGATTAATCGCTGGGCTGCGCGAGAGCAATAGTAATTTTCCCCATCACGAAAAAAAAATCTTCAGGCTGATTTCGCCCGGCGCACGGCCACAGCCGCGAGATCATCCGGCAATGGCGCGTCCTCGTTAGGCGCAACGCGCGCGAGCAGGCGCGTAAGCGATTCCTGCGCGCTCCCCCTTTCGCCGCTGATCGCGACCCGCAGCCGTTCCGGCGTCCAGCGCTCCGCTTCATTTTTCGAGGAGCCGTAGAGTCCGTCGGTATAGAGGAGAAATCCATCGCCCGGCTCCAGCACGATCGACGTTGCGGAAAATTCCGAACGCTCGAGTAATCCCAGCGGCGGCGCCGACGAGAAAACCAGCTCGGGCTCCCCCGCTCCACGCGTCACGAGCAAAGGCGGATGACCTGCGCCGACGACGCTCGCGCAGCCACTCGTCGGATCGAGCGCCACGCACATCGCCGTCATAAAAGAGCGCGCGCCGAAGATGCTGCGGAAGTCGTTATTCACCGCTTCCATGATTTTGCTCGGTTGCGGGTGCTCTACGCTGCCGTGTTGGAAAAGTAATTTTGCCAGCGTCGTGAGCAGGGCCGCGGCCGCGCCATGACCGGTTGCATCCGCGATCCAAAAGAGCACGCGACCGTCGTTCATACGCAACCAGCCATAGATGTCGCCACCCACTTGAATGACCGGTCGATAAACCGCGGCCACTTCCCAGTCGGGCAAAGTCGGCGGCCGTTGCGGGATGAGCGATTGCTGGGTCAGACGAGCGGCGGCGAGATCGAGTTCGAGATTGGTCCGCCAGGCTTCGAGCTCGCCATTCTGTTGCTGTAATTGTTGCCGTAAGGATTGCAGGCGCAGTTGCGTATCGATCCGCGCCTGCAAAACCGGCAGGTTGATCGGCTTCGTCACGAAATCATTCGCTCCGGCTTCGAGACAAAGCACCTCGCTCTCCTCTCCGCCATGGCCGGTTAACATGATCGCCGGCAGTTGCGCGACCGCTGGGTCGGCATCGGCGCGCAGGCGCTTTAACACTTCCGCGCCATCCACCTCCGGCATATCGAGATCAAGCAGCAGCAACTCGGGCGCTTTCTCGTGGAGCCGCGCAAGCGCCTCCATCCCGCTCGCCGCTTCGCGACAGGCGTAACCCGCTTCGCCGAGCGCTCGCATCAGCATCCGCCGGGTCACGCGGTCGTCGTCGATCACGAGAATATGCTGGCCATCGTCCCCCATCGTTTTCTCTGAATCGGCGGGAAGCCGCCGCGAATCCGTATTTTTGTCGAAGCCGTGCACGCGCCAGGTGCGCGCGGCCGTTCAAATAACCGTTGTCACTCGCAACCGATTGAATTAGAAACGGGGTCAACCGTCCTACGCCTTCCTTATGAAAACATCGACCGCGCTCGCCCTTCTCACGGCACTCTTCATTTCCGCCTGCAGTGAACCGGAACCGCCACCTCGGCGTCATCATCAGGTCGCTACTTATTCGACGACCGAAACCCAATATCCGGCCCAACAGCAGCCCTACAACCCCGCGCTGCAACCGACGCCGCCGCCGCAGGTGCTGGCCACGCCGTCGCCTGAAGTCGCTGCGCCCGCCGCTCCCGTTAGTCCCACCAAAGGCGACATTCCTTACGGGATTCCGGTTCCGGAGAAGCCGGGCTTTGTCACCAGCCCCTACGCGCCGAACCAGGGTTACGTCGATGTCCGCGGCTTCCCGCCGGGCACCGAAGTGCGCGATCCCTACACGAGCAAAATCTTCCTCGTTCCCTAACGAGTCGATCGTTCCCTAACGAGTCGCGTGCGCCGCGGAGGCGCGACTTTCCGTCGGCGCCCGCCGCCGCGCTGGACATTTCAATGCAAGTTGGGATTCTAGCGTCTGCTCGACGAAACGGCTCATGGTGCCACGAACGCGAGCTTGGTTTCGCTACTCATGGATGACTTTCGGATAAAACGCGCGCCCCGGATCGAAGCGGAGATCACCGTTCCGGGCGACAAAAGCATCGCCCATCGCGCCGTCCTCATCGCCTCGCTCGCGAACGGCCCGTGCGTCCTGCGCGGTTTTCCGCCGAGCGAGGATTGCATGCAGACCGTGAACGCGATGCGCGCGCTCGGGATCAAGATCGAACACCCCGAGCCCGACGTCCTCATCGTGCATGGCAAGCGCCGGAAATTAACTGCACCGAAAGACGAGATCGGTTGCGGAAACTCCGGCACCACAATGCGCCTGCTCGCCGGGATTCTCGCCGGCCAACCCTTCAACAGCCGGCTCGTCGGCGACGGCTCGCTTTCGCGCCGGCCGATGGCGCGCATTATCGATCCGTTGCGCCTGATGGGCGCGCAGATCGAAGCCGGAGGCGAGCACGACACCGCGCCCATCAGTATCACCGGCACGCCGCTGAAGGGGATCCGCTACGTCATGCCGGTGGCGAGCGCTCAGCTCAAGGGCGCGCTGCTCTTTGCCGGACTCTTCGCGAAAGGAAAAACGACCGTGGAAGAGCCGGTCCCGACGCGCAATCACACCGAGCTGATGCTCAATTATTTTCTCGTCCACACGCAGCGGGATGACGGCGTCGTCAGCATCTTTGGGGACAGCGTCCCCGAGTCGCGCGACTTCAGCATTCCGGGCGATCTTTCTTCCGCAGCTTTCTGGATGGTCGCGGCCGCGGCCCAGCCGGGCGGACACCTGCTCGTGCGCGACGTCGGGTTGAACGAGACGCGGACGGCCATCCTCGGTGTCCTCGTGCGGATGGGCGTGCAGGTGCGCGAAGCGATCGAGGACGTCGAGCAGACCGAACCGCGCGGCACGCTCGAGATCACCGGTGCGCATCTGAAAGCGACGGTGATCCAAGGAAGAGAAATCCCGCAACTGATCGACGAACTTCCGATCCTCGCGGTCGCCGGCGCGCTCGCGAACGGCACCACGATTATTCGCCACGCGCAGGAACTGCGGGTCAAGGAAACCGACCGAATCGCAGCGATCGCGCACAACCTGCGTTCGATGGGCGCGCAAGTGGTCGAGCTGGACGACGGCCTCGAAATCCACGGACGCGCTCCGCTCCACGGCGCGCGGCTCTCGAGTTTTGGTGATCACCGGATCGCGATGGCCTTTGCGATCGCTGGATTATTTGCCGAGGGCGAGACCGTCATCCAGGACGTCGGCTGCGTCGCAACTTCCTATCCGGATTTCCCGGAAATGTTGAGCAACCTCGGAAATCCAAAAAGCCTTCGCGAAACCACGCGGGTCATCACTCCGATCTCGCATGCGCGGCCGGAAGATTGATTGGTCGTTAGGCCACGTCCCATCGCGATGTCCACCGCCCACTGCATCATCGCCATCGACGGCCCGGCCGCCTCGGGTAAAAGCAGCGTCGCCCGCGAGCTCGCGCGTCGGCTCGGCTTTGTTTACGTGAACTCGGGCGCGATGTACCGCGCCATGACCTGGCACGTCCTCGAGCGCGGCCTCGCGACCGATGACGCTGCCGCGATCGAGCAACTTGCCAACACCACCGCGCTCACTTGCGAGCTGCGCGGCCAGGATTCGATCATGTTGATCGAAGGCGTCGATCCCGAACCCTACCTGCGCGACGACCGCGTGAACGACAACGTCTCGCGCGTCAGCAGCGTGCCGCGCGTCCGCGAAATCCTCGTCGAACATCTGCGGCGTTACGCCCTAACGAATGACGTCGTGATGGAAGGTCGCGACATCGGGTCGGTCGCTTTTCCTGAGACGCCCTACAAGTTTTACATCGACGCTGCGCCCGATATCCGTGCGCAGCGTCGCGCCGCGCAAGGTCAGCACGACGTGATCGCGGCGCGCGACCAGGCCGATTCTTCGCGGCGCGCTTCGCCGCTCATCATCGCGGAGGACGCCTACGTGATCGACAGCTCGAATCTCACGATCGACGGCGTCGTCGGCGAGATCATCGGGCGGTTAAAACTCAAGGACCTAACGATCTTACCGTGACCGGCTGGTACGTCCTGGGTTACAACCTAACGAAAATACTCGCGCTGGGGCTTTTCCGTTTCCGTGTCGTGCACGGCGAGCGCGTGATCCAGGACGGACCGGTGATTCTCGCGATGAATCACGAGAGCTACTTCGACCCGCCGCTCGCCGGGATCGCCTGCCGGCGCGCGATCTACTATCTCGCGCGCAAGACGCTCCTCGATGTCCCGGTGCTCGGCCCGATCCTGCCGAAGTTGAACGTCATCCCCGTCGATCAGGAAGGAAACGATCGCAGCGCGCTCAAGGCGCTCATCCGCGCGCTGAAGGCGAATCATGGCGTGCTCGTTTTCCCGGAAGGCTCGCGCACGCTCGATGGCAAGTTGCAGCCGGGACTGCCGGGCGTCGGGTTGGTGATTGCAAAAACCCTCGCACCGGTCGTGCCGATGCGGATTTTCGGCGCGCACCAGGCGCTCCCGCGCGGCGGCGGGAAATTGCGACTCCATCCGATCACGATCGTGGTCGGCGAGCCGATTCGCTTCACCGCCGAAGAGGTCGCGGGCAACGGACGGGAAGTGTATTCGCGCCTCAGCCAGCGGGTGATGGACGCGATCGCGCAGCTCCATTTGGAATAGCGGCGGCGACGTTCGATACTGCGCGATGGACAGTGCAGCGCCCAGGAATGGATTGAAGGTGATCGCGGGAATTCTCGCGATCTTCCTGATCGCCGCGGCCTATGGCCAATGGCAGCACCACGAACGCGCGATGACCGTGCGCGCCACGATCGCGTCCTTGCCTAACGAATCGCCGGAGCCTGTGCCTAACGACAAACGTTAAAGCGTCGAGAATTGCTCCCTCGGGCCAACTTGCGCTTTGCTTCGAATAAGCGGAGCCACGAAAAGTCTCATCATTTTATGAAGAACATCATTCTGCCGCTCCTCCTCGCACTCGGGATTGCGTTCGTCTCCTGCGGGAAACAGCAAAGCGACGCCGAACGTCAGGCCGAGATCGATCGACAGGTGCAACAGCGCCTCGCCGCCGAGCATCAGGCCGAAACGCAGCGCAACCTCGATCAACGCCAAAGCGGTCTCGACGCGCGCGAGCAGGCGCTCGCCGAGAAGGAAAATCAACCGACGGCCACGCCCGCTCCGGTTGCTCAGGAAACCGCGCCCGCGCACAACGCGAGCGCTCAGCCTAACGACAAGGAGGACGATTCGTATTCCACTTTTTATCGGAAGCTCGATCCCTACGGCGACTGGATCGAGACGAGCAGTTACGGCTACGTCTTTCAGCCGCGGCAGGCGGTCGGCGAGAGCGGTTGGCGGCCTTACACCGACGGCCACTGGGTCTATACCGATGCCGGCTGGACTTGGATTTCCGCCGAGCCGTTTGGCTGGGCCACCTGCCATTACGGTCGCTGGGCTCAGCTGCGTGGCGTCGGCTGGGTTTGGGTGCCGGGAAATGAATGGGCGCCCGCGTGGGTTTCCTGGCGGCGCGGGAACGATTTCGTCGGCTGGGCGCCGCTGCCGCCCAGGGCACGCTTCGATCGCCAGACCGGGATTCGCGACGTATCCGACAACCGCTACGGCATCGCGCCACAGGAGTATGCTTTTGTCCCCGTGAGGGAATTTGGCGGCCCGCAGGCTTCACGCGTGATCGTTCCACCGGCACGCAACGTCACGATCATTAATCAGACGAAGAACGTCACGAACATCACTTACACCAACAAGACGGTGGTCGATCGGGGGCCGAGTTACGACGACTTGCGCGCGCGGAGTCAGCACCAAATCCCGCGCCTCCGGCTCGAGCGCTCGAAGAACGTGAACGCCGAGAAATCCGTCATCCGTGGAGACGTCGTCGCGATGCCGGTGCGCGATTTCCGGCCCGCGCCGAACAACGCGCGGCCGCCGCGCGTGCAGCGCAAGATCGACCAGCCGGTCATCGAGCCCGCTCGGCCAGCCGTTCGCAATCCGCCTGCGGCACAACCAGCGAACCCGAAGATGCCGGTGAAAACAACTCCGGCACCCAGCGCCACGCCGGCGCACAAACCCGTTAGGCCGGAGGTCTCCCGACCGCCGACCGCAACTCCAGCACCCACGACCACGCCGCAGTCGACCTTGAATCCAAGGCAACAGGCGAACCGGCAGCGCATGATCGAGCAGCGCAAAGAACGCCGACAGCAGCAAAAAAACGTGCCCGCGCCTAAGACGGCGGAGAGTTCCGCCACGCCGACGGCAACTCCGGCTCAGAGCGCGACACTACCACCCACGGCGATTCCGCAACCAACCTTGAACCCAAGGCAACAAGCGGCGCGGCAGCGCATGATCGAACAGCGCAAAGAGCGCCAACAACAGGGAAAAAACGCGCCCGCGCCGAGCCCGGCGGCGGAGAGTTCCGCCGCGCCGACAACTTCTGCGACCGCAACCTCCACGCCATCCCGCCCGCCGCGTCCTGACCGTCGGCCGGGCCCGCAGCTCAACCAGCCCTAACGACGTCCTTGGAGAGACGACCGCCGTGTCGTCTGTGTTTCTCTTCGCTCGGAAACTCGCCCGGGACGGCGCCTGTCCCTCCAGAGAGTCCACGCCTAACGAGATTCTTCGGAAAGCTTCCGCGCATAAGCGAGCGTGTCGATCGCGTCCGGCGTTTTGTCGCGCCGGATCGCTTTGATCCGCGGGAACCGGAGCGCCAGACCACTCGCGTGCCGGGTGCTCGGCTGGATTGAATCGAAGGCGATCTCCAGCACGATGTCCGGCTCCACCTCCAGGTAACGGCCGCGATCGTTGATCGTGTGGCAGCGAAAATGTTCCGTCAGCTCCGCGATCTCGACATCCGTCAGACCGCTGTAGGCTTTGCCGATCGGCAGGAGTTTCCCGCTCGCTTCGTCGCGCACGGCAAACGTGTAGTCGCTCAGGACGTGATTACGTTTTCCGTGGCCGAGTTCCGCCGCGACCACGACGACATCGAGCGTCGCGAGCTCCTTCTTCAGCTTGAACCACGACATCCCGCGACGGCCCGGCGTGTAATGACTCTGCGGGTCCTTGATCATGAGGCCTTCGTTCAGGCGACGCCGCGCCTGCTGGAAGGCGGCTTCGATTTCGTCGGCAGATTTTGCGGGAGAAACTTCCGCGACCTGGAATTGTTCCGGCATCGTTAGGCCGCGCAGGAGTTCGCGCCGTTCGCGCAGCGGCGTTTTCAGGAGCGAGCGCCCATTCAGCCAAAGCAAGTCGAACGCGACGAAGACCACCGGCACCGCAGCAGAGGGCGCGGCGAATAAATCCGCGCCTTCGCTTTTGCGACCAAGCCGCTTTTGCAGATCGAAAAACGTCAACTTTTTCCCGTGCTCGAACGCCATGATCTCGCCATCGAGAATCAGGTCGTCGGCGAAGTTGCGCGCGCGCTCCGCGACTTCGCTGAATTGCGCGGTCACACGGCGCAGGTCGCGCGAGAAGATCTCGACCCGCTCCGCGCTGCGATGCAGTTGCGCGCGGATGCCGTCGAACTTGTCTTCGACGTAAACCACGGAGTCGTTAGGCGGGTCGCTGGCGAAGCGCGCCCAGATCGCTTCCGCCGTCGGCTCGGGGCTGGCGAGCATGCATTTGATCGGACGGAAGAGCGTGAGCTCGGCTTCGGCCAATTGCCCGGCGGCGGCGAGGCGCGCGGTCTGGCCAATGTCGCCGAGGAGCATGTGCGCTTCCTTCACGTCGTCGAGCGGCGCGTCGAAAGCGCGCGCGATCGCTTCTTCGACCAGACCTTCGCGCAGGCCGATCCGCAGATCGCCGGTCAGGATTTTGACGACGTATTGCGCCTCGAGCGGTGAGAGTTTCGCGAAGCGCGCTTGCAGGATTTCAGTTTTGCCGACCGGGCCGCGGGTGCGATGGAGTTCTTCGAAAAGTTCGCGCGCTGCGCCTAACGAGAAAGGCTCAGGCGCGGTCCGACCCTCGAGCGCTTCGCAGGCGGTTTTACTTGCGTCGCCGTGGCTGCTCGAGATGCGGC
>JBDTIQ010000220.1:0-12353 GCA_039936335.1 Chthoniobacterales bacterium
CCGTAAAAATACTTCGAGACCGCGATCTTGGTCGCGAGCGGGCTCCAGCTTTTCGGCACCTCGATGTCTTCCTGCTTGAAGATCACCTTCCCGCTGTCGTCGGTGATCTCCGCCGTCCGCCGATCCCATTCCACCTCGTCGAAAGGCGACGCGTCCGCGTTGCTGAAAACGCGCTCGAAACGCAGGCCGCGCGACTTCTTGCTCTTGGTTTTGCGGCGGCGGGCGAGTGATTTGCGTTCTTTGCTGAGCGTGGCGGGTTGGAGACCGGGTTTGAGTTGGATCATTGGACGAGGTGGTTAAGGGTTGTGAATAACGGTGAATTCACCTCTGAAACTCCCCGTGAATATCGTGTGGACAGAGCCTAACAACACGATATTGGGGGCCGCTTCAGCGGGACCCCAACATAACGGTCCCTCACGGACCATCGGCAAGCACAAAATTCCAACTTTTTTCGACGTGCAATTTTCCCTCGACCTAACGAAAGAATGCGGCCGAACACGCGTGGATTTCACCAAAGAGGGCGTCTAAAGAGTCGCGTCATCCCGAAGAACCTGAACAAGCGGGGCGTGATAATGGATGCGGGATGAACACCGCGAAGCGGCTGGGGAGCACAGGCCGCTGGCCTGTTGTTTGCGGTGGCTCGCCGCAAACGCTGGCGGACGCGGCGGGGTGGAGTCTTCATCGACCGTCGTTCGTACGATGGCTCCCCACGAGCGCTGCCACGCGCTCTCTGCGCTTAGGGCGCCCGCGAGCCGCCGGCCGCGACAGGACAGCGGTCTGTGCTCCCGGAGCAAGCAGCGCGGTCAATCCTGCGCGAAACTTGCGCGGCTCACCGCAATGGGTTTACGGCGGGCGGCGTTCCTGACTCTCCGCCAGTGATAAAAGTGTTCGTTGGCAGCGGAGCCCGGAGGCGGAGTCGAGGGATCCCGTGGTGAAATCTGAAAACTTACTTCACGGGATTCCTCGACTGCGCTGCGCTCCGCTCGGAATGACCGAGTGACGGCCTCGAAGGCTTCGGGACATTTTTTCGCCGAAAATAACCGGCGCGAGCAGGGCCTCAGATGAAAGTGGGAAGCGAAAGCGGCCGGAGTCGGGCAGCGCGACGATTTCGCCGATTGCAAAACGGCCGCTCGCTTCGATAATTGCCTCTCGAAACGGAAGGGTGGCTGAGCCCGGTTTAAGGCACTCGACTCGAAATCGAACGTGGGGTCAAACTCACCGTGGGTTCGAATCCCACCCCTTCCGCCACTCCCTCGCCAGTCGTTTCGCGGCTGGATCGCGCTGAACCGTCGTCGTTTCGATCGGGTCTCGCCGATCTGGTCCGCAACGTGGTTTGATCCGTTAGGCAAAAGGTGCGCGAATTTTGCGCTTGTCCAATGGCATCGCTGATGCTCATGATCGGCTTCCGGATGATCACGGCGAATTGTCGGGCACGGTTCACAGCGGCGGATTTTCAGTTTATTGTGCGAACACTCGGGCGCTCGCCTAACGAGTCGGTCTCACTTGTCGATCTGCTCGGCGACGAAGAAACGCGCGACGCCATCCTCGATCAGCCGCGGCTCGTCGAGGCGATCCTGAGTCACGGTGGACAACTTGCCATCTCTCCGGCGTTTTATTTCTACGTGCTCGCGCGCCACGTTTTGCGCCGCGGCGGAATCAACGATCGTAAGTTGTGCGACTACGTCGCTTCGCTCCTGGAGACTTTCTCCCACGCGAACGGCCTGCGCGCGCCTCACACCGGCGAGGAAAACGGCCGCCAATATCTCTGCGATATGCTCGTCGCCCTCACGCACGCGAGCGCGGCGGAGACTTTTCTGCTCCGCGCCCACGTCGGAAATTACTCGCTTTTTGTCAGCGGAATTTTCCACGAAAACACGCAGCACCGGAGCCGGCGCGGCGCGCCCGATCTGGAGTTTTACGAGAAGATTGGACGCACAAATTTCCAACTGGTCGCTTCGCACTCGACCGCGCGCCGCTGCGAGTTAAACGACGTTTTCGAAGAGCTGGCTGATCGCTTTCACGATGTCCGCCTTGCACTCAATCATCTCTCCGATGAGCTCCTGAATCTCGACGACGATGGAAGCAGCGGCTCGCTTCTCCTGTGAACGAAACGCTCTTCAGCCAGATCCAGCGCCTCTTCGAGCGCACCTACGCGCAGGTCGGGATCAATCTCGAAGATTGCCTAATCGATCAGCGCCGCTGCAAACAGCTCACGAAACTAGCCGGCGCCTCCGCGCGGGAACTCAGTGAACTGGCGCGCACTTTTCTGCGTACGGCCGACGATCAACTTTACGTCGGGATTTACTACTCGCGCTGGCTCATCGTGCAGCTCGAGCAATACGATCCGCGCGCTGGCCTAACGAATCGCAACATCCGTTCGCTCATCGCCTTCGTGGAGGAAATCAATCACGCGTTGCACGCCGCGCTCCAGTTCCGAAACGGCGAGCGCCGGATCGAGAGCGAAGAGTTTGCGCGCGATCTCGAGCTGCAGGCGCGGGTCGACACTTATCTCTTGCTGCTGCTGTTCGTCGCGTTTTTTCGAAAAACGCAGCGCGTCTCCCGCGCCGATCGGCGCTGGCTGCGCTTCCACCTTTTTGAAGCGCAAAACCCGAGTGGATTTCAGGACTCCAACTTGCGCGGACGTTATCTCGAAACAACCGAGCTGGCCGCGAGCTACACGCATTTTCTCGACACGATCAATGGCCTGCGGCGGCTCGAGGAAATACGACAATTCCGTTCGCTCGATTACGGGGCGAAAAGACAGCGCATCCTCGCGCTGATGGACACGCCCGCAGACGCTTCTCCCGGGTAGCGCGCGCGTCCCGCGTGCTGGCGGAGCGTCGTCGCCTGCGCGAACTTTCGTCTGTAATTTTCCCCCTCACGCAGCCTCAGAACCCGTCGATCAAAGTTCGTCGCCGCGAGACGCGTCGACCAGCACCCGGGACGGGCGCGCTACCCCGAAGTTTGCTGAGCCTGTTCGGCGGGGTTAGTTCCTGCCATGAGATTTTTCGCTGCGCTCTTTGGAATCGGAGCTTTCGCGCTGCTCGCCAGCTGCGCGCCGCTCACTCCGGAGTTGCCTTCGGGCGAAGATCAACAACTTGATCGGCCGGCCACCCTTTCC
The DNA here is from genome assembly GCA_039936335.1 of Chthoniobacterales bacterium. Classification (GTDB taxonomy): domain Bacteria; phylum Verrucomicrobiota; class Verrucomicrobiia; order Chthoniobacterales; family UBA10450; genus Palsa-1392. The sequence goes on from JBDTIQ010000220.1 coordinate 3,122, forward strand.
GGCACGCCGATCCCGCGAAACCCGCTCGACGAACCGGATGAAGCCACCCTGCCCTACGTCCCGGGCCAGTGAGGCGAAGTTTCCCGTGGTCGATTGCGAGATCGCCTTCGATAATCGCACCCGGCAGCTTTACGCAACCGACGCGTCGATTTACCAGATCGTTCCGGCAGGCGTCGCCTTCCCGCGCAGCGCGGCGCAGGCGCGGGCCGCCATCCTCGGCGCGGCGACTGCGAATCTTTCCGTCACGCCACGCGGAGCCGGAAGCGGCCTCGCCGGCGGGGCGATCGGCGATGGATTGATCGTCGATTTCTCGCGGCACAATCGCCAGATAAGCGAGCTCGATCTCGAGCGCCGAAGCGTACGCGTCGGTGCGGGCGTGGTGCTCGATCAACTCAACACCTACCTCCGGCCGCACGGCTACTGCTTCGGTCCCGATGTCGCGACGAGCTCGCGGGCAACGTTAGGCGGGATGATCGCGAACAATTCGTCGGGTGCGCGCGTGCCGGTTTACGGGACGACGGCCGATCACGTGCGCGCTCTTGAAATCGTGCTCGCCGACGGCCGGATCGAGACGATCGGGCCGGATCACCTATCGTTAGGCAAAGAGCAGGCGCAAACCGCCGCGCTCGTGGAAACGCACGCCGTCGCGATCGCCGAACGCATGCCGCGCGGGATGTTGAAGCGCTGGAGCGGTTACGCGCTTGAGCGCTTCCTGCACGCGCCGAAAAATCTCACGGAAATTCTCAGCGCGAGCGAAGGCACGCTGGCGGCGATCTTCTCTGCGGAGCTCAACATCGTCCCGCTCCCGCGCGAGAAAGGCCTTGGCCTAATCTTTTTCGCCTCGGTCGCGGAGGCGATGCAGGCGACGGTCGAGTTGCTCGATCTCCAGCCGAGCGCGATCGAACACATCGATCGGATTCTTTTCGACCAGACCAAAGGCCAGCTCGAATTCGAAGCGGCGCGCGGTTTACTCGAGCTCGATACGAGACCGTGTGAATCGATCTTACTCGTCGAATTCCAGGAAGACGCCGAGGAACGATTGGCGTCGTTAGGCAAACGCCGGCTCGGTTTGCGCACCACGATCTGCCGGAACGCGACCGAAATGGCGCTCGCCTGGTCGATGCGTAAAGCCGGGCTCACCCTGCTCACCGGCCGCGCCGGTCCGGCCAAACCGGTCACTGGAATCGAGGATGTCGCGGTCCTGCCGGAACACCTGCCGGCTTATGTCGCTGGTCTCGAATCAATCATGCATCCGCTCGGCCTCGACGCCTGCTACTACGGTCACGCGGCGGCCGGCTTGCTGCACGTGCGGCCGGTGCTCGATCTCCATTCCGCCGCCGACATCGCGAAATTTCGGCAGGTGACTGGGGAAGTTTCGGCACTCGTTAGGCAATTCAAAGGATCCTTCGCGGCGGAGCACGGAGTCGGCATCGCACGAACGGAATACATGCCGGAACAGGTCGGCGAAGAGCTGCTCGGTGTGATGCGCGAGATCAAGCGCGTCTTCGATCCGACCGATCTCTTTAACCCGGGGAAAATCATCAGCGACGGCCGGTTCAAACTCGATCGCGATCTGCGCTGGGGCGCGGGTTATCACATTGAGTTACCATTCACGCCGATCCTCGCGTTCGCCGCGAAGGATCATTCGTTTGTTGGCAATCTCGAGCAATGCAACGGCTGCGGCGGCTGTCGCAAAGAGGCGCCGACGATGTGTCCGACATTCCTGGCGACGGGCGAGGAATACATGTCCACCCGCGGCCGCGCGAATGCGATTCGCGCGGCGCTCGATCTGCGCGCAACGGGCGATGATCCGCTGCGCGCACGGGAGCTGGAGGACGCGCTCAGCAATTGCCTTTCCTGCAAAGCCTGCACCACGGAATGTCCGTCGAACGTCAATCTCGCGTTGCTCAAAGCGGAGCTGATTCATGCGCGCTATGCGCGGGACGGTTTGCCCTTGCGCGTGCGAATGATGAGCGATGTGGATTCGTTAGGGCGAGTCGGCTGCATGATGCCCGCGATCGCAAACGTCGCGCTCGATTTTCCGCCGCTGCGCTTTCTGATGGAAAAAACCCTCGGGATCTCCGCGCGTCGCACGCTGCCGCACTACGCGGCTGAACGGTTCGACAAGTGGTTCGTTAGGCGCGATCGGAATGGCCACAGCGCGACCCGTGGAAAAGTTATTCTCTGGGACGACACGTTTGTGCGGTATCACGAGCCGCACATCGGACGCGCGGCCGTGGCGGTTCTCGAAGCGCTCGGGTTCGAGGTGATCCTGCCGGTGAATCGCAAGTGCTGCGGACGCCCGGCGTTCAGCCAGGGAAATCTCGAGTTGGCTGCGAAGTATGGCCGGCATAATCTCGAACTCCGGAATCGCGACACTGCTTCGACGCCGATTCTTTTCCTCGAGCCGTCGTGCTACGCGATGTTTGTCGAAGATTATCGCGAGCTAAAACTGCCTGAGACCGAGCGCGTCGCGGCGCGCTGTTTTCTCTTCGAGAAATTCGTCGACGAAACCCTCGAGCGCGAGCCGGACGCGCTGCAGTTTGAACGCCGCGCGGCGCACGTCGCGATCCACGCGCATTGCCACGCGAAGTCGTTGCTGCATCCGGGTTTCATGAAGCGCCTCGCGGAACGGCTTCCGGGCCGGCAGGCCACGCTGCTCGATACCGGCTGCTGCGGCATGGCCGGCGCGTTCGGAATGCTCGCAGCGAAATACGATCTCTCACTCAAGGTCGCCGCGCCGCTCGTCGAGCAGGTGAACCACCAACCCGGCGATACCGTCATCATTGCGTCCGGCACGAGTTGCCGTCACCAGATTGACGATCTCACTCCGGCGCGCGCCAAGCACATGGCCGAGCTCCTCGCGGAAGCGATCGAGAAGAGATCGGCTTGATTTCTGGCGGGCGTGTTATTACACTCGTGATCACACATGGTCTTGGAATTAAAACTTCGCAAAGTTGGAAACTCGGTCGGTCTGGTTTTGCCGAAGGAAGCTCTGGCCAGACTCAGTGCGCGGGAAGGAGACGCCTTGGTTTTTACCGACGCTCCAGACGGCGGCTTTCGCGTAACCCTGAGCAAAGCGGATTTCACCCGACAGATGGAAACGGCGGAAGACATAATTACCCGCTACCGCAATACTCTGCGCGAACTGGCGAAGTGAAAGAGCCCGAATGGGTGCCGCGCGAAACGGTGCTGGCACTGCAAGAGCGGCTCCTAGCCGGATTTGGAGGTGCTTCAGGGATTCGCGATGAAGGATTACTCGAATCCGCCTTGGCGCGTCCGCTGAATCGTTTCGCGTATGAGAAACCGAGCCTGTTTGAGCTCGCGGCAAGCTACGCTTTCGGTTTGGTGCGAAACCATCCGTTCCTGGATGGGAATAAACGGATTGGCTTCGTGACCGCCGTCCTTTTTCTCGAGGTGAATGGCTACCGCTTCAACGCTACTGAAGTAGACGCGGCAGTCCAGACACTTGCGCTGGCGGCGCGCAAGCTCGGTGAAGCCGATTACACCAAATGGCTCGAAGAGAATTCTGCGAAAGCCAGCGGGAGAAAGCGGGCTCGTTAGGCAATTACGTCTTCGGCGGCGCGGCGGCGGGACTGGCTCCGGGCGCGGGAGCGGGAGCGGGCGGAGCGGCGGCACCCGGGACATTGGCGTCGGCGGGCACGGCAAGAATGTCAGGCTCGGTATAGGATTCCGCGCGACCAGCGAGCTCTTTCCGAAGAGCGGCGACGCCTTCGGCCGTGACCGGTGATCCCTTATTGCCCCAAGCGGAACGTTCATAAGTGATGACATCCGCGATCTTCTCGTCCGTCAGCGTCTTTTCCCACGGTTGCATTACGGCAGAACCGTAACGCTGGCCCTTCACCGTGACCGGGCCTTGCAAACCTTTGAGCACGATCATGACGTGGCGCCGCGATCCTCCGTTCGTGACCTCGGTGCCAACGAGCGGCGGATATTGCCCCGCGATACCGAGACCATTGGCCTGATGGCAGGTGGCGCAGTTTGCCGAAAAGATTTTCGCACCTTTCTCGGCCGGCGTGAGCTCAGCCACTTCCTGCGTGGCGCCGCCAGCTCCGGCGTGGGTCGCTACCCGAGGAGCATTACCGAGATAATCAAGACCGTCGCCGCTCCAATTACCGGCGTAGCGGCCGAGATAGGCGCCGCCGAAGAAGACCGCGAGTCCATAGATGGCGATTAGCCAAAGCGGGAGCGGTTCTCGGCCGACGCGCGGATCGATTTTTTCTCTCACGACCGCAGCATGCGTTTCGTGGACGGCTTCCGTTTCGCCGTAATCCATGCCCTGCCGTGGCGGGTTTTTCGGAGGCTGCTCGGTCATTTCGTCGCCTCCTTGGCGGGTGCCGCCGCGATCACGGGCGACTTGGCTTCTTTCAGTGGGTGAGATTGATCACGCGACATGAGATAAGCGACCAGGCACTTCGCGTCGTAGCTCGGCACGATCTCCCACCCGGCTTCGACCGGATCGTCCGTGTCGCCCGCGAAATTAATTGCGTCGGACGAGATGGTGCCTGAGATGCGCCGCTTCTCGTAGAGGAAGCGATAGGCCGGCATGGTCGAATCTTCGTTCACGCTCCGCGGGCTGTAGAGATGACGATGATGCCAGGCCGCGGTGTAGGGCAGCGGCGTTCCGCCTTTCGTGAGGCCAGCGACATTCGCGACCATCGCCGGTGCGGAGGTCTGGACGTTTGCGGCTGGCTCGGTTCCGGCGGCTGGTAGTACCGCGGGCGATGCGGCCGCCGTCGCGGAAGCTGGGCTCGCGCCAACTGCGGGAGTCGCAGCCGCAACGTTCGCGCCGGCGGCTGGACTTACGCCAGCAGCAGGGCTTGCCTCGGCCGCTGGAGCAGCGCTGGCTGCGGGAGCAGGTGAGGTCGTCGGAGCCGCGCCTTTCTCACCCAGCGCGGGCCGATGCCCCTCGTTCGCCAGATCCGGACCGGTCCGCACTTTGCCGAGGAACACGATCGGCTCAAAAATGTAGTCACGCGGGGCACTGCGACGGTCGCCCCACTTGCGCTCGAGATCGGAGCCGCCGTAGTCGGGCCGCACTTGCTGGGTGTGGCAATAGACGCAGCCATTCGCGGCGTAAACCTGCGCGCCACGCGTCGCCATGCCCGAACCTGGCACCGGATAAGCATCGGCGCCGTCTTCGTCCGTCTGCGGGTTGAGACTCCCGATCTGTAGGTTTGGCACCACGGTCATGCCGAGCCAGGAAAAGGCGAAGATGGCAAAAATTCCGAGGAAGAGTGGTTGGAAGCCTTTCATCAGTGTGCTCCTCCTTCACGATCGAGCGGGTTCAGAAATGTCGGGACACTGGCGGTGCGACCGAAGCCCAAAAGCATCAGGCCAAAGTGGAACGCGAAGACGCCGTGCGAGACGGTCAGCAACAAACCAGAGAGAGCTCGGCCACGCAGATAAGGCATGATCGAGTCGATGCTTTCAGTGAAAGGCAGCGTCGGATCATTCAGGCTGACGCCCTGGACAAAACCACCAATGATCAGAAGAAAAATCATCAAACCGATACCGTAGGCGGCCGACCAAAAGTGCAGCTTGATAAGAGAAGCGTAGCGCCATTCGCGACCGACGAGACGCGGCACGATGTAATACATCGACCCGAACATCACCATCGTGAAAAAGGCGTAAAGCCCGAGATATGTGTAGCCGATGCTCACCTCCGTGAAGTGAGTGATCCGCGCAACCGACCGGAGCGACATGATCACTCCGACGACGCTAAAAACGGTGTAAGCAATCGCGCCGAACACCGTGAAGCGCAGCGTCGGGCTGTAGCGCATGAGCGGGAAATAGCCGCGCATCGTCATGTGATGATTTATCCCGACGGTCGCAACTGGGATGAGCGTCAGAATCGTCGCGGCGATGCTCGCGGTAATCATCCAGGCCGGGAACGGCCCGTCGATCAGCCGCTGCATTCCGGTCCAGCTGGAGAACAAGGCAAAAGTCCAAAAACCAAGCGTCGCGAGGTAATAACTGTGCACCGGCCGGCCGATCACCTTCGGGATCATGTAGTAAGCGGTCCCGAGTCCGATCGATCCGAACCAGAGAAAGAGCAGGTTATTCGCAAACCACCAGGTCACCGCGGCCTGCATTACTCCCTGCACCGGGAAAACAAAAAGCATCAGCTGCGCGGCGGCGTAGAGCCACGGGAACCACAGAAACGCGCCCAACAAATACCACTGCGTGATGTAAACGTGTCCGCGGCGACGGAACCGGAACATGATCAACGCCCACGTCATGATGAGCAGGTAGGCGCAGAAAAGGACGATCGAGGAATAGCCCGGGAATTCCAGCCATTCATGCCCGGTACTGGCGCCGGCGAGAACGCCGATTACACCCATGAGCACACCGAGATTCCAGAAGGCGGCGCCGCTGACCAGGAGTAACGGGTGTCGCAAAGTCGTGCGGCAAAGACGCGCCATGAGCCAAATTGCGGTGCCCATTCCGACCATCGAAGCCCAGCCGTAAATCAAGATATCGAACTGCGCCGGACTCAGCCGTCCCCAGGTGAGGAAAGGAGTGTCCGCGAGCGTATCCGGCGCATGCAGCTTGAAAGCCGTTACGATCGCCAGCACGGTTGAGAGAATTAACCAGGCGACCGCGGAGGTGTAGAAAACCAACACCGGCAGCCGGGTGGACGCATCAATCAGGGCGCGTTCGACGCGATCGACCTCCGTCGCCGTGACTTCGGGCGTCGGGCCCTCGGGCGCCACGGTCACGACCGTCTCCTGGATGATTTCGACGTTCATGCTCATGATTGCTTAGGCGTCGCGGCAGCTGCCTTTACCGAATTCTTCTTCGCCCGGAAGCGATCGAGAAAACGACGGCGCGGCATGACCAGATCCGTCGGGAGACCGACCGGTTCCGCGCGATCAAAAATGACCGTGGCGTGGTTCTCATGGCGTCGCAGATCGGCAAAAAAATCGGTGAAACTCATGGATTAGGTTTGGGCGTAGGCGGCGGCATTTGGCCGTTCCCGCGGACCGGCAACGGAGTGCCAGGCGCATGTTGCACTGGAGTCGCGGTCGGCGTCACCGGCGGAACTTCAGTCTGCGAATTCGGCTTCGCGGCCGGTGTCGCGCTGGCACCCGGTTGGGTTCCGGCCGGAACGTTTGGTGGATTGGCGGCAGCGGCAGGTTGTCCGCGGATCTCGGGGTGCAAGCCTTCGACCGAAACCGGTTTCGGCGTCGGCGAAGTTTCCGGCGGTGCGGTCACCGGCGGGTTCGCCGGTTGCGAAGCGCCTGTCTCACTCACCGGCACAGCCGCCGCCGCGGGCGTTGCGATCGGACCGGCGGGAGCGGGTTTCCGGGCTTGGAGGTCTTTCAACTCCAACTCCATCGCGCGCGTAACCGGGATGTGCGCGACACCTTTGGCTTTATCGACCCAGCCGTAGCTGTTAGCCGTCTTCTCCCACTCTTCGTGAGCCGTCTTAAACTTCTCCGACCGCGCCGTGGCACGATCGGCCTCGTAAGTCGAGCCGCGGTGCATCGCGCCAAACGTAATTGCCACGATCACGCCGAAGAAAATGCAAAGCGTGACCGCCCACATCCAGGCGGAAAGCAGGAAGCGCGGCTGATCGGGATGAATAAGTGTCTCGTCGTTAAGCACGGCTTAGTTCGTTAGGCGAAGCGATTCGAGCAGGCGCGGATCGCGGACTGGGAAAAGGGATGACTTGCCGATGATGCGGAGATAGCAAAAAGCGAGAACGCCACCCATGCCGATGAGCGGCAGAAAATCGAGAATACTCAGATGGACTCCCGTGCCATGCAGGGCGGGCAGCACGATGATATACACGTCGAGCAATTGCATGAGGACGATCCAGCCGGAGATGGAGAGCAGCCACGTCAGGTTCTTCTTCGTGTAGCGCGGCAAGAGAAGAGCGAACGGCACAAAGAACCGGCCGATCACCAGAATCCACGAGAGCACATTCCAGCCCTCGGTATTCCGGACGAGGAAATACTGAGTTTCCTCGGGGATATCCGCATACCAGTAGAGCATGTATTGGCTGAAGCCGATGTAGGCCCAGAAAACCGTGAAGGCGAGGAGCCATTTTCCCATGATGTGGTAGTGCTCGAGCGTCACGACCTCGCGCAGGTAACCGGCCCTTTGCAGCGCCGCCGTCACGAGGATGATCAGCGCCATCCCGCTACCCGCGACGCCGCCGAAAATATATGGTCCCCACATGGTCGAGAACCAATGCCAGTTCAGGCTCATCACCCAATCGAAGGAGGCAAAGGTGAGAACGAGTCCGAAGATCGGCAGCGCCGCGAAAGCCCATTTCCGCATCGAGATCGTATAGCGTGGATTGCCGTCACGATCCTGGCTCACCGAGTAGCGTCGCAAAAACCACGCGACCACGATCAGCGCGAAGAAGAAAAAGATCGCGCGGCCAAGGAAAAATCCCCAGTTGAGGTAGGCGTGCTTTGCGTCCAGCACCGGATCGACTCCGGGCGGAATATCCATCCAGCGATAGAGATATTTCCGCCAGAAAAGAACCGGCAAAAAGAGCACCACCAGTACCGGCATCAGCATGGCGAGATTTTCCAGCTGTCGCCGCACGACGACGGACCATTCCGCGTCGACCACGTGGTGCACGATCGTCCAGAAGAGGCAGCCGATGCAGAGCGTGAAGTAAAAGAAGAAAGCGAAGAGCCAAGAGTAGCTGAATTGGACCGGCGAAAAGTATCCGCCAATAAAGCTGAGGATCAGGAAAATCAGACCAATCGCTCCGAAAATCAGCGAAAGGCCACTGAAGCGGCTCGATTCAAAAAACTCGCCTTCTGGCGCCGGCTGAACATGGGTGCGATCGCTCATTTGGTGGCCGGCTCCGGTGGTTTCTCGAGATCCGCCTGATGGTCCGCGGGCACATCGGCCGAGGAGGCGTGCTGACTCCGCTGCAAAGTGCGCAGATAACAAACAATCGCCCAGCGATCATGCACGACCACGCGCGGACCGTATGGCATCATCGTGTTTTTTCCGTTCGTGATCGTGTTGAAAATCTCGCCGTCGGGCATCTTTCGAATCCGGTCGTCCTGCAAGGTCACGACCGTGGCGAGACCAAATTGCTTCACGATCCCATCGCCATTTGCGAGCTCGCCGTGGCACGGCATGCAGTTGATGTTGAAACGCTGCCGACCGCGCTCAAGCAACTGTGGCGTCACAATCATCGGGATGCCCGTACCCCAGTTCGGCCCCATCTTGCCGGTGT
>JBDTIQ010000221.1:0-13003 GCA_039936335.1 Chthoniobacterales bacterium
CTTCCTGCTCGGACTTGCCTGCGGGCAGGTCGAGCGCCGTCGTTAGGCGGATGTCTTTCGGAACGGTCGCGTCGATGAAATTGGCCAGGTTTTCAAACCCAATCGTTTCGAGCATTTGCCCGATTTCCTCATCGTTAGGCCCGATGTGGCGGCTGACGAACGAGCTCAGTTCCGGAGGCGTTTCGGGCGCGGGGGCTGCGGCAGTTGGGTCGAGTTCGGGTTCTGCGACTGAATCCATCGAGCAACTTACGGAGAGGAAATTTCGCCGCAAGAGAGGGCGCGGAATGCGCGCTAATGACGTGTCATCCTGAGCGGAGCGTAGCGGAGTCGAAGGATCCCGCCGCGCTGTTGGGAAGAGTTCGCGCGGGAGCTTCACGGCAGCTCCACGGGATCCCTCGACTGCGTTCCGCTGCGCTCCACTCCGCTCGGGATGACGTTATTCCGTCGCGATGCCGTGATCGGCCAGAATTTCGCGGAGGTCGGCGAGGTGCTGGCGATCGCGCGTTTCGACAGTGCAAAGAACCTGCACAGCCGAGACGTCGGAGCTGGCGAAGGCGCGGTCGTGCACGATTTGTTTGATGCTCGCGCCGGCCGCGGCGATCTGTGTGGTGAGATCGGCGAGGCCGCCGGGACGATCGCTGATAATCGCGCGAAAACGCGAGAGCCGCCCGTCGGCGACGAGGCCGCGCTCGATCACCCGGCTGAGGACGTTCGGATCGATGTTGCCGCCGCAAAGGAGAATGACGACGCGCTTGCCTTTCAACTCGTCGAGCTGACCGGAGAGACACGCAGCGAGCGGTGTCGCAGCTGCGCCTTCGACGACGCCTTTTTCGAGCTCGACGATGCGCAAAATCGCGAGCGCGATCTGCTCCTCGGTCACGAGGACGGTCTTGTCCGTATACTTGCTCGCGATCTCGAACGCGTTGTCGCCGACCTGCGCGATCGCGAGGCCATCGGCGAGCGTTGGACTGGTTTTGATGCGGACCGGTTTTCCGGCTTTCAACGCTGCCGTGAAACTGGCAACGTGATCGGCCTCGACGCCGATCACCTTCGCTTGGGGCCGCAACGTTTTCACGGCGAACGAAACGCCCGCAAGCAAACCCGCGCCGCCGACCGGGACGATGACGGCATCTAGGTCGGGAACTTGCCTAACGATCTCAAGACCCGCCGTGCCCTGGCCTGCAATGATGTCCGGATGATTGAAGCCATCGATATACGCGAGGCCTTTTTCTTCGGCGATCTCGTGCGCGCGGGCTTTCGCGTCGGCAAATTCCTTCCCGAAAAGCACGACGTTCGCGCCGAGTTTCTGGCAGTTGCTGATCTTGATGAGCGGCGCGAACTGCGGCATCACCACGGTCGCCGGCACGCCTAACAACTTGCCCTGGTAAGCGAGCGCCTGTGCGTGATTGCCGGCGGAAGCGGCGATCACGCCTTTCTTTTTTTGCTCGGGCGAAAGTTTGGAGAGCGCGTTGTGCGCGCCGCGTTCTTTGAAACTGCCGGTACGCTGGAGGTTATCGAGCTTGCAGTAGATCTGCATGCCGGTGAGTTCGCTCAGCGGGATGGATTGCGGGCAGGGCGATTCATAAACGGCGCCTTTGATGCGCTCGGCGGCGGCTTCGATATCGGAGAAAGCGATCAAGCGCACGAAGCCTAACGGCGCGCTCTTTCGAGGGCAACTCGCAACCGCGCGCGGATTAATCTTCGTCGTCGAGCGCTTCGCGGACTTTGTTCGCGAGTTGCTCGGCCGTGAACGGCTTCGGCAGGAAGAGCATCTCGGGCGCGAGTCGATCGCCCGGCGCCATCGATTCCTCGAGGTAACCGGAAACGAAGATCACCTTCGTCAGCGGACTCGCGATCCGCAGCCAATCGGCAAAAGTGCGGCCGCTGATTTCCGGCATCACCATGTCGGTGAGGAGGAGATGAATCGGGCGCGCGCCGCGGGCGGCGATGAGTCGCTTGGCGTCGTCGCCATGCGCGGCTTCGATCACGTCGTAGCCGAGCTTGCGCAGGAGACGGACGGAAAGATGGCGCACGCTCACTTCGTCCTCGAGCACGAGCACTGTTTCGGTGCCAGTGAGAAGTGCTTGCGGACCGCGCCGACGGTAAGCGGGCGGCGGCGGCGCCGACACGCGCGGGAGAAAGATTTGAAACGTGGTGCCTTTGCCGAGTTCGCTCTCAACGCAAATGTAGCCGCCACTCTGCCTAACGATACCGTAACTGGTCGCGAGCCCGAGGCCGCTCCGATCGGGGCTCGGCCTGGTGGTGAAAAACGGCTCAAACAAGCGCGCCTTCACTTCGTCGGTCATACCGTTGCCATTGTCGGAGACGTTGATCGTGACGTATTCGCCGGGCTCGATCTCGGTGGCGGCGCAGAACCGCTCTTCTCCCTCGCGCACCTGCGTGACGGAAGTCTCGATCGTTAGGCGGCCACCCCGGCGCATCGCATCGCGCGCGTTTACCGCGAGGTTGAGCAGGATCTGGTTGAGCTGCCCGGCATCGGCTTTGACGTGCGCACCTTCCTGCAGATGATGGAGATGGAGGACGATCGAAATGTTTTCACCGAGGAGCCGGAGGAGAGAACGCTCGAGATTGCTGACGAACATGTTGATCTCGAGCACGGTCGGCTCGAGCGCCTGGCGTCGACTGAAAGCCAGCAGCTGATTCGTGAGGGTAGCGGCCCGATTGGCGGCATCGTGGATTTCAGTGACCTGATTCGCGAGCTGACCGCGGACCGATTTTTCGCAGAGAAGCAGATCGCTGTAGCCGAGGATCGTGGTGAGGAAGTTATTGAAATCATGCGCCACGCCGCCGGCGAGTTGGCCGAAAGCTTCCATCCGCTGCGAGCGACAGACCTGGGTCTGGAGTTGCCGACGAGCGGTCACATCCATCATCGCGCTCACGACGCGCGGATCGGGACAACGCAGGATCACGGCGCGCTCGAGGATGTGGAGGTATTCGCCATTCGCGTGCTGGAAACGATATTCGCTGATCCAATGCTCGTCGGAATCGGCAAGCGCACGGTGGAGGCTTTCCTTGATCTGGGCGACGTCCTCCGGGTGAATCCGATCGAGCCAGAAATTGATTTCGCGCGTCTCGTCGGCATGCTCGTAGCCGAGTAAATCAGTCAGGCCTGAGGGCCAGTTCAGCGTTCCGCTTTTCACCTGCCAATCGCGGGTCGCATCCTTCGTCGCCCGCGCGAGGATCGCAAAATATTCGGCGGCGATCGCGGTGGAAAGCGCCGCGCTGCCGGTTGAATGAGTGCCTTTACGCTGCGCACCGGGCGATTTTTTCGGCTCGGGGCGCGCGGGCTTTGGCTGAGTGATTGGCATGAGCGGGAGATGCGATGCGGCACCGCAGAGATAGCTAGAACTATGCCTCCCGGTCGCACGCGGGCGCGGCGCGAAAATCCTTGCTTTCGCGGCCAGCGAAAACAAGCTGCGCAGAGCCATGGCTGCTGAAAATTCCTTCGATCCGCTGCGTCCGTTACAAAACCAAAAGGCGCTCGTGACGGGCGCGAACTCCGGGATCGGCGAAGGCTGCGCGATCGCGCTCGGCGCGGCCGGGGCGGACGTGGTCGTGAATTACGTGACGCATCCGGAGGAAGCCGAGCGCGTCGTGAAGCTGATTCGCGAGAAAGGCAACAATGCGATCGCGATAAAAGCTGACGTGAGCAACGAGGCCGAAGTGCAGGCGATGTTCGTGGAAATGCTCAAGACTTTCGGCACGATCGACATCCTCGTAAACAATGCCGGGCTGCAACAGGACGCGACGTTTCAGGATATGACGCTCGCGCAATGGGATCTGGTGATCCGAGTGAATTTAACCGGCCAATTCCTTTGTGCGCGCGAAGCGGTGCGCGAGTTTTTGCGTCGCGGCGTGGTGCCGACCGTCTCGACCGCGGCCGGGAAAATCATCTGTATGAGCTCCGTGCACCAAGTGATCCCGTGGGCTGGCCACGTCAATTACGCGTCATCGAAAGGTGGCGTGATGCAGCTAATGAAAAGCATGGCGCAGGAACTCGCGCCGAAAAAAATCCGGGTGAACAGCATCGCGCCGGGGGCGATCAAAACGCCGATCAACCGCGCCGCCTGGGACACCCCGGAAGCGGTCAAAGCGCTCCTCACGTTGATCCCCGATCAGCGCATCGGCGAGCCGGAAGACATCGCGCGGACGGCGGTTTGGCTGGCGTCGGATCAATCGGATTACATCACCGGCACGACGATTTTCGTCGATGGCGGCATGACGCTTTATCCCGGCTTCGCGACCGGCGGCTAGCTGCCTAACGAATCGTGGAATTCACGCTCCAGGAACTGGCCCAGATGTCCAGCGGCACGATCGCGGGCGACGCCAACCTGACGATCACGGGCGCCGCCTCGCTCGCGGAAGCGAACACCGACGAGGTGACGTTCTATGGAAACCCGCGCTACCTCGCCGCGTTCCACGCGACTGGCGCGGGCGCGGCTTTCGTGCCGGAAGATTTCACCGAGCAGATCGTGCCGGCGCAGATCCGGGTGGCGAATCCGAGCAAGGCTTTCGAACAGGTGGTGTTGCGTTTCGCGCCGGCGCCGATCGAGTTCTCGACGGAGATTCACCCGACTGCGGTGATCGCGGAAGACGCGTCGTTAGGCGAAAATATCTCGCTCGGCGCGCATGTCGTGATCGAACCGGGCGCATCGATCGGAGATGGCACGCGGATCGGCGCGGGTTCTTACATTGGCCACGAGACCACGATCGGCTCAGGCTGCACGATTTATCCGAACGTCACGATCCGCGAACGGATCAAGATTGGCGATCGCGTCATCCTGCATGGCGGCATCGTGATTGGCACCGATGGTTTTGGTTTCGAAGAGATCGCCGGTATCCGCAAGAAAGTGCCGCAGATCGGCATCGTGCAGATCGACAATGACGTGGAGATCGGCGCGAACACGACGGTCGATCGCGCGCGTTTTGGACGCACTTGGATTCAGGAAGGCGTGAAGATCGATAACCTCGTGCAGATCGCGCATAACGTGGTGATCGGGAAACACACCGTGATCTGTGCGCAGTGCGGCATCGCGGGAAGTGTGCGTATCGGCGCGCGCGTGATTCTGGCCGGCCAGGTGGGTGTCGCTGGTCACCTCGAGATCGACGATGACACGCGCATCGGCGCCCAGTGTGGTGTCGCGAAGAGTCTGCGCGGCGGCCGCGCATGGTGGGGGACGCCGGCGGTGCCGTTGAACGAAGCGAAAGAGCAGATGGTCTGGGTGCGGCGGCTCGGGAAATTTTTCGAGCGGGTGAAAGCGCTGGAAGCGAAGTCGCGCTAGTTCGTCAGCGGAGGATGGGAAACTTCGATCTGGGGGACGGGGACGCGATGACTGGCTCATTCCGCGGGCTCCGCCCGGAATGATGCAGATTGCAGGCGCCGCTTACGGAACGAGAAACACTTTCCCGCTGTAGGGATCTTTCACCTTGCTGCCCGGGGCAAAGCCGGTGACGTCGACGTAGCCGCCATTTTTGTCATACGGACTGAAGACATAGCCCGCCTTGCCAGGAACCGGTTTCGCATACGGCAGACTGGATTGGCCGGTCGTGCTCGTGCGCGTGGATGAGGTCGAGGTGGTCGTCGGCGCGGTTTCGCGGGTGGTGGAAGTGCTCGGCGTGTTGGTGGTGCTGCGCGAAGTCACACGCGGCGCGAGCGTCGGCGTGGGAGGTGGCGGCTCGGAAGTCCGCTCCCGTTCCGTCGTGACAACCTGACGACGCACCGGCGGCGGCGGTGTCGTGACCACTTGCCGTTGCGAAGAATATCGCGGCGGCTGCGGCGGCGCGACCTGTTGCTGGTAAGGCTGCGGATAAGTGGCGGCGTTCGGCGCTGCGTAAGTCTCGGTGGTGGTCGTGGTGGCTGTCGTTGTCTGGCCGTTGTCGTCCTCATCGACCGAGAGGGCGCGCCGGATGTATTGGTGCGGCGCGTCGATCACGCGAAATGTGCTGACGGCCGCGCGATGGGCCGTCTGACAGGCGGTCAGGACGACGGTTGCGGCAAGTAAACCAAGAATCGGGCGTTTCATTTCCATAACTACTTTCGGTCGCAGACGCCTTCGCGGGTGGATGAAATATCGAGGCGCGCGCCAAGGGTGGACGCAGCGGCTCCGCGATTGTTCACCGTCGGGCGCGCTTCGGCCGCCCGGCGGCTTTGGTGCCCTAACGTTCCTGCGCGACCCATTGCGTGGCGTAGCGCACCACTTCGCGCGCGCTCGGGACGCCGAGTTTTTCCTTGATGTTCGCGCGGTGGGCTTCCACGGTTTTTTTACTGAGATGCAGCTGGGCCGCGATCTGGTGCATATCGCGGCCTTCGCCGATGAGCTGGAACACTTCCAACTCCCGATCGGTCAGGCGTTCGACCGCGTCGCGCGCTTTGCCCCCGCCCTGGATGTGATCGAACAGCATCCGCTTCGTCATCGGGGGGCTGATGTAAATCTCGCCGTCGAGCACGCTGCGCACGGCGTGCAGGATGGAATCGAGCGCCTCACGTTTCATCACGTAACCGCGCGCCCCGGCACGGAGCGAACGCTCGGCGTAAAGCGCTTCGTCGTGCATCGAGACGATCAGGACCGGCAGGTCCGGGTACTCGACCTTCAGCATTTTCGTGAGCTCGATGCCGTTGGCGCCGCCGCGCAGGCCGACGTCGATGACGGCGAGGTCGAACTTCTGCTTCCGAACGGCATCGAGGGCCGCGCCGCTGTTTTCGGCTTCGGTGCGCACCTCGAGATCGTGTTGCATGTCGAGGAGCTGCATCATGCCTTTGCGGAAGAGCGGGTGATCGTCCACGAGAAGAATGCGGCGTTTGCCGATCTCCGGTTTCTTTTTTGTGGTGATCTTTTTCAAAGCACTGCGAGCGACGACGAAGTCACGCAAAGGTATCGCATCCGCGGCAGCGCGACGGATGCCACCAAAAAAACCGCGACGTCAGGGTCGCGGAAAAGTGTCGAACTTTTTGCGGCCGTTCCCGCCACTCGCCTTCGTCAGACGAGCGGGGGAAAACCTGACAAGTTACCAGCCGATCAGGATCTGGCGGGGTTGTGAGTCGCGCCTTTGCCGATGCGGGTGAGCACTTTTTCGAGCTGCTTCGCTGTGGCAGGCGGCTGCACGTTGCTTTGGAGAATTTCCGTGGGCGTGACTTTTTTGCCGTAGAAGCTGTTGTTCGTATCGCCACGCGGAGCGACGACGGAGCCTTCCACCGAAGCGCCGGCGAAGACGCCCGTGGCGTCGGAGTAGCTATACATGTCGACGTTCGTGACGGCGGTTTCCGCCTCGGGTCTTCCTTTACTTCCTCTTTCGCGTCAGCGAAAGCGTTCGCGACCAAGGCGATGGTGGGGCCGATCCCGACGAGGGTGACTAATAGTTTTTCTTTTTCGGAATCCCTCCCGCACGAGAAGCCGGCCGCGTCCGCCTAACGAGAGGTCGCCTCTCCGCAGTTCAGACCGTGCAGGTCACGGTCGTGCCTTTGCCTTTGCTGGATTCCACCTTTAACAGCCCGCTGATTGAGTTCGCGCGGTATTTCATGATGTGGATGCCCATTCCCTTGGTCGTCTGGTCGGGGGAAAAGCCGATGCCGTCATCCTGCACGATCAGAGAGAGTTTCCGGTTTCGTCGTTCGAGTCGGATGAGAATTTCCCTGGCGCGGCCGTTCTTGATCGCGTTGTTCAGCGCTTCCTGGGCGATCCGATAAAGCGCGAGCGCGATCGTTTCGTTCTTCACCCGGATCGATTTCGGACTCTCGAAGCGGCAGTGCGCATCCTCCGTAGAATGGCGAAAGGCGAGGTCGCGCAACGCCTCGGAGAATCCGCTCGTCGCCAGCTCGACCGGGTAAAGACCGCGCGCCAAGTCGCGCGCGACGCCAACGTTGACGTTGACGATTCTCGCCGCGTCCGAGAGCGCTTTCGCCTCGGCCGCGCGGCCTGTCGACAGGCTCTGCGCTTTCGATTCCAGGAAAAATGCGGTCGCGGCCAGTTCCTGGCAGAGGCTGTCGTGAAGGTCCTGGCCAATCCGGCGTTTCTCGCGCTCGCTCACCCGCAGGAGTTCCCGTTCAATCTCGGCCCGCTCGACGAGTGCGGCTTCGAGTTTCTCGTTCGCAGTCGTGAGATCGGCGGTGCGTTCGCTCACGCGGCGCTCGAGATCTTCGTAGGAACGTCGGAGTCGCTCATCGGCGGCGCGTTCTGCGGTCAGGTCCCGTGCGATCTTCGCCCAGCCGCGCAGATTGTCCTGGTCGTCATCGAGCCGGCGCATGACGCCGTCGACCCAAATGCGGCTCCCGTCTTTGCGCATGTGCCAGCGGCAATCAGTGGCGCAGCCTTCGTGGAGCGCGATCTCGCGTTCTTTTTCTTCGCGGCCCCCGGCGACGTCTTCGGGCGTGAAAATAAGTTCACCGCTTTGCCCGATCGCTTCCTCCGCTGTCCAGCCGAAGATGCGCTCGGCGCCCCCGCTCCAATAGCTGATGCGGTTGTCGAGCCCGATCACGAACATCGCGTAGTCGCGCGCGCCCTCTACGAGGAGGCGGAAACGTTCTTCGCTCACTCGGAGCGCTTCGGTTTTTTTCTGGTCCTCCGTCAGATCCTGCGCGACGCCAGCGACCCGGATGATTTCGCCCTTTTCATTCTTGATCGGGAACCCGGTATCGCGAATCCAGTGCGTCTCGCCGTCGCTCGGACGGATGATGCGGTAATTGCGCACGAACGCTTCTCCGCTGAGCGCCTGGGGCAGAGAGGACTCCGCCTTCTCGTGATCGTCCGGATGCACCACATCGATCCAGCGCTTCCGATCGTGCAGGATCAACTCGCGCGATTGACCGTACATTTCGTCGTAAACCGGGTTCACGTATTCGAGCCGCGCCGTCTGCGCGTCGAGAATCCAGAAGACGTCGGACGAGTTCTCGGCAAACTGCCGGAAGCGCGCTTCCGATTCGCGCAGCGCTCCCTCCGCCCGGCGTCGGTCGGTGATGTCGCGCGTGACGCCGCCGACGCCTTCGACGCTGCCGTCGTGCGCGAGGAGCGGGAAGAAAAGGTATTCATACATGCGCTCGCCGACCACGCTCGTGTAGGGCGTTTCGTCCTTGAGCGGGCGGCGCGCCTCGATCACTTCCCGGATCTGGCGCTGCAACTGCGTCGCCAGCTCCGGCGTGTAATCGAGCTCGTGAAAATTCCGGCCGATCGCCTGGTCGGGCGTGAGCCGCCATAGATCGAGGAGCGATTGGCTGATGTAGGTGAAGCGTCCCTCGAGATCGAACTGGTAAACAAAATCCGGCACCGCCGCCATGATCGTGTTGAACTGGTCCACCTGTCTGCGCGCGCGCTCGTGCGCGGCCCGCAGATCGTCCTCCGCCTCTTTGCGGCGTGTGATATCGATGAACGTCGCGACCACGCCGGCGATGCGATCCTCCGCCGTGCGGTAAGGCGCGATCCGCACCAGCATCCATTGCCCCTCGGCGTGCGGGATTTCCCGCTCGATCGGCACGAGATCATCCAGCACTTTCTCGGCGTCCGCTTCCAGGCCGCCGTGCGTGAGTTTGCTCGTGAGGTCGGAGATGGGCCGGCCGACGTCGGCCGGGATGAGATTAAAAATCTTCTGCGCGCTCGGTGTGAAGCGCTGGATGCGGAGCTGCCGATCGAGAAACAGGGTGCCGATGTCGGTCGAGGCCATCAGGTTGGTGAGGTCGGCATTCGACCGGCTGAGATCCTCGACGCTGTTCTTCAGCTCGTTGTTGACCGTGACCAGCTCCTCGTTGAGCGACTGGAGCTCCTCCTTGCTCGTCTCCAGCTCCTCAGTCGCCGAACGAAGCTCTTCGTTCATCGCCTGGAGCTCTTCGTTCGACGCTTTCTGCTCCTCGTTGGCTGCTTCGTATTGCTCGGAGGCGTCGTTCAGTTGCCGCTTCAGGGTTTCGATCTCCGCGTGCAAATCGTGCGCGAGCGAATCGCCCGGAGCGGCGGCGGCGGCGGGCGGCGCGAGCCGCTCATCGGTTTGCTTTGCGAACGTGACGAGATAAAAGCCCTGCTCCAAATCCTGCGCGCGGATCGAGCGCACCGTCACCGTGATTTGCTCGCTCTTGCCGTTCATCCTGACCGTGAGGGGCGCGGTTTCGATCGGCTCCTCGCCGCGCGCGGCCCGGAAAAGCGCGGTCCGCAATTCCACCTGCAGGGCCGGATCGACCACCTTCATCAGGTTCGCGGTCGGTTCGCCGGCCGCGAAGTGCAGGTAGCGCCCGGCATTCTCCGAGAGGTGGACGATGTCGTGCGCCTCGTTCACGACCACGGAAGGCGGCGCGTATTGCTCGAGGAGTTTCAGGTGCAGCTCGCCGAAGAGCTTCGAACGCCGCTCCTGCCCGGCATGGACCGATTCGCGTGTGTCGGTCGAGGCCGCGTCCGCGATGTTCGCCGACAAAGCCAGAAGCGGGCGCGGCCGCGCAGTCCCGCGCAAAGTCGCCTTCGGCAGCGGGCCCGGCATGATCGGAATCTTCCAGCTCGGCCGGGGCACCGACCGCCGCGCATAGAGGCGGTGCTTCGCGTCCACGGCCGAGAAGAGCGCGTTCGCGGCAATCGTCGTCTCCGACCCGCCGATGAAGAGCAGCGCGCCGGCCCGGAGCGTAAAGTGGAAAATGTCGAAGACCTGGTCCTGCGCTTTCGGATTTAAGTAGATCAGGAGATTCCGGCAGGAAACAAGATCGAGTTTCGAGAAAGGCGGGTCGTTCAGGAGATTGTGCGCGGCGAAGAGCACCTTCTCGCGCAGGCTCTTCCGCACCCGGTAGCGCCCGTGATCTTTCCCGAAGAACACCCGGAGTCGCTCGGGCGAGACATCCGCTTCGATCGTCGTCGGATAAATCGCCTGGCGCGCGTCACTGATCGATTGCTCGTCGATATCGGTCGCGAAAATCTGAATGGTCGGCGGCGCGTCGAGCCGCTCCGCATGTTCGCAGAGGAGCATCGCGATCGAATACGCTTCCTCGCCCGTCGCGCAGCCTGCCACCCAGACGCGGAGCTGCTCGTTCTTGGTTTTCCCGGCGAAAAGCTGCGGGATGTTCGCCTCGAGAGCCGCGAAAGCCGCCCGGTCGCGGAAAAAATGCGTCACACCGATGAGCAGGTCGCGGTGCAGTTCGATGGCTTCCGGCGGATGCTGCCGCAGGAATTCCAGATACTCGGGAATGCTTTCCATCGAGTTCACCTGCAGGCGGCGCGCGATCCGGCGCAGAAGCGTCGCGCGCTTGTAATGGCTGAAATCGTTCCCCGTCTGCCGCCGCAAAATCGCGAGCACGTCGCGCAACGCCCTTTCGTCGTGCTCATCACGCGTCTCGTTCGAGACCGTCTCGCCGCCCGGCGCGTCGTGGGCTTTCGCGTCAGGCTTCGTCTCCTCGGGGATCTCCGGCGGAAGGCGCATCAGGTTTTCGTTCTTCACGAACTCCATCAGCCGCGGCGCCAGCTTCGCGATCGGCAGTACCCAATCGATCATCCCGGTCGCGATCGCCGTCGCCGGCATGCTGGCGTGCTCCGCCTCGCTCGGGTCCTGCGCGACCGTCACCCCGCCTTGCGCGCGGATGTGTTTCAACCCGATCACTCCATCAGAATCCGTCCCGGAAAGAATCACCCCGATCGCGCGCTGGCCGTAGGATTGGGAGAGGGTGCGGAAGAACAGATCGATCGTGACGCGTTTGCCGAGCGCCTGCTGGGGCTCGAGCAGCTCGAGGAAGCTATCGGCGAAGGTAAGCTGTTTGTTCGGCGGGATGACGTAGACGTGGTTTGGCCGCACCTTGATCCGCTCGGTCACCTGCAACGTCGGCATCGAGGTTTTCGTCTGAATGATGTGAGCGAGGCTGCTCTCGTGCTCCGGGGAAAGGTGCATCACCACGACAAAAGCAAGCCCGGAATCCGCCGGCATGTCGGCGAAAAACTGCTGGAGGACCGCGATACCTCCGGCCGAAGCGCCGAGCCCGACAACGGCGGAAGGCTCATTTGGGTCGCGCCGCTTGGCCGCGCCGTCGCGGGAATTTTCCCCCGTCTCGTCCGTCGCGGCGGGATCGAGCGCGGCTTCGGTTGGGGTGCTGGACATTAGAAGAGTTCGGGCTCCGACGCTCGCAGTCTCCGCCTCGGACGATTGTAAGGCAATACGCAGAGACCCGCGAATCGCTGCTTCGGCGACAGACCCGCAGGGCGCGGCCGCGAAAGACTTCAGGACTTTCGTGGCGCAGGCTTTTGTCACGGAGGGCGCGCGGAGGTGGAGATTAAATCCGGGGGGCGCGTGTCAGGTCAGACACACTCCGGGTAGCGCGCTCGTCTCGAGTGCTGGTTGCCGCGTCCCGCGGCGACGAACTTTCATCCAGGCGTGGAGGTGAAGGAAGAAACCTGGCTCACAGAGAATAGGAACGGCAAGAAGCTGCCGAAAAGTGCGCCAGCCGTAACACAGGCGTCTCGCCGCGTCTCGCCTGTCACGTCGAGCGGGCGTCCCGCCCGGTCTTTCCCGAACCTGCAGGCGAGGCGCCGCAGGACCCATCGACCGAGACGGCTGTATGACGACTTCTTGAATAGCTTGCAAGGAAGTTCGCGACGGCGAGACGCCGTCGCCAGCACGCGGGACGCATGCGCTACCCGGAGGAGCCCCCGACGCCGCCCGACGAAGAATTTCGCTCAACCCCCTTGGTTTGCGCCTGGCCGGCTGTCGCCTCCCTTGAGCCGTTAGGTAAAACGTTAGGTCGCGGCCGCCTCCGTTCCAATTGCCGGTTTCCTGATCATGCGAATTTTGAGCAGACGCGGGTTTTTCCGCGACGTGTGATAGAGGCCACTGGCCGCGGCGCCGAGTCGAGTAAGTGTGTCGCCGACTTGGCCAGGTGCGCGATCGATCTGCGGCGCTCTTTCTTTACCTCGCCGGCTAGGGGTTTTACTGAGAAACGGACACGGCGCTCATCCCATAGCCACGCGCCGCGGCTTCCTGTTTACTTCTTACTTATGAATAAGCACGTCCCTCTCGACCGGAAGCTGGCGGTGTT
>JBDTIQ010000222.1:0-7772 GCA_039936335.1 Chthoniobacterales bacterium
AGCCTTATAACCAATACTAAGAATAACCATGACCAAGAACTACCTCCGCGACCTTCGCTCTTGCAGCTCACTTCGCCGTAGCGACTGCTACGTTGCTCTTTTCTTCACCTCACGCGCGGGCCGGCGCCGGCGATCTCTTCGCCAGCGATCCCACTGCGAACGTGATTCGTTTTTACGCGCTCGATGGGAGCACGCGCGTCTTCGCCAAAGGGCTGAATTCGCCGCAAGGGCTAACCTTCGACGAGTTCGGTAATCGCGGCGGAGCTTCACGGCAGATCCACGGGATCCCTCGGCTCCATTCCGCGGCGCTTCATTCCGCGGGATGACACGCTTTGCTGCTTGCCGCTAGCTGCGCCCTCTTCTCGTTAGGCGAGTGGGAAACTCGTTCGTTAGCCGAGTCGGAAACGGAGGTCGCGAATGACCCGGCCACCGAAGCGTTGCTTCAGTTTCCGCAAAATCTGCGGCTTGTTCACCCGCTCGAGTTCGTAGTGCAACGCCGGTTGGAGGACGTGCACGTAGAGGACGCCGTCGCGCAGCGAGATCGGGCAGGAATGCCCCGCGATGAACTCGCCGACGAGCGCTTTCCAAGCAGCGAGGACTTCGCTTTCCTGCAGACGCTCTTTCAATCCAAGCTTTTGCATCACGCCCGGCAGAAGAGCCGCGATATTCTGCGCGCGATCGGGCCGCGGCAGTTCCGAGGGAAGACCGCGCCACTCGGCCAAAACTTTGCGCCGCAGGGAAGGACTCATGAAAGGCAAAATGCCAAAACGCTGAAAAACTGAAAGGCTGAAATTGTTTTAGCGTCTCAGGATTTCAGCTTTTCTCCTAATACCTCCGCCGCATGTTGCTCGGCAGAATATTCAGCTCGGTCCGATATTTCGCGACCGTGCGGCGAGCGATCGGGATGCCGCGCTCACCTAAAATCTCGACGATCTCCTTGTCGCTCAACGGCGCGCTGCCGCTCTCGTTTTTCACCAGATCCGTGATCGTTCCTTTCACGCTCGTGTTGCTGACCGCTTCGCCGCTCGCTGTCTGGTAGCCGGGCGTGAAGAAGTATTTCATCTCAAACACCCCCTGCGGTGTGGAGATGTATTTGCCCGAGATCGCACGACTCACGGTCGTCTCGTGCACGCCCACGGCTTCGGCGATTTGAACCATCGTCATCGGCTTCAACTGCGCCGGGCCGCTCTCGAGAAATTCCTTCTGCCGGTTGACGATCTGGTGCGCGATGTTCGAGATCGTTTGCTGGCGCTGGTGGATTGATTTGATGAGGAATTTCCCGCTCCGGATTTTGTCGCGGATGTAATCCTTCACGTCGCCGCCACTTCCATCCTGCGACATGATGTCTTTGTAGGTGTTGCTGATGCGGAGATGAGGAATCTGTTCGCCGTTCAGGATGATCTGGTATTCGCCCTGGATCTTTTCCACGGTCACATCCGGGAGGACGTAATTCTGCGGCGCTTCCGCGAAGATGGCGCCCGGCCGCGGGTCGAGCTGTGCGATGCTGTTTGCGTATTTCTGCACCAGCTCAGGGCTAATCCCAATACGCCGGCCGATCTCCGGGAAACGGCGCTTCCCGAGGTCCTCCATGTGGTCGGAAATGATCCGGTACTCGACACTCGTCTGCCGGCCTTCGCGTTTGAGTTGAATCAACAAGCACTCGCGCAAATCGCGCGCGCCCACGCCCGGCGGGTGGAAACTCTGGATGAGCGTGAGCATCACCTCGAAATCTTCCTGGTCGATGCCGGTGTTCATCGCCATCTCTTCCGGCGTGGTCTGGAGAAAGCCATTGTCGTCGATGTTGCCGATGATGAGCTCGGCGGTCTTGCGATCGCCGGCGTTGAGCGCGGTCTGGTTTAACTGCGCGACGAGATGTTGCTGGAGCGTCTCCTGAGTGGCGATCGAATCGAAGAAGAACTGGCGCTTATCCTCCTCCTCCTTGGAGCGGCCGCTGAAGTTGTTCGATTGCGCCATGTAATCGCGCCATTCGTCATCGAGCTTTGCCAGTTGATCGAACTCCTCCTTGAAGTTGTCGTCGGTCGTCGGGCTCTCGGAGACTTTCAGCTCTTCTTCGGTCGCCTCGGGAAGTTCCTCGAGCACCGGATTGGTTTCCATCTCCTGCTGAACGAGATTGCGCAGCTCGAGGAGGGGCGCCTGGAGAATAAGCAGACTCTGCTGTAACTGCGGCGCGAGAACCTGCTGGAGCGAGAGATTTTGCGATTGGAACATTCCCGGCCCGGCCATGCCGCTGAGGGTAGCAACAGCTCTCTCAGTCGCAAGCAATTTCCAAGCCGCGAGACGCGCGCGGTGGCGGCGGAACGTGACTTGCTTCCCTCTGCAAAACGAACCCTTTTGCTATATGAAAAAAATCACGCTCCTCTGTCTGCTCGCCGTTTTCGCCACCACGGTCGGCGCGCAATCGCGCGCGCCCACCGATCCGAAGCAACTCGAGGCGATGATGAAAGAGGTGCAGGTCCAGCAGACTCTGATCGCCGAGAACCAGGGCAAGATCGACGCGCGCCTGGCGACACTCGCGGAAACGATCCGGGTCGCACGAATCTTTTCCAGCCGGGGAGGACGCTAGGCCATGAAATTTCGTCCGATTTTTATCCCACTCGCTCTCTGCGCACTCGCGTTTGGTTCGCTCGAAGCACAATCGCCTACGCCAATGTTGATGCAGCCGGTCGCGCCCGGTTCTCTCGCTCCGAAACCGACGCCGGCCGCCAACCCGGCCGACAGCGCCTCGGAGATGCAGAACATGATGCAACTCCTGCAAACGATGCAGGCCACCAATGCCGACACGATCAAGAAACAGCAGGCGGCGCTCGAGACCCTCGACGCGCTGCAGAAAGCGGCCGAGCAAATAAAAATCTTCAGCAAGCGCGGTTAGGCTTTGGAAGTCAGTCACCCTGACTGACTCGGCGGCCGGCCATCCTGCCCGGCCGGAGAAGCGGCAGGCTGGAAGGCTGCCGGACGAGTCAGGCGAGACGCTGACTTCCGCCGTCACCGCACGCAACCGTTCGTTACATTGTCCGCGCGAACTGCGCGCGGTTTGGCGATTTGCTGAGGTCATGAAAACATTGACTACCATCCTGAGCGCCGCGCTCCTTGTTCACCGCGGCAACTATGCGCGCAGCCGACACGCTCAAAGTCATCGACGTCAAAGTCACCGGTCGCGGTAAGCCTGTAATCTTAATTCCTGGCCTCGCCACGCCCGGCGCGATCCGGGGCGACACGGTGAAACACCTGCTGGACAAATACGAATGCCACGCAATCACGATCGCGGGATGCGGCGGGATGCGGCGGGATGCGGCGGGATGCGGCGGCGAAAACCGACAACCTGCTCGATGACGCGCGTGACCAAATCATCGCCTGCGCTCGTGCCCAAAAGCTCGACAGGCCGCGATCGTCGGCCACAGCCTCGGCGGCACGCTCGCGCTCATGATTGGTGAAAAGGCACCCGACCTGCCGGGCGACATCGTCTCCGTCGACGGCCTGCCATTTCTCGCCGGTGTCATGCTGCCCGGCGTGACTGACCTGGAGAGCGCGAAAAAAGTCACCGCCGCGATGCACGCACAGATGAAAGGCCAGACGCCGGAAGGCGGCCGCGTTTCAAAAGAACGTCTCCATTCCCGCCATGGTGACCAAACCGGCGGACGTCGAGCGGTTTATGCGATGTGCGCCAAATCGGATCGGAACACTGTCACCGAAGCGAGGAACGAATTGCTGACCCGCGATTACCGTCCGGACCTTGGCAAGATCAAATGCCCGATCCTGGTGATGGGCGCGCTCGGACAGATCGAAGCACTTCATCATGGTCGACGACCCGGCTGGCTTCGACGCCGCGCTCGATCAAGAGCTCGCCCATCAGTAACACGGCGCCTCGGCTGTCCTGTCGCGTGAGCGTCGTTGGCTGCTCGCGCCAGCAATCGATCTGCGCGACGCCCCGCAGGAATGGTTCGTTAGGCAGGCGCGATGCACGCGCGCTCCACGCCGCCGCGCCCGCCCTGCAAGGGTCGCTCTCGCTGCGTTGCCCCGTCTTTCTCGGCCTTTCGTCACGGCAAAGAGCCGTTCGTCATATTTCGCGGGCGGCCTGCAATTTTTGGACGTTTGCTAAGGCATGAAAACATTGACAGCAATTGTGAGCACCGCGCTCCTACTTACCGCGGCATCCATACACGCAGCCGACGCGCCGAAAGTCATCGACGTCAAAGTCACTGGTCACGGCCAGCCCATCATCTTCATTCCCGGGCTCGCCACCCCGGGCGCGATCTGGGACGACACGGTGAAACACCTGCAGGACAAATACGAATGCCACGTCATCTCGATCGCGGGCTTCGGCGGCATGCCTGCGGTTAAGACCGATGACCTCCTGGATGCCGCGCGCGATCAGATCATCGCTTACGCCCGTGAACACAAACTAGAGAAGCCCGCGATCGTCGGCCACAGCCTCGGCGGCACCCTCGCCCTCGCGATCGGCGACAAGGCGCCGGACTTGCCGGGCGACATCGTCTCGGTTGATGGCCTGCCGTTTCTTGCCGGCGTCATGTTGCCCGGTGTGACGGATCTAGAGAGTGCGAAGAAGGCTGCCGCCGCCATGCGCGTGCGGATGGAAAAGGAGACGCCGGAGGAATTCGCGGCTTATCAAAAGAACATTTCCATTCCTTCCCTGGTGACGAATCCCGCCGATGTGAAGCGCGTCGCGGAGATGTGCAGCAAATCGGATCCGGCCACCGTTGCGCAGGCGATGAGCGAATTACTGAGCACCGATTACCGTCCCGAGCTCGGCAAGATCAAATGCCCGATCCTTGTGATGGGCGCGCTGGCCGGGATGCTGCAATACGCGCCGAAAGAGACGCTCGAGGAGAATTACAAGAACCAATTCAAGAATGCGCCGCAAACCCGCTTCGTCTTCTTCGACAAGGCGAAGCACTTCATCATGGTCGACGATCCGGCGGGCTTTTACGCCGCGCTCGATAAGGAGCTCGCTGCGCACTAGCTCTACTCGTTAGGCCAACCCGATGCAGAACCGCTCCACGCCGCCGGCCCCGCCCGCCGCCTATTGGGTGTGTCAGGTCGGCGGCTGGGGCGCGTTCTTTCTCTTCCTCCTTTTCGTGATTTTCACGACGGGCAAGGGCTCCGTCGCCTTTAGCTGGAATGTCGTGGGCGGTTATTTGCTGCTCTCGATTTGCGGGATTCTCCTCACGCACGCGTTCCGCGGCCACATCTTGCGCCACAACTGGCTTGACTTGCCGATGGCGAAACTGCTGCCGCGGATCTTTAGCGTCAATCTCGGCCTTGCCGTCCTGCTCGTCGCAATCGTCTGGACCTATTTCATCTTTCTCCCGCCGCCGAATTACATCTCGTGGAAAAATTTCGGGGTCGCCGTCGCGGCCGCGGTTGGTTACACATTTAATGACTTCGTCATCCTGACGCTCTGGTCGAGCATTTACCTGGGGACCGGGTTTGTGAAGCGACAACGGCGGATGGAGATCGAGCGCTACCAAGCAGAGACCGCACTCGCCGAAGCGGAGCTGCGCGGCCTCAAGAGCCAGCTCAATCCGCACTTCTTCTTTAACTCGCTCAATAGTCTGCGCGCCCTCATCCTTGAAGATCCGGCACGGGCGCAGGAAGCGATCACGCAGTTGGCCGCGATCCTCCGCTACCACCTGCAATCGGGTGATCGCTCGCTCGTCCCGCTCGCGGACGAGCTCGACACCGTCGAGCACTACCTCGCGCTCGAGCTCATCCGGTTTGAAGATCGCCTCACGATCCAGCGCGCCATCGATCCCGCGTCGCTTCCTTGTCTCGTCCCGCCCCTCGCTTTGCAGACACTGGTCGAGAACGCGGTCAAATACGGTGTCTCGCGCGAGGCCGGGGCCGCTGTCATCGCCCTTTACGCCCATCGCGACGACAACCATCTCGAGATTTCCCTTCGAAATACCGGCGCCTTGCGCAGCTCATCCTCCAGCCAATCGACCGGTCTCGGCCTCACGAACCTGCGAACGCGCCTGCGTCTCCTTTTCGCCGACCGCGCCACGCTCGATTTACATGAACCGGAGCCGGGCTGGGTCGAAGCGCGGCTCATCATTCCCGTGACCGGAACATGAAAGCCCTCCTGATCGATGACGAACGCCTCGCCCGCTCCGAGCTGCGCCGCCTCCTCCGCGCGCATCCGGAGATTGAGATCGTCGGCGAAGCCGCCAACGCCGCCCAGGCCGAGGAGAAAATCGCCGCGCTCCATCCCGATCTCATCTTCCTCGACGTGCAAATGCCCGGTCGCACGGGCTTCGAATTGCTCGCGGAATTAGCTGACGCGCCGCGCGTCATCTTCACCACCGCCTACGACGAATACGCGCTCAAGGCTTTCGACTTCGGCGCGCTCGATTACTTGCTCAAACCGATCGAGCCGGCCCGACTCGCCCGGGCGCTTGATCGCTTGCAGGAGCCGGACGAATCCTCGGAACCCCAGCATTCCTCTACCGGCGTTCTCGGCGAAAACGATCAGGTCTTTCTGAAAGACGGCGAGCATTGCTGGCTCGTGCGCGTCGGCGACATCCGCCTTCTCGAATCCGAAGGCAATTACGCGCGCGTTTATTTTGCGGAAGGCCGCCCGCTCATCCCTCGCTCCCTCCAGACGCTCGAAACGCGGCTCGACCCGCAACGATTCTTCCGGGTCAGCCGACAGCACATCATCAACCTGCGTTTCGTGCGAAAAGTCGAGCCGTGGTTTGACGGCGGTCTCGCCCTTTGGCTGGGCGAACACGATCCGCAAATCAAAGTCGCCCGGCGCCGCGCTCAGGAGCTGCGCGAGCGCTTGAGCCTGTAAGCCTACGGCCCCGAGAGTTTCCCCGGCCAATCCGAGCGCCTCTCCGGCAAACCCGAGCGCCCGTCCGGCGAAGCTGAGGGCGCCGAGTTCGCCCCCGGAGGAACCGAATCCCTCCCGACGGTCCCGAGAAGCGTCCGCGCGGCGCAAAATCCCCGTTTCCCTTCCGGCGCCCGGGTGGTTTATTGACCGCTCGCATGTCCGACGAACGCAAATCACCCGAGCAACGTGCCACCATGACCGACCTGGAGCGGCTCCGCCATTCCGCCGCCCACGTCCTTGCCACCGCTATTTTGCGGCTTTGGCCCGAGGCCCAATTCGCCGCCGGCCCGCCGGTCGAAAACGGCTTCTACTACGACGTCGAACTGCCCCACCGCATCTCGCCCGAGGACTTCGAGAAGATCGAAGCCGAGATGAAAAACGAGATCAAAGCCAACAAGCCGTTCGAGCGGGTGGAAGTCACCCGCGCCGAAGCGCTGGCGCTCGCAGAAGCTGGCGAACTCGCCGCCCTCGGCCCGCGTCCCGAAGCGAGCAAGTTCAAACTCGACATCATCCAAGGCATTCCGGAAGGCGAAACGATCACCCTTTATCGCAACAGCGAGTTCACCGATCTCTGCGCCGGCCCGCACGTCATGCGCACCGGCAACATTAGCGCCTTCCGCCTCACGAACGTCGCCAGCGCCTACTACAAAGGCGACGAAAAGAACCCGCAGCTCCAGCGCATCTACGGCACCGCCTTCAAGAACAAAACCCAGCTCGACGAATACTTCGCCATGCTCGAAGAAGCGAAGAAGCGCGATCACCGCAAGCTCGGCAAGGAGCTTCAGCTTTTCGCCTTCGACGACGATGTAGGACCGGGGCTGCCCCTCTGGCTCCCGCGCGGCGCCGCCATCATCGAAGAGTTGGAAAAGCTCGCGAAAGAAACCGAGTTCGCCGCCGGCTACCA
>JBDTIQ010000223.1:0-3292 GCA_039936335.1 Chthoniobacterales bacterium
CAGACGGCGGCGAGCGCCGCGTTCCACGCCCAGACGGCGACGGGAAAGTTAAACGCGGAAATAATGCCAACGATGCCTAACGGATGCCATTGCTCCATCAGGCGATGATTTGGCCGCTCCGACTGAATCGTGAGGCCGTAAAGCATGCGCGACTGGCCGACTGCGAAGTCGCAGATGTCGATCATTTCCTGCACTTCGCCTTCGCCTTCCGCGATGATTTTGCCGGCTTCGAGCGAGACAAGCAGGCCGAGATCGTGCTTCTTTTCGCGGAGCGCGTTGCCGAGCTGGCGGACGGTTTCGCCGCGGACCGGCGCCGGCACGGTGCGCCATTTCAAGAAGGCTGCCTGCGCCCGGACGACGGTCTTTTCGTAATCTTCCGGCGACGCGGTCGCGACACTGCCGAGCAACTTCCCGTCAACCGGAGAACGCTTCTCGATGATCGCGCCGCCGCCGCCCCAATCGCCGGAAAAGGCGCCTTGATTTTCTTCGGCCAAGTCGAGGCTTTGTAGTACAGAGTCCATATTTTTTGGGTGGCGCGAGCTTCAGCTTGCGCGGTTCAGAGGTTGTCAGCGCGTAACCGACAAGGTCGCGCTACCGCCGCATCCGCTCACATTGCTCACGGAGCCGGTCGATCGCTTCGTCGACGACTTCCTTCGTGATGTCGAGCGCGGGCCGAAAGCGAATCGAGCGCTCGCCCGAACGCAGCGCGAAGACGCCCAGGCCGAACGCGCCCTTCCAGAATTCCTCGCGCGTCTTCGCGTCCGGCAGATCGAAAGCGAGGAACAAACCGAGCCCGCGGACGGCGGTGACCATCGGTTCCTGGTCTTGCAGTTCCATCAGACGGGCGAGGAAATGTCCGCCTACGACGCGCGCGTTCTCGACCAGGTTTTCTTCCTCGATGATCTGGAGGAAATGGGTCGAGCGCACCATGTCGGTGAAGTTGCCGCCCCAGGTCGAATTGATCCGGCTCGGCATGCGGAAGCAGTTGTCCTTTACTTCGTCGAGGCGCGGGCCGGCCATCACGCCACAGACTTGCGCTTTTTTCCCAAACGCCATCAGGTCGGGCATCACATCGAAGTGTTCGCAGCACCAGTTTTTGCCGGTCGCGCCCATGCCGCATTGAACCTCGTCGAAAATCAGGAGCATCTCGTTCTCGTCGCAGATGCGGCGGAGCGTCCGCAGCCATTCGCCGCGGAAATGATTGTCACCGCCTTCGCCCTGGATCGGCTCGATAATGATCGCCGCGATATCGACGCCGCGATCTTTCACGAACTGCATGATCTCGGCTTCGGATTTCTTCTCGAGCTCGATCACGTTGCGCGTGCGCTCGTCCTCACCTAACGAGTAGTCGATGTTCGGCGTGGAGACGCGCGGCCAGTCGAATTTCGCGAAGAAATTCGTCTTCACCGGATCGGTATTCGTGAGGCTCATGGTGTAGCCAGTGCGGCCGTGGAAGGCGTGCTTGAAATGGAGAATCTCCGTCCCGCGTTCGCCGCGACCGGCGGCCATGTTCTTGCGCACTTTCCAATCCATCGCCGGCTTGAGCGTGTTCTCGACCGCGAGCGCCCCGCCTTCGATGAAGAGCATCCGCTCGAGCGGCGGCATCCCGACGACCCGCCAGAGTGTATCGACAAATTTTGCGTAGCCTTCCGAGTAAACATCGGAGTTTGCGATCTTGATTTCCGCCGCGCGGAGGAGGTCGGCTTTCACCTCCGGTTTGTCGAAATGCGGATGGTTAAACCCAACCGGGTTCGACCCGAAAAATCCGTAAAGGTCGATCAACTGGTGGTTGTGCGCGGCGTCGTAGAGATACGAGCCTTTGCTCTTCTCGAGATCGATCACGATCCGAAAACCGTCGAGCAGGACGTGCTCGGCGATCCGGTCGAGAACGCCGGTTTGTGGTTGGATGTTGGTTTTTTCGCTGGGCCGGACGCGACTCATGGGGGCGACCGTCTCGGTGAGCGTGGATAAAGCACTCATCCGTGCAGCTTAGCCGGAGCGCGCAGAGTGGTCAATACGACTAACGAATCCACAGAAGAAAGAGCGCGAAACTTGAGCGCGCTGCGGCCTCGTGCACACTGTAGCGCATGAAGCGACTGCATCGCGCCTCCTCACTGATCGTGTTGGTCTAAGGCGATGAGAGAGCATCGCGTCTCGTTGTGAACCGCGCCGTCGTCACCGGCCTCGGATTCATCACCAGCATCGGCAACAACCGCGCCGAAGTGCTCGAAAGCCTGCGCACACAGCGCAGTGGAATCGGAATTCTCCCGGAATTCGATCGACCGGAGATCCCGGTCAAACTCGCGGGCACAATGAAAGAGTTCGAGTTCCCGAGCGAGAACTTCGAGACTTGGAGACTTCCCGCCGGCCTGACGATCCCGCGCCAGCAACTCCGCTCCATGACTCCGCACGGCGTCTTCGCGCACGCCGCCATGCTCGAGGCGATCGCGGATGCTGGCCTAACGAGCTCGCAGGTTTCGCACGACCGCACTGGATTGCTCTGCGCCTCGGCGGGCTCGACCCGGATGCTCTACCGCAGCGTCGACCTCATGGTCGAACGAGGCATCCTGCGCTGCCATCCACTTAGCCTCACGAGGACGATCGCCGGGACACTGAATTTCAATCTCATCGCCAACTTCAAAATCCGCGGCGCCTCGACCGGATTCGTGAGCGCCTGCTCCTCGTCGGCCCACGCTTTCGGTTACGCGCTCGATCTCGTTAGGCTAGGAAGACTGGATATCGTTTTCGTGGTCGGCGCGGAGGACGGCGATCTCTTCACGCTTCTGCCGTTCGCAAGTTGCCGCGCCCTTACCCGCGGAACCGATCCGTCGAAAACGCCCTGTGCCTTCGATGTGAAACGCGACGGTTTCGCCGGGACGGGTGGCGCCGCCGTGCTCGTGCTCGAAAGCGCGGCGCACGCCGAAAAACGCGGCGCGAAAATCTACGCGGAGGCCGCCGGGTGGGGCCAGACTTCCGACGGCTACGACCTGATTGCGCCTGAGCCAAACGGCGACGGCCTCTCCCGCGCCATCCGCCTCGCGCTCGACGACGCCAGCCTCGCGCCTAACGAGATCGATTACATCAACGCCCATGCCACCTCCACTCCGGCGGGCGACCGCGCCGAGCTGCACGCGATCCGCAACGTCTTCGGCGAGGGCGACAATTCCCCGCTCATCAGCAGCACAAAAAGCCAAACGGGCCACGGCCTTTCCATGGCCGGCGCGCTGGAAGCGGCGATCTGTTGCCTTGCCTTACAAGAGCAGATCGTCCCCGTCTCGCTTAACATCACCGA
>JBDTIQ010000224.1:0-4554 GCA_039936335.1 Chthoniobacterales bacterium
CGGCGACAGCGAACGCTTGCGGGGTCCTTCGACTCCGCTGCGCTCCGCTCAGGATGACAAAATGTGTCGACGGCAATTTCTCCCGTTGCTTGTCCGACGAAAGCCGACCGGAGCGCACAGAGAGAAAAAAGCCGTTGAATCCCAAGGCCGCCTAATCTCCTATTCTCCCCCTCTGCGTCCTCTGTGTCCTCTGTGTCCTCTGTGTCCTCTGCGCCTCCGCGGTTTAACTCTCCCCCGAATCTTTTTTTTGGCGCGCGCGCCGTTGCGGGCTAAAATCGACGGATGCTACAGACCGCCGGCCGGGAAGGCTCTCGCGCCTCCACGGAGGCCGCTCCGCACGATCGTTTCCTCGAGGCTTTCCGCTGGATGCTCCTCACTCGTGTGCTCGAGGAGAAGCTCACCAGCCTTTATCGCGGCGGCATGATTACCGGCGGCGTTTACGTCGGTCGCGGGCAGGAAGCCGTCAGCGCGGCTTGTGGGATGTTTTTGAAAAAGGGCGACGTCTTTGGACCGCTCATCCGCGATCAGGCCGGGCGTCTCGCATTCGGTGAATCGGTGCTCGATGTGGCGCGCACTTATCTCGGCTCGGTCCTCGGCCCGATGCGCGGGCGCGATGGGAATATCCATCGCGGCCGGCCGCGCCAGGGACAACTCGCGATGATCAGTCACCTCGGGTCGCTCATCTCGGTCGTGGTCGGCACATTGCTCGCCAAGCGCATGAAAGGTGAGAAGGATTTTGTCGGTCTCACCACGATCGGCGAAGGCGGCATGCAGACCGGTGCGACTCATGAAGGAATGAACATCGCCGCGGTCGAAGGCGTGCCGCTCGTGCTCGTGGCCACGAATAATCACTACGCCTACTCCACGCCTAACGACCGCGAATTTGCCTGCGTCGATCTGGTTGATCGCGCCGCAGCGTATGGCTACGAAGGCCATTCCCTCGATGGCACCGATCTCGGCGCGTGTCTCGACGTGATCGGCGCCGCCGTCGCAAGAGCGCGCGCGGGCGGTCCGCCGCAGCTCGTGGTGGCGTCGACCCTGCGGCTCGCGGGGCATGGCGAACACGACGACGCCAGCTATGTGTCGGCGGAGGATCGCGCGGCGGATTTCGCGCGGGACCCGCTCGGGCGCGCGGAGGAATTCATCAAAGAGGAACGACTCGCCGACGCGGAAGCGATCTTGGAATGGCGCGCCGAAGCTTCGCAGCAGGTGAACGAAGCCATCAACACCGCGCAGGAAGAAGCTGCGCCGGATGCGAGCACGGAGGATTGGCTGGCGATCTCGTCGCGTAACCTGGTGGATCGAATCTCGTGAAGGGGAAATCCGAAATCCGATCCGCGTCAGGCGGACCGAAATCCGAAGGAAAACTGAGCGGGCGCCTAGGAAAGATGGCGCGCCCGAAGATAGGCTACCAGCCTGTCTCGGCAGGCAGACATCTTGTCTGCCGATTGCCGCTGAAGTCGATTTCTGCTCCCGCAGCTCTATGAGTGTCTCCTATCTCGAAGCGATCCGCGAAGCACAGGCGCATCTCCTGCGCGAGGACGATCGTGTCTTCATCTACGGGCAGGATGTTAGTGGGAAATTCGGTGGCGCGTTCAAAGCTACAAAAGGTCTCGCGGCGGAATTCCCCGGACGAGTTCTGAATACCCCGATCAGCGAAGACGCGATGATCGGCACCGCGATCGGCGCGGCCTTGGAAGGGATGCGGCCGATCGTAGAGATGCAGTTTGCCGATTTCTCGAGCGTGGCGCTCAACCAAATCCTGAACAACGCCGGCACGCAGTATTACCGCACCGATATTCCCTGCCCGATTACGGTGCGGCTGCCCTCAGGTGGCACGAAAGGCAGCGGCCCTTTCCATAGCCAAAGCATGGAAGCGATTTACGCGCACTATCCCGGCCTCATCGTGATGACTCCGGCGACGGTGGAAGACGCTTACTCGATGCTGATCGAAGCGGTCGCGATCGATGATCCGGTG
Source organism: Chthoniobacterales bacterium (assembly GCA_039936335.1). Taxonomy (GTDB): domain Bacteria; phylum Verrucomicrobiota; class Verrucomicrobiia; order Chthoniobacterales; family UBA10450; genus Palsa-1392. Next base: position 1,979 of record JBDTIQ010000224.1, read on the forward strand.
GTCTTTTGCGAACATAAGTATCTCTACTACCATCTCAAAGCCGACGCGCTCCCGACCGAAGCTCTGCCCGCGGGAAAAGCCAGAGTCGTTCGGCCAGGTCGCGACCTGAGTATCGTCACTTACAGCGTGATGGTGCATGAAGCCCTCGCGGTCGCCGAAGAACTCAAGTCCGAAGGCTACGAAGTGGAAGTGGTCGACCTGCGAACGGTAAAGCCGCTCGATACCGACACCGTCCTGGCCTCGGTCGCACGGAGCGGCCGCCTGCTTTGCGTCGGCGAATCTTTCCCCTGGGGCGGCGCCACCGCAGAAGTCATCGCGCGCGTTGCGACGGAAGGCTTCCACCTGCTCGATGCCGCGCCCGCTCGCCTGAACGCGAAAGATACGCCCATTCCCTATCACCCAAACCTGTGGGCCGAACATCGTCCGAACGCGAAATCGATCGGCGAAAAAGCGCGTGCGATCCTCCGCGAATGAACCGACCTAACAAATGTAGCACAGGCATCTTGCCTGTGGGGCAACCGGGCGTCTCGCCCGGTGAATCATCTTCGCCGTTGAAACAGCGGTCGAGACGCCTGTGCTACCGCAACTAATCTCTCAACTTTCAACTACTAACTCTCAACTATCTCATGCCCCAAGTCCCAATCACCATGCCGCAGCTCGGCGAATCGATGGCCGAGGCGACGATCGTTTCCGTCAAAGTAAAGCCGGGCGACAAAGTCAGCGCCGACCAGGAAATCATCGAAGTAGAGACCGACAAAGCGGTCATGGGCGTGACCACACCTTGCGCGGGTGAGATAGCCAAGATCGAAGTTGAAGTGAAAGGGGTCTATGCCGTGGGCGCGGTCCTGGGCTACGTGGAAGCCAGTAAAGCGGACGCCGCGCGACTTGTGAAGAAAGCTCCGGCTGCGCCAAAAGGCAATGTCGCGAAAGAAGTCCCCGGCCGTGAAGAGCAGAAGCCCAAGGGTAGCGAAAGCGGCAACGGCAGCGGTTCGCATTTCCAAGTCGACGAAGAAGGTTTGCCCTCGGTCCCCACAGGCTCACACTTTCAGGTAGAGAAAACGGGCCTACTGCCCGTGCCCGCGGCCACGAAAGGCGCTGGCTACCTCTCGCCGCGGGTGCGTGCGCGGATGGCAGAGTTACAACTTACCCAAGCCGATCTTGCCAGCGTCGCCGGGAGCGGCAATGCCGGCCGAGTTACCATCAAGGACCTGGAAAGCTTCCTCGGTGGCCTCGAAGGACAGTCCGCCGAAAAGCCGAGTGCGATCCGCACCGGCGTCGCGGACGCAATGCGGCGCAGTTGGTCGCGACCGCTTGCGACAGTCGGGCTTTCCGTGTGTCTCGATCCCGTTCTCGAAGATCGCAAGAAGCGCGATCCCAAACCCGGCCCCGCGCTCTATGCCTTGCGCGCGCTCGCCCTCGCCCTCGCCGAGCAACCGGCGGCCGCCGCCCGCCTCATAGGTGGTCGCGCGATTCAATCGGGCTCGATCGACATCGGCCTCGCCGTCGAAGCGCAGGACGGCATCATGGTGCCGGTCATCCGCGGCGCCGATAAGACTTCGCTAGGTGACCTCACGAGTCGCTACAGCGAACTTGTCGACCTCGCGCGTCGGCGCCGGCTGACTTCCGAGATGACTGCTGGCGGCATCGCGTCGGTTTCAAACTTCGGCACCTTCGGTCTCGACTGGGGAACGCCGATCCCCTTGCCGGATCAGACGCTTCTTCTCGGCCTTGGCGCTGGCAAAAAAGCGCCAACTTGGAGCGAGGAGAAAACTGCCTTCGTTCCCACCACGCAAGCCGAGCTGACCCTGAGCTTCGATCATCGCAGCCTCGATGGCGGCGGCGCCGGGCGCCTGCTCCAGCGCATCACGGAACTGCTCGGCAAACCGGCCGAACTGTAGGCGGTCATGGCCCTTCACCGACCACACGCCCCCTGACGCATTGCGGCCCGAGCGCAAGCTGACTTTTCCCGGGTAGCGCGCGCATCTCGCGTGCTGGCGAAGGCGTCCTTGCCTTCGCGGACTTTCGGCGGGCCGGAACGCGTTTGCGATTAGCTGAAAGTCCGCCGCCGCGAGACGCGTCGACCAGCACGCGAGTCGCGCGCGCTACCCAGGCAACCAATTTCACTCCAAGTCCTTCACGCGTTGGTGTGGCTATGTTGCAGCCGGAAGAAGAATTTCCCGCGCAGCGGCGCAGTTCTCGCTACATCGGCCGAATGATACGGCTCCAGCCATTCCGCACCCTTCTCTTCACGCCAGTTCTCGGCCTGCTCACCTGCCAGCTCGCTGTCGCAACCGTAGCCGACAGCACTACGATCACGATCACCGGCCAGGCGCCTGGCCCAACCGTTTTCATTAAACAACTCACTCTGCAGGCCAGCGCGACGGATTCGATCCGGAGCATCTAATTCATGATCGCGCCCCAAGCCCGGCTCCGTCACGCGGCCGCTCTCCGGCACCTTTAGCCATGATCACCTGGTCGAACGTGGCGACCTCGATGCAGCGACGGGAAGTATCTTCCTTCCTCTATGGATTTACGCCGGTTTCAGTAACACGGTGACTCTTACTTATAACTTGACC
>JBDTIQ010000225.1:0-4337 GCA_039936335.1 Chthoniobacterales bacterium
AAAGTAAAACATCTGGGCATGCCTAACGTTCTCGCGAACAAAGAAATCGTCCCGGAATTCATCCAGGGCGAGGCCCGCCCGGCCGCGATCGCGGCGGAAGTGCGGAGCTTGCTCGAGAATTCCGCGCGGCGAGAACAGATGCTGGCCGACTTCGATGCGGTCATCGGCCAGCTCGGCGCGGGCGGCGCAAACGAGACCGCGGCGCGCGCCCTTCTCGGCACACTCGCCTCCGCGCCTAACAAATGATTCGCGCGCACGATCGGCCCAGCCGGGAGCTCGCGAGGCAATGGAACACCCGGGATCTGCTCAGCCGGTTTCGGAAACAATTTTATCGTCCGGCCGCGCAGATTTATTTCGACGGAAGCTCGTTAGGCCTGTGCTCGCAGGAAGCCGAGCGGGCTTTGCTCCGCGCCCGCGCCGATTGGAAAACGAAGGAAAGTGCCGGCTGGGTCGGGATGCCGGCAAATTGGAAGACGCTGAGCGAAAATCTCGCCGGCTGCGTCGCGAGTTTACTCGGCGCGATGTCCGACGAAGTGGCGATCGTCAACTCGCGCGCGCTGAATTTGCACCAGCTCTCGCGACGATTTATCGCCGTCAGTTTCATCGGCCCCGCATTTTGGTGGATGGCTATTGCATGCCGGCGGATCGCGCGATCTTCTGCAGCCAGCTCGAGGTCCGCGGGCTCGACCCGCAGCGCGAGTTGTTCGTGCTCGAGTCGGAGGAGAATGGCTGGCTCGACGAAGCGAAATTCGAAAATGCGATGGCGAAGCCGAACCTGCAAATGGCGGTCGTGCGACCGGACAACTTCTCGACGTGGAGCGAATCTGTCGCGCAGCGCGTGCGAACGGCGTCATCATCGGCTCGATCTCTCGCTTTCCTTCGGCCTGCTGCCGCACGCGCTCGATGAGTGGGACGCGGATTTCGCGTTCTGGGAGCACAGCTTTTTTGGAAACGCAGGACCGGGGGCTGCGTCCGGACTTTATCTGAATCGCCGCCATTTCGACGAGCACGCCGGCGTTCCACCCGGGCTCGCAAGCGGCTGGAACGACACTGCGGAAAATTGCGATGATCCGGTCGTCCCGGCGCCGCATAACGCGGGCACCGCTGCGTTGCAAATCGGTTCGCCGGCGATCCTGAGTCTCGCGCCGCTCAATGGCGCTCTCCGATCGCTCGAGGATGCCGGGCTCGATCTCACGCATTTCCTCCGCTCTGCCATCGAGGCGGAAATGCCCACTTTCGACTTCGCGGCTTCGCGTGAACCGGAACGGCGCGGAGGTCACTTAAGCCTGGCGCATCCGGCGGCGCGCGAGATTTGCGAGGCATTGCGCGCGCGCGGTTTAACCGCGGGTTTTTGCGAATCGAATCTGATTTGTCTCGCGCCCGCGCCGCTCGTTAGCAGCTTCATGGAGTGCTGGGACGCCGTGCAGATTCTGCGGCGGTTGGTCGATCACCACGCACGCCTCCGCGGCCCTGAACGGCGAACGCGAGCTTGTCAGTGGAAGCGTTTCATTCGAACGGTAAGCCGTGAGCGCGGACTTGAGCAGAATTCGCAACTTCATAGGCGGACAACTCGTCGAACCGATCGGCGGCAAATATCTCGACAACATCGAGCCGGCGACCGGCAAGTGCTACTCGCTCGTGCCGGATAGCGACAGCCGCGATGTCGAAGCGGCGGTCGCGGCCGCGGAGAAAGCGTTCGCTGGCTGGGCGCGCACGCCGGTCGCGGGACGTTCTCGCATTCTCCTGCGCATCGCGGAGCTGATCGATCGCGATCTCGAGAAATTCGCGCGCGCGGAATCGATCGACACCGGCAAACCGCTCACGCTCGCGCGGAGTCTCGATATCCCGCGGGCTTCGAGCAATTTTCGTTTCTTCGCGACGGCGATTCTGCACACTGAGGACGAGGCGCACGTCATGGATGGCGTGGCTTTTAATTACACGCTGCGCCAGCCGCGTGGCGTCGTCGGGCTGATCTCGCCGTGGAATTTGCCGCTCTATTTATTGAGCTGGAAGATCGCGCCGGCCATCGCGGTCGGGAACACGGCCGTCGCAAAACCAAGCGAGCTCACGCCGATGACAGCGTTTTTGCTTTGCGAGATCTGTCGCGAAGCCGGGCTGCCGGATGGCGTGCTCAACATTGTCCACGGCACCGGACCAGACGTCGGTGCGCCGATCACCGCGCATCCGAAGATCGCGACGATTTCATTCACCGGCGGAACGGTAACGGGACGTAAAGTGGCCGAGGCGGGCGCGCCGCTCTTCAAGAAAATGTCGCTCGAGCTCGGCGGGAAGAACCCGAACATCATCTTCGCCGATGCCGATCTCGACGCAGCGATCGCCGGCAGCCTACGCTCGTCCTTTGCGAATCAGGGACAGGTTTGCCTTTGCGGCTCGCGCGTTTTTGTCGAGCGGCCGGCGTATGACGAATTTGTGGCGCGTTTCGTGGAAAAGACGGCGCAACTTAAAGTCGGCGACCCGCTGGAGGAGGGGACCGATCAAGGCGCGATCGTTTCGAAGACGCAGCTTGAGAAAGTTAAATTCTACGTCGACCTCGCGCGCGAAGAAGGGGGCACGATCGTCGCCGGCGGCGCGGCGCCCACTGCGCCTAACGAGCGTTGCGAAGGCGGCTACTTCTTTCCGCCGACGGTTATCACAGGACTTCCGGTCGGCTGCCGGGTGAACCGCGAGGAAATCTTCGGGCCGGTCGTCACGATCACACCTTTCGACGGCGAAGAAGAAGTGCTCACCTACGCAAACGACACCGAATACGGCCTCGCTTCAAGCATTTGGACGCAAAACCTGAAGCGCGCCCACCGCGTCGCGGAAGGAATTCACACCGGGACAGTCTGGGTAAATTGCTGGCTCGTGCGCGACTTGCGGGTTCCTTTTGGTGGAATGAAACAAAGCGGTGTCGGCCGCGAAGGCGGCAACGAAGCGCTCCACTTTTTCACCGAGCCAAAGAACATCTGCATCGCCCGCTAGGTAGAAAACCTATGTGTCGAAACATCAAAACGCTGCACAACTTCGCGCCACCCGCGACCACCGATGAAATCCACGCCTCGTCTCTCCAGTTCGTGCGCAAGCTAAGTGGTTTCACGAAACCTTCCGCGGCCAATGAGGATGCTTTCAACCTCGCGGTCGATGAGATAACTCAAGTCGCCTCGGAGCTCCTGCGTTCGTTAGTCACCCACGCGCGGGCGCGCGATCGCGCAGTGGAAGCAGCGAAAGCGCGCGAACGTTCTGCGAACCGTTTCGCGTCTGTCGTGCAACAATCAACTTACTAATGATGGATAAGTCTTTCGAGAGCTCGCGCGCGGCGGAACCAGTCGGAGCGTTCCCCCACGCGAAGCGCGTCGGCAACCTACTCTTTCTCTCCGGCATCGGTCCGCGCGTTCGCGGGAGCAAGGAAATCCCCGGCGTCACTCTCGGCGCGGATGGCGCGGTCATCAGTCATGATATCGAGAAGCAATGCCACGCGGTTTTTGAGAACGTGCGGCTGGTGTTGGAAGACGCCGGTGCTTCCTGGAACAACATTGTCGACGTGACCGTTTTCCTCACGAACATGAAGGAAGATTTCTCGGTTTTTAATCGGATCTATCCGCAGTATTTCGCGGGCGAAGGGAAACCAAATCCTACCCGCACCACCGTGGAGGTCGGCTCCCTGCCGACGCCGATCGCGATCGAGCTGAAAGTGATCGCGTCGTTAGGTTGACTCAGTCGCGTTCGAACGCTTCGATCTCGTCGATTTCGGCCTGCGCACGGCGAACGCTGCGACCAACTGAACTGGCTTCCAACCTTTTCGCGAAGTTCTCCCGACCAGGGCGGCGCGACAGGAAGACGATCGCGGCCATCACACCCAGGCAAACCATAGCACTCAGCACAAACCATCCGACGACGTCTGGATTATGAATCCAGACATCCGCCCCAAGACCGTAAAAAATCAAGAGCATGGCTGGAATCCAAATGAAGCACCCGACGATTCCAAACCAAACTCCCGTCCACACGTGCCAACTCCGCAGTGCGGCGATATTCTTTTGGAGTACGAGCACCGGTGCCGCGTAGTCCGCCTGCTTGATCAGGTAAAGATCGCGGGCCGCGAAAAGGATGAACATCAGGCCGTAGAGGTGGAGCGACACTCCGTAAATCATGAGGTGGGCGGCGCCAATGTGATCAACCCAGAAGCTTCCGCCGATCAGCGCGAGCAATGCGCCGACGATGATTTGGATGACTTGTCCGGTCACGAGCGGACGGAAAGCGGAGCGGAGGCGTGTTTGCTTGCGTTCCTTGAATTCTTGGAAAGCGAGCGCGTTCTGGCGTTCGAGGTTGCGGTTTAGCGT
>JBDTIQ010000226.1:0-7153 GCA_039936335.1 Chthoniobacterales bacterium
GACGCGGATAAGCTCGGCGCGATCGGCGACATCCGGCTGGTGATCGATCGCGAGGAGCTGGCGAACGACTCGCTCATCGTGGTGGCGGGCGATAACCTGTTTAGCGAGCCGCTGGCGGATTTCGCGGCGCGGGCGCAACGCACCGAGGCGATGATCGCGACCTACGATGTCGGCGATCTCGAGGTGATGAAGAAGTATTCAGCGATCAAGATCGACGCGGAAGGTGTGATCACTCATTTCGAGGAGAAGCCGGCGAAACCGGAGACGACTTTAACTGGGATCGCGCTCTATTATTTCGCAGCGGCGACTCTGGAGCTCTTCACGACCTACATCGCGGCGGGGAATAATCCCGATCAACCGGGGCGTTTCATTCAGTGGCTCTACACACGGCGGCCGGTGAAGACTTATCAGGTGAAAGGGACCTGGTATGACATCGGGAGTAAGGAAACACTGGCAGAAGCGAACACGCTCTTCGCGCAGTTCGTTAGGTAGGCTGCGCGCGCCCTGTAACCGCGACAGGTCTCCCTTGTCAGCCTGAGCTGCGCAGACGGCGAAGGATCTCGCACGCGTTGTCCGGTGTCGTTAGGCCAAATGGCGTGGAGCGGACGCTTGGGAGATCCTTCGCCGCGCTTCGCCGGCTCAGGATGACAAAGGAACCCTCGGAATGCGACTCGTCACTCGTCAGGCACGCCGACCCTCGTCGAACTCGATGAGGTCGAAGTAAGTAGCGATATCCTTGCGGCCTTCGCCGCCAGCTTCTTTCAGAAAGTGGATGAAGCGCGCCTTTTTCACCGCGGTGTCGGGATGGCGCGAGCTCATCGCCTGGTTCCATTCCTCGATCTCTTCCGGCGTATGCGTGGCGCCGCTCTTTCGGATCCAATCGAGCACGGCACCGTCGTCTTCCGTCTCGGTCGCCACTTTCTCAAACGCGTCCGGGTCGAGCTTCAGGAACGCGAGCAGATGTTTGTCGAACCCGACGGTTTTGTAGTTATAACCATCGAGCAGTCCCTTGTGATGCAGCCGCGCCTTGTCGATCAAGCGCGGGAGGTGCACGTAGTCGCCCAACCGCTCGTAGGGACTGCGAGGAAACGGCGTGCGTTTTTCGCCCACGGCTAGGAAGTGGCTGGCAGGTTCGAGAGCCCGCCGGGCGGCAGTGCCTCTTTGCCTTCTGCAGGCGCGCCGTTTTCCTCGAAATCAGGGAGCAACTCCGCCTGCTCGAGGCTCTGCCGGCCGATCACCAGTTGACCGGTGAAGGTGCCGCCTTTCTCTACGTTAATGGAGCGCGCGATGACGTTGCCATCGAGCGAACCGGTGCTGCGAATCGTGACGATGGTGTCGGCGAGGATCTCGCCCGTCATGGCGCCGCGAATCTCGATCGAGCCGACTTGGAGCTGGCGAAAGAATTGCACGCTGGCTTTCTTTCCGATCACGACCTCCGGCGCGATGACTTTCCCCTGCACTTTGCCCGAGGTGCGGAATTCCGCTTTCTCATGGCAATGGAGCGTGCCGCGCAACTTCCCATCGACGATCGCGGCCCAGCAGGTGACTTTGCTGCTGCTGACATCGCCGTTCGATGTGATGTGCACTTCGCCGTGCGTGCGGATGCGGCGACTGAAGCTGCCGCTGATTTTGTAATCGCGCAGATCCATGTGGACGCTGCACGAAGGACAGACCGTGGAGGTCGCCGCGGAGGTGATCTCCTGCTGCGTGCCGCAATCGTAACAGGCGACGGAGGTGATCCGCGGGCGATTCCAGATTCCTTCAAATTTCTTGAGGAACGACGGACCCGCGACGGCCTTGTCTTTCGCGACCTTCTTCGCCTCGACCGCGACCGGGGTGACGACGTGATGCTTCCCGCACTGCCGACAGAGTGTGCTGCGCGCAGCGGCATACTCCATCTGCTTAAAGCCACAGTGTGGGCACTCCACACTGACTTTAGCAGGCGACCTGGCCACGGAAGGCGGGAGCGCTTTCCGTTAGGCCCGGCTACCGGCCAGCGATTTCGAGGCGTCGTCGCTCCGCGCAGGAACCTCGGTGCGGGCCGGGCTACCGTTGGAGGAGGCGATCGGCGTTTTGCCGCTCGTCACTTCCGACTTGCCGATGAAGGTCGCGCCTTCCTCGATCACGAGCCGCGCCGCCTTCAGGTCGCCCTGTAGGACGCAACGCGATTTCAGCTCGCAGCGCTCACCAACGGTGATGTTGCCGTGCACTTTGCCAAAGACGGTGATCGACTTGGTTTTGATCTCGCCACGGATGTCGGCGTTCTCGCCAATGGTGAGGACTCCGTCGGAATGGATCTCGCCTTCGACCTTGCCGTCGATGAGCAGCTCCTTTTGAAATTTGATGCTTCCTTTGATCTCGACATCACTCGAGAGGACGTCTTTGCCAGAATGTTCGGCCATATATTTTTGATGCTCGTTCAAGGTTAATGATGCTGCTGCCGCGGGGGCAGCTGTCTTCGGTTCTTCCCGCGGCGAAGGGGTCGGGTTGAGCTCCTCGTAGCTGGGCGACGGGGCGGGCGTAAACGGCTCCGATGGCGCCGCGGGCCTTTGCGGGATGAATTTCTTCAACACGACGCACTACTAAGAGCCAGAGCGAATTCTGTCAACGCCTACCGTCGCGGAAACGGGAATTTTCCCGCTTATTGCTTCACCCGGTAGAGTTTGCCGGCGCCGTTCTCGCCCGCGAGCTTGAGGAACGGCGGAGCCTGCGAAGGAGCGCGGGCGAGCGTCGCGCAGAGCGGGTGCGACGGAAGGGCGACGCCGAGCAGCGCGGCGGAGTTTTGCGCGACGCGGTCGGGGTCGGAGGCGAGCACCCACTGCGCCTGGTGGCGCCGGAGGATTTCCCGCGCCTCGTCAGGTTCGGTGCTGAGGAAGAAGCGCGCAGTGTCGATAATCCCGGCGAGACTCTCGTGCGAGCTGCCGGCGGCGGACGGTTGACCGGACCAATAAGCAGCCGACGGCGAAAGCCACCAAGGCGCGAGAAATGGCTGTCGGGTTGCGCCTTTCATCGCCGTCGCGGCGGCGCGCCATGCGGCCGCTTCGGTGCGCGCTTCGAGTTGGCGGGAATGCAGCTCGTCGTTAGGCCAGAGCTCGGCGTCCCAAATCTGAAGGAAGGGCAGAAACGCGAGCACGGTTAGAGCCAGGGCGATCCCTCGTTGCCTAACGAGCCTAAGAAGCGCCGGGATCGCCAGGCAAAGTACGACCGCGAGAAAGTAACCCCAGCGCGCCTGCCAGATCGTTAGGCAAAACGTCAGGCCGAGGAGAACGAGCAATTTGATGGGAAGTTTCCCGCGTCTCGAAACAACGAAAACGACGAGTAACGGCACGAGCACGGTGAAGCCGGCGAACCATTGCCACCAGATCGAATTCGTTAGGCTGACGGACTTCAATTCGCCGATCGTCGCGGACCAGTGTGCGAAATAAGTGTGCAGCGCCGCGGTGGGCAGCTCCGGCAGACGCCGCTCGATCGCCGCGGCACAAAGAAGGACGGCCACGAGCGCAAACCAGCGTTTGCGATCGCGCCAGCTGACCACGATCGCGGCGAGCAGGACCAGCGGCTCGTAAAGCGAGACCCAGATCGCAAAGCCCCAGCTCAATCCCGCGGCGATTCCTCACCCCGGCGTCGTCTCCGCCGCGAGCCCGACGAGCACGAGCAGGATGAGCAGTGATTGATGATCCGGCCGGCCCAGCGCCATGCGACAGGCCGACCCATCGGAACGGAAGTGCTCTTCGTCGCGACCACCACCAGAGAAACCAACCCGCCAGCAACGCGAACAAAGGCGAAATCAACGCCCCCGCGAGATCGAGAGCTTGCGCGCTAAACGGTGCCAACAGGGCCGCGAGCCCGACAATCAGGTAGTCCAGCGGCGCGGTCGTGTGCGGCGTGATGCCTGCGGGGAAATTCTCGAAGTCCTGCTGCCTAACGACTAGTCCAGGCTCCGCCGCGACCATCCGGGCTCGCGTCATGCGCGAGTAACAATCGGCGTCGACGAAGTAGACTTTTCCGCCGACAAAAACATCTTCGTAGTTCGCGCAACGCGTCGCCAGAATTAGCCCGCTCAGCACCACGACCTCGAGAACGAGGCAGAGCCAGCGGCCGCTGCGGCGAAGCAAATGAGCAGTTGGCGATTGCAAGTGGCGAAGAAGCTGGGCCCACCAGGATTCGAACCTGGGACCAAGGGATTATGAGTCCCCTGCTCTAACCGCTGAGCTATAGGCCCGTTTACCTGCGTAAATCAGGGACGCCAAAAGATTTTTCTCGACTTTTTCACGGTTGTTTTCTACGGTCACGTTGCAAATCGGAGCAAATCCATGGAAAACACTGATAAGGAATCGCCCGCCAAAACGTGGGAAAAAACCAAAATCCAGAATCTCTTGCGCCATAAATCTGGCCGCTATTATGCCCGCACGTTCGCCAACAACAAAGAGATTTGGAAGAGCCTGCGCACGTCTCACCTTTCCGTTGCGAAAGCACGCCTGGCAGAGTTCCAGCGCGAGCAACGCGAGAAGCTTGCGATAACGGCGGACGCTTCATCGGCAAAAATGACCTTTGCCGCCGCGCTGAATATCCATCTGCAACACCTCGATGATAACGTGACGATCAAACCGGCCACGCGCCGTTACTGGCGGCAGGTCTTCACGGCTCTGCTCAAGAGCTGGCCTGGACTGGCGGAGCGGGAGTTGCGACGGCTAACGAAAACAGATTGCACGGAATGGGCGCGCCGATTCGGCAAGGTGGCTTCCTCGACCCGCTACAACAACACGGTTGCGGGACTGCGGCACGTGTTGGAAGTGGCGATCGAAGCAGGCGTTATTTGCGGCAACCCAGCGGCTAAGCTGGAGCGCGTGCCGGTTCGTGCGAAGCAGCTAACGTTGCCGAGTCGAACCGAATTCTTGCAGCTTGTGGAAGCGGTCGAGCGCGCCGGGGCGTGGTGTTCGCGAGATTGCGCCGACCTTCTGCGCGGTCTGGCCTTCACGGGATGCCGGAAAGGTGAAGCCGCGGAGCTTCGCTGGCGCGACGTTGATTTCAGCGCGGGTGAGATCGTGGTGCGGGGCGATGCCGAAACCGGAACGAAAAACTGGACGGTGCGACGGGTGCCGATGATTCCCGATGCGCGCGCGCTTTTCGAGCGGATGCGGAGTGAACGCGCCGACGAATCGCCTACCGATAAAGTCTTTCGGGTGAACGAAGCGCAGAACGCGATCAATAGCGCGGTGCGCAAGCTCGGCATTCCACGCATCACGCACCACGACCTGCGCCACCTCTTCGCAACGGTAGGCATCGAGGCTGGGATCGATATTCCCACTGTCTCCCGCTGGCTGGGACATAAAGACGGCGGAGCGCTCGCCATGAAGACGTATGGCCACCTTCGGCGCGAGCATAGCGTCGCTCAGGCGCTTAAGGTGAGCTTCGCGCCGGTGAGCGGGAAAGAGCCGGGCGAGATTATCCCGTTTCCCGCGACCGCATAAGTGGGCTTTCCCATTCCCCACGAGCACAAACGACAAGGCCACCCGGGGGGGGGCTCGCACCTTGCTTTCGCATCGGATTTACTGATAACGGTTGAGCCACGGAAAATTTTACAGACAAAAAAGAGTTTTCTGCACAGACTCGTCACGAATTGACTCCTCCTGAGACAACGCAAGGCGCTTCCGGCCATCGGGCAACCCGAACGCTATACTTCGCGGCAATAGGTGCATTGATCGCTATGTGCGTGGTGCCCTACACTAATAACGGCAGTAGCCGGTACTTTTTCTTTTTTGAGACGACGTACGGTCAAGTCGACATATCGCGGCTCGTGTTGAATGTAGCTTTCGCGGCGTTAGCAGGGGCAATCTTTTCTGCCGTGAGCAATCGCTTGCTGCTTATTCTGGCGGCCGTGATCGTCGTGGTTGCAGTCGGAGTCGGTATTTTCAACTTTCGCAATGCCGCATTCGGTCGCGCTTCAAGTGACGAGTTTTACGGGAAGCAGTTGGCGGAACCGCCCGATAATCACAGCCCCTCTCCCGAGGCTCTTGAATCTGCGAGACATTACCTGCAAAGCGCCGCTTTAAACTACCGAATGGCGCTTTGTTTAGACGACGTCAAGAGGGTGTCGGAAGAGGAACGCTCGATTGCACAACGGAAGATTGACCCAAAACCGAAATTCGATCCATCAAAGCCATTTAAGATTATAAGCACTCCCACACCGCAAAACACGGCGGCGGCCACTCCAATCGATCTCGACCTGCTCAAGAAACTCCACCTTGAACCTTTTCCCGACTTCAACGTCGAGACATTTCTATATTATCCCGGCGCCAACGCGGGCTTTACATTCTCGCTACATAATCGCTCGAAGGCAGCTATGTCTGACATCGGCGGCCGATTGCTATTCTATGATCGCACAGGCCATCTGATAGATACTTACGACTTCAATCACGAGGGTGTTATTGGAGCGGGCTTAGCCGTGAGAGTAATCGGCCAAGTGGATTCTAGCGTGCGCGATCTAAATTCCCCTCCCAACGGTGGCGCTTTCCCAAGGGAACCGGCCGGGAAGATCGAGTTCCAGCTTTTGCAGTATACACCGGAACTTCAAGGCTCGACGAACCCGCATTGAAAGCGAGAGACACACCATTAAGCCCGGAAGAGGCCGAAGCCCATCGTCTTGCCGGACTGGACCGAATCAGCAAGGAACTCTGTGAAGACCTTGCACTGAAACACGCTAAGACGGTCGATTCCGAAGTTGGGTATCGTTTCAGGGAGATTGCCTCCTACCTCTACCGCCTCCGTCGGAAACCTCTAAACGCACAACAGGAGAAGGACCTTAGTCGAGCGTTATCAGAGCTCGACCGAGTGCTTTTAAAACCAGTGGGCGGGCCGGCGATGGACGAGACGGAAATGGATCCGCGCGAGATTCAGGCGCTTAGCCAATGCTTAATAGCGCAAGATGCCGCCGGATTTTCACCATTCACTTTAGCTGATATACTCATTCGACAGTGGGAGCGCGACCGTAAGCGCAAGATGTTCCGTCGAAATCTCAATAAGATGATGGTGCGGTGCTGCGGGGACAACAAATCCCCGCACAACTGGCTGAGCAGATCACCCATTTTTTCGCCTCTTCTGGTGGAATGGAACCGGGATCGCGATGCATTATGGGATTTTATCGAAGCTTGTG
>JBDTIQ010000227.1:0-8784 GCA_039936335.1 Chthoniobacterales bacterium
ACCCCGCGTCGCTTCTCCAGTTGCTCTTCGAGCAAACTGTCTTCGGCGAGCCGCCGAAGACGACAGGCCAGCGGCCTGTGCTCCCCGGGCCGGGGGCCCGCGCGAATCCGCCGAAAGAGATTCCCGGCAGCCGGCTACTTGGGCACGAACGGCCAGAAAATCGGAATGAGAATACTGGCGGCGATCCAGAGAATGAAATTCAGCGGAGCGCCGACCTTCGGGAAGTCGGCAAATCGATAGCCGCCGGCGCCGAAGACGTAAGTGTTCGTCTGATAGCCGATCGGCGTCGCAAAGCTCGCGCTGCAGCCGAACATCACCGCCACCGCAAAGGGTCGCGCGTCGACTCCCATCGTCGCCGCGATCTCGAAAGCAATTGGCGTTAACAAAACGGCGACCGCATTGTTACTGATCAACTCCGTCAGGAGCGTCGCCACCAGATACATCAGCGAAAGCGTAGCCGCGGGTCCGAAGTGACCGACCGCGCCCGTCACGCCTCCGGCGATCAGATGCGCCGCGCCGGTCGATTCCATCGCTTTGCCAAGCGCGAGCATGCCGAAGATGATGAATAAAATCGGCCACTCGATCGCTTCGTAAGCTTCCTCGAAATCAAGGCATTTGGTCGCGATAACGAGGATCGCCGCGAGCAACGCCAGCGCCGCGATCGGGAGCACGTTAAAGGCAGCCAGCACCATGACCGCGGCGATCGCCGCCATCGCGAGCGGGGCTTTTTCCCGGCGGAAAGCGCGCTGCTTCGGTTCGGTCAGGTTCAGGAAATCGCGCTCCTGCATAAGCCGACCAATCCCTTCCGCCGGCCCTTGCACCAGCAGCGTGTCGCCAAAATCCAAGCGCACGTCCTCGAACTTCTCGCGCAGATTTTCCCCCTGCCGATGGAGCGCGAGGATGAGCACGCCGTAGCGCTGCCGGAAATTCAAATCGCGCAAAGTGCGCCCTACGAAAGTAGAGCGACTCCCGATAATGCCTTCCATCAGGATCGCCTCGCGCGTCCCGGTGCTCTCGACCCCCAGTTCCGCTTCGGATTGAAAGAGAACTCCGGGCATCTCCTTGATCCCTTTCACGCCCGCGACCGGCGTCTCCATCAGTAACTGATCGCCCACTTCGAAACGGTGCTCGTTCAGTGGCGTTTCCACCCGAACGCTCTGCCGGCGCACGTCGATGATCCGCGCTTCGCGCAAACGCACGAGCGCTGTTTCTGGAATCGTTTTGCCGACCAGCGGTGATCCCTCGGGAATGACTGCCTGCATCAAAAACTGCCTGGTCATTCCCCCACCGATCAACGCCGCCAACGTTTCGCGGCGGGGCAGAAGCTTGCGCCCAATGAAGAGCATATAGACCACGCCGATGGCCGCGTAGATGAGACCGAGCGGAGTGATCTCGAAGATGCCGAACGGCTTCATCCCTTGCTGTCGCGCGACCCCGTCGACCAGAAGATTAGTCGAAGTGCCGAGGAGCGTGCAGGTGCCGCCGAGGATGGAGAAAAACGAAAGCGGAATCAGCAGTCGCGAAGCCTTCAACTCGGTGCTGCGCGCGAGCGCGAGAACGACCGGCAGGAACACCACCACTACCGGCGTGTTATTGACCAGCGCCGAGAGTGGCACCGTCAAAACCATCAACGCGACCAGAGCCCGCAACTCGCTCGCGCCCGCCAGGCGAAGGAAAACGCGCGCGAGGGCATCGATCGCGCCGGTTCGTTCGAGCGCCGCGCTCAGCACAAACATGCAGCCGATCACGATCGGCGCGTCGTTACTGAAAACCGTCAGCACGTCGCCCGTGCGGAGGATCCCGGTAACGAGGAGAACGCCGAGCGCACTCATCGCGACGAGATCGGGCGAAAACCATTCCCGCAGAAAGGCCGTGAAGACGAGCGCCACGAGCGCAAAAACAATGATCAAATGAAGGGTATGCATGCGCCAGCTCCTCGGCCAAATCGTTGTCGCCCGCTCTATGCCCGACAACCCCCGCGATCACAACCGCGAAATCGCACCGCCGCGAACCTGGTGACGCTGAGCAGCGGAAGTGTCTGGGTAGCGCGCGCGCCCCGCGTGCTGGCGATGGCGTGCCCGCCATCGCGAACTTTTCCTCCTCGCGAACTGACTTCGATAGTTCGTTGCGGCGAGGACGCTGCAACCAAGTCCGCCGCGGCGACCGCTACCGGCACTTCCGCGCTGACTGTGCGGCGATGGACATGATAAATCGACATGATAAGATCAGCAGATGAGCACCCAGACAACGGTCGTCACCGAACGTGGCCAGATCTCCATCCCGGCTGCGATTCGCAAAGAAATGGGTTTGAAACCAGGTCAGCCCCTCGTCTGGGAAAAACTCTCCGACCGCGAATGTCTCATTCGCATTCCGCAAAAGAGAAAACCGTTAGGCGCGAAGGCCATGCTCGGCTTCGCCGCGCGTTTCCGCGGCGAGAAACCCCGGCCGACGGACGAAATCATGGCCGAGCTGCGCGAGGGCGAACGCTGATGTCCTGGGTGGTCGACACCTGCATTCTTATCGACGTCTCTGAAGGGCACCCGGATTTCGGCCCAAGCTCGGCGGGTCTCCTCGATCGCCGGCGCGGAGCTGGCTTGCTCGTCGCGCCGATTTCCTACGTCGAGCTCTCTCCTCGGTTTCGGGGGGTGCAAACGGCGCAGGATGATTTTCTGGAAGGCGTCGGTGTGAATTTCGCTGAACCATGGCGTTGGCGGGACACGGTCGCGGCGCATCACGCCTGGAACGAATTCTGCCAACGGCGCCGCCAGGGCGAACTGGGCAAGCGACCCGTCGCCGACATCCTTATCGGTGCCTTTGCGCAGCGCTTCGACGGGCTGCTCACTCGGAACACGCGCGATTTCCAAAAGCTCTTCCCGTCGCTCCGGATCGAATCGCCAAAATGAGCCGCATCCTTATTGCCGATGATCAGGGCGACGTGCTCGAGGCGCTGCGCATTTTGCTGAAAGGCGAAGGCTACCAGACCGACGGCGTGAGTTCGTTAGGCGCGGTCCTGAACGCGCTCGAGAAACGCGATTACGCGCTTCTCATGATGGACCTCAATTACACCCGCGACACCACTTCCGGACAGGAAGGTCTCGAGGCGATTCCGCGCATCCAGGCGCTCGACGAAAATCTTCCGATCGTGGTCATGACCGCATGGGCGACGATCGACCTCGCGGTCGAGGCGATGAAACTCGGCGCGCGCGATTTTGTTCCAAAACCGTGGGATAACGATCGCCTCCTCACGATCGTGCGCACCCAGATCGCGCTCGGCAGTGCGCTCCGCAAAAGCCGCCAGGCGGAAGCAAAGAACGAACTTCTGAGCGGCAAGGCGCCCGCCATTATTTCCGATTCTCCGCGCATGCGGCCGGTCATCGAGCTGATCTCCCGCGTCGCTCCCTCGGATGCAAACGTGCTCATCACCGGCGAGAACGGAACCGGTAAAGGTCTCGTCGCGCGGGCCATCCATTCCCTCTCCTCGCGCGCGAGCAAGGTCATGATCACGGTCAACATGGGAGGCCTCTCGGAAGGCGTCTTCGAGAGCGAGTTATTTGGTCATGTAAAGGGCGCTTTCACGGATGCGAAAACCGATCGCGCCGGACGTTTCGAGCTCGCGGACGAGAGCACCTTATTCCTCGACGAGATCGCGAATCTTCCGCTCAGCCAGCAGGCGAAACTCCTGCGCGTGATCGAGACCGGTGAGTTCGAACGCGTCGGTTCCTCGAAAACTTTGCACGCCAACGTCCGGATCATTTCGGCGACGAACGCCAACGTACACGAGGAAGTGGCCGCCGGGCGTTTCCGACAGGATTTGCTCTTCCGCCTGAACACGATCGAGGTGCCCCTTCCTCCCTTGCGCGAACGCCGCGAAGACATCGCGCCGCTCGCCGCGCATTTCCTCGCGCAACATGCGGAGCGATATCGCAAGCAGCTCGCCGGCTACGATCCGGCCGCGCACGAAGCACTCGTTAGGCACGAATTTCCCGGCAACGTCCGCGAGCTCGATCATGTGATCGAGCGCGCCGTGCTGATGGCGCAAGGATCGCAGATCAAGGCAAACGATCTTGGTCTCACGACTACCTCCGACGGCTCGCCGCGGCTGGAAGAGATGAGCCTCGAGGAAGTCGAAGCGTTCTTGATCAAGAAAGCGCTCGCGCGCAACGACGGCAACGCGCGCAAAGCGGCCGAGGCGTTAGGCCTGAGCCGGAGCGCCTTTTATCGCCGCCTCCAACAATATGGGCTTTGAGGGACGATTCCGCCTCCGGGGAGTACAGGCCGCTTGCCTGTGGGCGAAGGCGGCTCGCCTTCGCGAACTTGCGAGGCGCATCGTTCGAATCAGGATCGGTCGCAATCGGGAAGCGTCTTGTGCGCACGCTTTGCGGCGAGCCGCCGCAAAGAACAGGCCAGCGGCCTGTGCTCCCCAGAGTTTTGCATGAAACCTGCCCGCAAATCGCGGCGACGTTTGTCCTACGAAGGCCGACTCACCTGGCTCACGATCGCAGCCGTCACGCCCGCCATGATCACGGCGCTCGCGCTCCTTTGGTTCGGCGATTTCAGCGCCAAAGTCGATTGGACGCTGACGCTCGTGATCGTCGGTTGCGCGTTTGGTTTTCTCACGAGCGCGCGTGATCACAGCGTGCGGCCGCTCCAGACGATGAGCAATTTGCTCGCCGCGTTGCGCGAGGGCGATTACTCGATTCGGGCCCGTGGCGCGCGCGCCGATGACGCGCTCGGTGAGGTCCTGCTCGAGATCAATCAGCTCGGCGAAACCCTTCGCAAACAACGTCTCGGCGCTTTCGAGGCGACGGCATTGTTGCGCACGATCATGGCCGAAATCGACGTCGCGGTTTTCACTTTCGATCCGGAACGCCGGCTGCGTCTCGTGAATCGCGCGGGCGAAAATTTGCTCCGTCAGCCGATCGACAAGTTGCTCGGCCGCCGCGCCAGCGATCTCGGGCTCGCGGTTTGTCTCGACGCCAATGAAGACGCGCCGCTCTCGCTCAATTTCCCCGGCGCGTCCGGCCGCTGGGGCGTGCGCAAGAGCGCTTTTCGCGAGCATGGACTTCCTTATGAATTGCTCGTGCTGACCGATCTCAGTCGCACTTTGCGCGAAGAAGAACGCGTCGCCTGGCAACGGCTCGTCCGCGTTCTCAGTCACGAAATGAACAACTCGCTCGCTCCGATCAAGTCGATCGCCGGCAGCCTCGAATCTCTCCTCCGGCGCGAGCCGCCGCCGCCCGATTGGCAAGACGACGCGCGCAGCGGATTAAACGTGATCGCGACCCGCGCGGAATCGCTTAGCCGTTTCATGCAAGCCTACGCCCGGCTCGCCCGCCTGCCGCCGCCGCAGAAGGAGTCGATCGATCTCGAGGAGCTCGTTAGGCGCGTCGTTAGTCTGGAGACGCGGCTCACGGTCCGCATCACCGGCGGACCCGACCTGACGATCAACGCCGACAAGGCGCAGATCGAGCAACTTCTGATCAACATCCTGCACAACGCCGTCGATGCGTCGCTCGAAACCGCCGGCGAAGTCACGATCGGCTGGCGCGCCGTCTCCGAATGCAGCGAAGTCGTGGTCCGCGATCAGGGGCCGGGCATTATGAACCCGGCGAATATTTTCGTGCCGTTCTTCACCACGAAACCGGGCGGTTCAGGGATCGGGCTCGCGCTCAGCCGGCAGATCGCAGAAGCGCACGGCGGCTCGCTCAGTCTGACGAATCGGCGAGATCGCAGCGGCTGCGAAGCGCTTCTCCGCCTCCCTCGTTAGGCCCTAACAAGTCGGAATTAGACGCGCCGCGTGCGTCGTCATCCCGAGCCGGCGGAGCGGGGCGAGGGATCTCACAAGCGTCCCTTCAGTGGTGCTTTTCGTTAGGCGAAATACTACCATCGGTTGCTTGTGAGGTCTTTCGCTTTGCTCAGGATGACAAGCGCACGATTGCGTCCCGGATTTGGGACAGCCTAATCCCAAGTCCGAGGCAAGGAGTTGCCTAACGAAAGATTCTCACCCGTCATAAAGCTACACTTCGCAACGCTTTATAACTTACCCATCCGCGTGGCACGGCCATTGCAATAAGAGTGCACAAACCGAAAGGAAATTTCCTGAATCCAAATCGAGAAGCCAACGCATCTCAAATAAACAGGAGATAACGAACCATGAAAAACACACCTCATATTCAGAGCCAAAGCAAACGACACCAGACCGAGGCACGCAATCGCCAGAACGGCGGCCGCTTCCCCGAAATCTCCGCTTCCTACCAGGCGAGCAGCCTCAAAGGCACTTGCGGAAAGCCGGCGCATTTCGACACCTCCGCCTTCAGCGACATCAGCCGTGATTACTTTGCGGCGGAAGAGCCGCGCGGCTTCGCGGTCGAAGCGGCGGTTTTCGCCGCGCTGATCGCGACGGCGCTCTTGCCGATCGTGAATGGCGTCCAGGCCGTGGCCTCTCTCATCCAACACACCGGCATTCTCTAAGGAGATCCGGGATCGACGTGACATGGAGCAACGCAACTTCGAAGTGATTGCGGGCGAGAAAAAGGAACTCGTGCCCAAGCCCGGGTTCACTGCGGCAACGTCCACGATGGATGTTCCGCGCCCGCACATCGCGAAGAAAAAGCGGCAGCGCCGCCTCTTGATCGGTGGCGCTTCGATCCTCGCGTTGATCCTCGTGACCGTCGTGATCTCGCGGTTGAAACCGGCCGCGCCGAGCGTCGATCGCTCCTCGGTCTGGATCGATACCGTGAAGCGCGGACCAATGCTGCGCCAGGTGCGCGGCCTCGGCACGCTCGTTCCCGAAGACATCCGCTGGATCACCGCGGCGAAAGAAGGTCGCGTCGAAAAAATCGTCGTTAGGCCGGGCGCGCACGTCGAGCCCGACACGGTGCTGGTGGAACTCTCCAGCCCCGATCTGCAGCAGGCGGCGCGCGACGCGGAATTGCAGGAGAAAGCCGGCGAAGCCGAGCTCGTCACCTTGCGTGCGAATTTGCAGCGCGAGCTCCTGAACCAGGAATCGACCGCCGCGCAAGTCCACTCGGAATACCAGCAGGCGAAGATGGAAGCCGAGACGAACGACAACTTGAAGAAGAACGGCCTGATCGCCGACCTCGAATACAAAACCTCGATCATCAAACGCGATGAGCTCGCGAAGCGCGACGAAATCGAAGGCAAGCGGCTCCAGTTTGCCCAGGATTCGATCGCTCCACAGATCGCCTCGAAACAGGCGACGCTCGATCAACTCAAAGCTTCCGCGGCCTTGCGTCTCCAGGAAGTCGATAACCTCCACGTGCGCGCCGGCATGGCTGGCGTGCTCCAGCAACTTCCCGTCGAAGTCGGCCAACGCGTCATCCCTGGCACCAACATCGCCCGCGTGGCTGATCCGACGAAGTTGAAGGCGCAAATCAAGATCGCGGAGACGCAGGCGAAGGATATTCAAATCAATCAGCCGGCGTCGATCGACACTCGCAACGGCATCGTCGCTGGTCACGTCATCCGCGTCGATCCGGCGGTCGAGCAAGGGACCGTCACGGTCGACGTCGCGCTGGATGGCAAGCTGCCAAAAGGCGCCCGGCCCGACCTGAGTGTCGACGGCACGATCGAACTCGAACGCCTGAACAACGTTCTCTACGTCGGTCGCCCCGCTTTCGCGCAGGACGGCGCGACGGTCGGCGTATTCAAACTCACGAAGGACGGCGAAGCAGTCCGCACCCCGGTCCATTTCGGCCGCAGTTCCGTTAACACGATCGAAATCCTGAGCGGCTTGAACGTCGGCGACCAGGTCATCCTCTCCGATACGAGCGCCTACGATTCGCACGATCGGATCCAGCTGAACTGATTCTGGATTTTCTGACCTCGACCACTCGAACTTCTTTCACGAAATGATCCAGCCAATACACTATTTCGAAACCCTCCAAACGGATGAGCGAAATTTCGCGGCCGATCGGATCAACGGCGCTCGTATTGGGCTGGACTTATGGGTTCCTGGTCAACAGCAAGATCAACGCAACAACCCGCTGGCGATCCCGGGTTTTCACGTGGAAAAAAAACTCGATGACCCGGTCGCTGACCGAAAAGCGCCAGCCGTCGTTCACAAATCGTTCTGCTCAAGACGGCGGCACAACTCCTCTACCTGCTCGGAGGTAAACTTTTCCCCGGCATCCATCGCACGCATCGTCCGACTCCACTGCGCGATGCGCTCGGCCGAAGGTCTCGTTTTGTCCTGCGGATAGCTCCGAAGATGAAGCTGATCCTCATCCCGACAGGCGATCGATCGCGCTCTTTATCTCAGCCAGGCTCACCCTCCACTTTCTCGCTAAAACTTTTCCAGTCAATTACCTAACGAATCCATTTCACCACCTCACATCTCTAACCATATATGAACAACGGAAATCCAACCCTTATCCACCTTGACGGCGTCACCAAAGTCTTCCTCACTGACGAGGTCGAGACCCACGCGCTTTCGGGCATTCACCTGAACATTCGCGAAGGCGAATACGTCTCGATCGCCGGCCCATCGGGCTGCGGGAAATCGACGCTCCTCTCCATCCTCGGCCTGCTCGACACGCCATCGGACGGCAGCTATTCACTGAAGGGTGGCGAGGTCGCGAACCTCTCCTTTCCCGAGCGCGCCCGGATCCGGAATCGCGAAATCGGTTTCATTTTCCAGAGCTTCAACCTGATCGGCGATCTCACGGTTTTCGAGAACGTCGAGCTGCCGCTCACCTATCGCGGCATGCCGGCGAGCGAACGAAAAACCTTCGCGAATGAAGCACTCGAACGCGTCGGCATGGC
>JBDTIQ010000228.1:0-4514 GCA_039936335.1 Chthoniobacterales bacterium
TTGCGCATGCTATCGATCGAAGCGTCAAAGTCGGCGCCGACGCGATCCATCTTATTGATGAATGCAATCCGCGGAACGAGATACTTGTTCGCTTGGCGCCAGACCGTTTCCGACTGCGGCTGCACACCGGCAACGGCATCGAAAACCGCAATCGCGCCATCGAGCACGCGGAGCGAACGCTCCACTTCCGCCGTGAAATCCACGTGACCCGGCGTGTCGATGATGTTCACGCGCATCTTCAAGTTGTCGAATATCTTGTAAACGCCCGGCTCCGACTTCTGCGTCCAAGCACAAGTCGTCGCGGCCGACGTGATCGTGATGCCGCGCTCGCGTTCCTGCTCCATCCAATCGGTCACGGTCGTGCCTTCATGCACTTCGCCGATTCGGTGGATCGTGCCGGTGTAGAAAAGAATGCGCTCAGTCAGCGTCGTTTTGCCGGCGTCGATGTGCGCGGCGATGCCGATATTCCGCGTTCTTTCAAGCGGATACTTACGGTTCGGCGAATTTGGATTCGCCGACTTGGGTTTATCTAAAGTAGCAGAGGCCATGACGGAAAACTGGTTACCAGCGGAAATGAGCAAAAGCGCGGTTCGCCTGCGCCATCTTGTGAGTGTCGTCGCGTTTCTTGATCGCGTTACCCTGGCCAGCGGCCGCATCGCGTAGCTCATGCGCAAGCGCATCTGCCATCGGCATGCCGCGACGGTTATCGGCGAAGGTCACGATCCAACGCATCGCGAGTGAGACCTGCCGCGCAGCCGTGACTTCCATCGGAACCTGATACGTCGCACCACCGACACGACGCGATTTTACCTCGAGACGCGGGCGCACATTTTCGAGTGCCTTGTTCACGACTTCGAGCGGATCGACCGCATCGGAGCCTTCACGCGACTTATCGATCGCGGTGTAAACGATCCGCTCGGCGAGCGATTTTTTCCCGCGTTTCATCACGGTGGAAATCAGCCGCGCGACCGCCACGCTGCCATAACGCGAGTCGACTTTCTCTTCCTTTGAATAGGTTCTGCGACGACGAGACATAAATTACTTCTTCTTCTTCTTGCCTTCCTCGACCGCACCGGCCTTCGGACGTTTCGCGCCGTATTTCGAACGGCTCCGGCGACGACCGTCCACCCCGAGGGCGTCGAGCGTGCCGCGGACGATGTGATACCGCACACCCGGCAAATCTTTCACACGTCCGCCACGCACGAGAACGATCGAGTGTTCCTGCAAATTGTGACCTTCGCCCGGGATATAGGCAATGATTTCCTGGCCATTCGTTAGGCGAACTTTCGCGACCTTGCGCAACGCGGAATTCGGCTTCTTCGGCGTGCGCGTCATCACCTGTGTGCAGACGCCGCGCCGCTGCGGACAATTCTTCAGCGCCGGTGATTTTGATTTCACCGAAACCTTCTTCCGTCCCTTGCGAATGAGTTGATTAATCGTTGGCATTTTTGTGCATTCCAGCCGGTCGAAACACCGAAGTTTCAGACGACAAAAAAACCGTTCCAAGCCGTGTCCACTATACTCACGCACCTGAGACGGGGAGCGCGCAATATAGGAACAAATTATTGAGCCGCAAGATTATTTTCCCCAGCAAGCCCGGCAAGTGCTTCCCAGCGTGCGTAAAGTCGCGCAACGGTCTCGCGCGCTTCACGTAATTCCGTTTCGAGTTTCTGCCAATCGGCTGCGTGCTTCTCGTAAAAATCCGGAGCCGCAAAGAGTTTTTCGAGCTGCGTGACCTTGGCTTCGGCCGCGAGAATGGCCGCTTCCATGCCTGCCAGTTCGCGCTCTTCTTTCCACTTCAATTTGCGCGGCTTCGGCGGAGGGATTTCCGATTCGTTAGGCGCGGCGACCTCTACCGCCGCGTTCGACTTTTCCGCCGTTGATCGTTTTTCCAGGTAGTAGTCGTAATTCCCCACCGCGTAGCGCACCGCGCCGTCGCCTTCGAACGCGAGAATCGCCGTGCAAACCCGATTCAAAAAATAGCGGTCGTGGCTGACCACGATGACGTTGCCCTTGAACCCGACAAGCGCTTCCTCGAGCAAACGCAAAGTGCCAAGATCGAGATCGTTCGTTGGCTCGTCGAGGATCAAAACGTTGCCGCCGCGCTTCAGGATTTTCGCGAGCAAAACCCGGCTCCGCTCGCCGCCGCTTAGGTGCTCGATCTTCGTGTTGATCCGCTCTTCGGTGAAAAGGAAGCGTCGCAGATAACTGCGCAGCGTGATCGATTCCTCGCCTAGCCTAACGAACTCACTTCCCTCTCCCACTTCCTCGAAAACCGTCTTCGCGTCGTCGAGCAGGAGCCGGTTTTGATCGACGTAATTGATCTCGGTGCGGGCACCGATTTCCACTTCGCCGCTCGTCGGCGCGAGCTGGCCGAGCATGATTTTTAGCAGGGTCGACTTGCCGAGTCCGTTGCGCCCGACGATCCCGAGCCGCTCGTTAGGCTGAAGATTAAGTGAGAGGTTTTCGATCAGCTTGCGCCCGTCCAGTTCCATCGAGACGTCGCGCAACTCGATTACGCGGTTCGCCAGCTTCGGCGCGGGCGGAATGATGAGATCTACGTCGAGCTCCGCCTCGGGCGCTTCCTGCGCGGCCATCTCGAAATAACGCTCCACCCGATCGACCGATTTCGTCCGGCGCGCGCGGGGCGCTTTCCGCACCCAGGCCAATTCGCGCTTGAGAAACTTCTGGCGTTTGTGCTCCTGCATTTCCTCGACCGCCGCCCGCTCGGCCCGCGCGAGCAGGTAGTCGGTGTAGTTGCCGGCGTAGCTGTAGAATTTTCCCCGCGACAACTCGACCACCCGCGTCGCCACGCGATCGAGGAAGTAGCGATCGTGCGTCACGAAAAGCGCCGTCCCACTGTAGCGCGCGAGGAAATCCTCGAGCCATTCGATCGAGCCGGTATCGAGATGGTTGGTCGGCTCATCGAGAATCAAAAAGTCGGGACGCGCCAGCAACGCGCGGCACAGTGCGACGCGCCGTTTCTCGCCGCCCGATAAAGTTGCGACCGCACGCTCCTCGTTAGGCGCGTGCAGATTCGTGATCAGACTCTTGATCCGATGTTCCAGATTCCAGCCATCGAAATGCTCGATCTGTTCCAGCAAGATCCCGCACCGTGTGCTCTCGGGCGGCGCGGTTTCGTATTCCGCGATCAGTTCGAGCACGCGCTCTGCGCCGGCTAGAATGTTGGCGTGCACCGTGGCGGTTTCGTCGAGCTCAAACATCTGCGGCATGTAGCCGACGACGAGATCACGCCGCCGATTCATTTCCCCCGCGTCTGGTGGCATCACGCCCGCCGCGATCTGGAGAAATGTCGACTTCCCCGAGCCGTTGCGCCCGACCAATCCGACGCGCTCCCCTTCCAGAATCGTGAGCGACGCACGATCGAGCACGACCTGCGCGCCGAAGCGAACGATCAGTTCATTAGCGCTCGCAATTGCATTGGGTGCAGCCTCGGCCATGCGATGACATAGCACAGGAGCCACCGAATCCCACTTCTTCGCCTAACGAGAGGTTGCCTCGCCCCGGCGTGCGCGGAACCATTCGATCCCGCAACGAATCGCCCAGAGATATGCAAGGAGCGCGATGAGAAAGAGCACTTCGGAATAGCGCGAAACCTCCATCGTATGGATCGCGGAGATGCTGAGCACGTTGCAGAAAACCAGCGCGTAAAGAATCATCAGTAAACCAGCCGCAGCCCCGAAACCGTGCCTAACGAGTGGATAAATCCCGACGAGCGAAAGCAGGAAGACCTCCAGAAAAGTGAAGCCAAGAAACTTCTGCGCCTGCGTGATCCCGATCGGTTCCTTCGCCGCACATTTATAGGACCGGAGCAAATGCAGCTGCGCCGCGAGGGCCCGCCCGGCGGACGACTGCGCGAGCAACTTGGCGGTCGCCGGCTGTGCGATGGCCGACTGGCTCACGCCGTAATCCAACGGCAACCTGTGGTGCGTCCGAAACGCCGGGCAATCCCAACGATAAAAAACGCCAATCTGCCCGAGGATTTTCTCGGCAAACGCGAGCGGCTCCTCGCGCAGGCTGCGCCAATACCAGTAGTGCAAAAACTTCGGATATTCCTTTTTGCCTAACGAGTAACGCCAGCGCCAGAGCAGCGCGTCGTGCCCGTTCGCGAGGTAATCCGGATCGTAGCCAAGCCGCGGAAAACTGTGCACGCGCCCACGGTCCCGTTGTGTTTCCTTTTCCAGATCGGCCGCGGCCTGTTTCACGAAATCCCGCGATCCGTTAGGCACGACACCGGCGGCGAGATCGCGCCGCATCTGCGCGTCGATCAATCGCGCGTGAAACGCGAAGAGCGTCCGCGGCAAAAAGAGATGCGTCAGCTCGTCATCGCGGGTCAGCGCACGCTGCGCCGC
The DNA here is from genome assembly GCA_039936335.1 of Chthoniobacterales bacterium. Lineage (GTDB taxonomy): Bacteria > Verrucomicrobiota > Verrucomicrobiia > Chthoniobacterales > UBA10450 > Palsa-1392. The sequence goes on from JBDTIQ010000228.1 coordinate 4,374, forward strand.
CGCAATCGAGAAGACGGCCGCGATCGGGAGCAGGAAGAAGATCGCCTTTTCCAAAACTGGGCGCCGTAGTCTGACCACTTGCCACGCGAGCAACGCCACGAGCAGCAGCGCGGCGAGAAGGAAGCTCGGCTTTAACGCCGT
>JBDTIQ010000229.1:0-3264 GCA_039936335.1 Chthoniobacterales bacterium
TCAAGTTCTACTTCGCCACCCCGCATCACAGCTGGGAGCGCGGCACGAACGAGAACACCAATGGACTCATCCGGCAGTATCTCCCCAAAGGTCAGACGATGGCCCGAATCACGCAAAGCGAATGCGATCTAATCGCCACACACCTCAATAACCGACCTAGGAAAAGACATGGCTACAAAACACCCAATCAATGCTTCCTTCAGACCTAGCAAATGTTGCACTACGAAGTTGAGCCTAGGCTGCTCAGGCGATAGTCCGAGAAAAACACCTACAACTGGGAACTCTGTTGAATTTCAACAGATCGATCTCCGATTGGCAAGATTACTTTTGAGCAAGTTTAACAACTATCGAGGCAGACCAGCTGAGGGTACGTGATCAGGGACCGTCACCGTTTCAGCATCGCGCGACACGACTGGCAATCTCGTGCCCGCGGGAATCGTCGTCTGCCCGCAGGGGATTTGGATCGTGACCGCCCGCGTCAACGTGACGAACTCTTGCGGAGCCGCTGTCGGAGCGGGCGTGCACACTGCCGCCAGCGTGGGAGCGGCCGACGGGGCCAGGCTCTACCTGGGGCGCCAAGGGTCGGACCAAAGGGACGGCTGCCGTTTCGCTGAGTTCCATCACCGGGTGAATCTCCCACGCCGCCACCTCGGAGTCGTAGCTGCGCCGGTTGCCCTTAGTTGCAGGAAGGGAACCTCACCTTCAGTCGACTGCGATGCCACTGTTCATCAACAGTGATGCCGCGCTTCATCAACAGCGATATCACTCTTCATTAACTGTGATGCCGCTCTTCATTAACAGTGATATCACTGTTAATCGTCTTTTTTGGTTTTCTGTCGGTATTTTGCGGGCTGAACCCTCGCCGACCACAATGGGTGGTTTCCTTGTCAAGGGCTCGAGATGTGGCGCGGACGGAGGACCGCAGGCGAAGCAGCTTTTATTTCTCCTGCGAGTCGCGCTATCCTTTCGTGCATGAGCGAACATCACTTCCTGCGCGGCGCGCGCGTTTATCTTTCTGGGCCGATGGATTTTGTCGCGTCGCGCGCGGACGAGAAGAAGCTCGGCTGGCGCAACCGGGTTGGCGATTTCCTCCGGGCGCAGGGCGCGATTGTTTTCGACCCCTGGTTCAAGCCGGGTGTGCGGGGCGCGCAGGAGTACGGCCTCGAGGATGTGAACACGGTCGATGTGCGCGAGAAGTGGACTTTCGAGCAGGGCCAGGCGGGCGACGAGAAGCGCTCGGGGTGCGCGGAGAAGTTCTGGGAAACGCTCCACATCGATCTGCGGATGGTCGATACGAGCGATTTCACGATTGCCTATGTGCTGACGAATATCTATAGCGTCGGCACGGTGCACGAGATCGTGCTCTCGCGGCTGCAATGGAAGCCGGTGCTGTTCGTGAGTCCGCCGGTGACATTCCCGGCGCTCGAGCTCCTGCGCGCCCATCTCGAGCAGGCGCGCGATACGCACGCGCTGCAGTTGCTCGATCGGCTCGTCTCGGATGTGCCGATCAAGCCGAACCCACGCGCCACCCCCAGTCTCTGGTACATGCCGCTCGTCGGGAGCGGTAACTTCTTCGACGGTTTCGGCTTTGCGGAGTACCAGGAGAAATTCGGCTGGGGGGCGATCCCGATGGACGAACAGGAAACGGCGCGCACCCCGCAGAACCCGCTCCTTCCGTTTCTCGAGAAGCTGACGCAACAGATCCCGCAACGCTGGGATAACCGGTTGAAGAAATACGTGCCGAACGACGATTGGCTGCTCTGGGATTTGGAGGAATCGAAGACGGGGAAAACTGTCAGCGAGGAGCACGAAGGCTAGGGCCAGCCGACCTTCCTGGAGGGCGGAGCTCCGCGACGCCGGGGGAGCGCGCTTCGAAATTTCATGGCGACTTCAAGCGACGTTCTGGATCCGCGGAGCTCACTCCTCGACATGAATACGCGGAATGACGCGCGCGAACTCGGAAACGATCTCCCAGGCTCGCAGATGGAAACTTACGACGTGATCGTGATCGGCGGCGGCGCGGCCGGAATGATGTGCGCGTTCACGGCTGGCCGGCGCGGGCGGCGCGTCGCGCTTCTCGAACACAATGCGCGCGTCGGACTGAAGATCGCGATCTCGGGCGGCGGTCGTTGCAATTTCACCAATCTCGGCGCGTCGCCGGAGAATTACCTGTCGGAGAATCCGCGCTTTTGCACTTCGGCGCTGGCGCGCTACACGCCGGAAGATTTCATCGCGCTCGTCGAGAAACACCGGATCGCGTTTCACGAGAAAAAGCTCGGGCAGCTTTTCTGCGACGGGAGCTCACGGCAGATCATCGAGATGTTGCTCGCGGAATGCGCGATCGCGGAGGTGGACGTGCGCTGCGGTTGCCGGGTCGAGACGGTCGAGCGAGGCGGGCGCTTTTCGTTAGGCACAAATCGCGGCGCGCTGGAGTGCGAGTCGCTGGTGATCGCAACCGGCGGATTGTCTTTCGCGAAATTAGGTGCTTCGGACTTCGGCTACCGGATGGCAGAGCAGTTCGGGCTCGCCCTCGTCGAGCCACGGCCGGGGCTGGTCCCGCTCGCTTTTGTACGTAACGAATTCGAGGAACTGTCAGGTGTGTCGTTGCCGGTCCGCGCGCAGGCGGGAGGCGCGGCGTTCGACGAGGCGATGTTGATCACGCACCGCGGATTGAGTGGTCCGGCGATCCTGCAAATCTCGTCCTTCTGGCGCACGGGCGAAGCGCTCACGCTTGATCTCTTGCCTGACGAACCCGGAGACAGCTGGCAGCGCGATTCCAAGCTGACCGCGCAACAGCTGCTCGAGCGCGTCTGGCCCGCGCGTTTCGCCGCGGCCTGGTGCGCACGCTACGCCCCCGCGAAACCGCTCGCGCAACTCCGGAAATCTGAGCTCGAGCAACTCGCCAACCTCGTCCACGCCTGGCCGATCGCGCCCGATGACACCGAAGGTTACCCGAAAGCGGAGGTGACCGTCGGCGGCGTCGCGACGAGCGAACTCTCCTCGAAAACGATGGAAGCGCGCTGCGTGCCCGGCCTCTATTTCATCGGCGAAGTGGTGGACGTAACCGGCTGGCTCGGCGGCTACAATTTTCAATGGGCCTGGGCGAGCGGGGCCGCCGCCGGGGAAGTCGCCTAACGCCTAGAAGCTATCCGAAAAGTAAGTGTGCATAAGAAGAGATTAGAGGAAACGTGAAGCGATCAGACAACATCCAAGGGTGGCGAAAGCGAGATAGAGGGCGCTTTGTTTTTCCCAGCGGATCAAGAG
>JBDTIQ010000230.1:0-12775 GCA_039936335.1 Chthoniobacterales bacterium
CGAACGGAACATATGGTATGGGGCGGACGATCTGTTGCGCACTGCTCGCACTGCTCGCGACGAGTGGAACTGCTTTCCCGCAAAGGTTCCGGTATCGGCACTTCGTACACTCGCGCCCAGTGGTGCGAGTGACGCACTTCCCGGGCTGGTGCCCCCCGTGGCTGGTTCAATCATACGCGCCGCTCCCGTACCGGTATCCCGGTCACTACGGCTCTCTTACCCTGTCATCGACTACACGCTGCCATCCCCGATCTATGTGTTCTTGGGCAGCGCTTCGGCAAGCTATCCACAATTAGTGTTCAACGACGGGACCAGTTACACCGTGGCGGATTACTGGCGCGTGGACGACCAGCTCCACTTCATCACCGTGGAAGAAGGCGGAACGAAATTTGTCCCGCACACCGTTCCATTCGACGATCTTGATGTCGAGCGGACGAAGGACCGTGCCATAGCGGGAGGGTTCCGGTTTCTGATCAGGGAGAAGCCGATCGAACAATGGCTCGAGGACCGCACGCAAGAGCACGAGGCGCGACGGGAAACAGACAAGAAAAGGTAGCTACCGCCGCCATTCCGCAGTGACAACGCCGCTCCCCGACGACCGGAACTGAAGGCGGCCGTCAGACGTTTGCTGGGGAGTGGTACACCGAGGCCCGTTTGCGATCTGTCGGGTTCTCCTGGTCAACGGCAACTGATTTTGTTTCACTCCGCGCCAGTGGAAGTCGATGTCGTTATGATCGGAACCAAGGCGACGTCGATGCGTTATTGGTATGGCGCTTCCATAGCGGAATTTCTTGCCGCGGCTCCTGAGACCGTGATCGGACACCTATCCACTAATGGCACCTTCGCTCTGCTCCCGACACAACGCGATGCGTGGCTCGCCCAGATCGAGATACTGCGCGGTCAACTCGTCGGTCTCACCGGTTCGATCTTCTTCGAGTTCAACATCCCACGCATGGGGCGGCGGATTGATGTGGTGCTGGTGATCGGGCCGGTGGTCTTCGCTGTCGAATTCAAAGTCGGCGAGAAGACGTTCGATCGTTCTGCGGTCGATCAGGTTTGGGACTACGGACTCGATCTAAAGAATTTTCATGAGGCAAGTCATGACGCCTCGATTGTTCCGCTCCTGATCGCGACTGAAGCAATTGAATGTCCGGCTGTCGAACTACAGGCTGACGCGGACAAGCTTTACCGGCCGGTGGTTCTTGATCCCGCAAGCTTTCGCGGAATTCTCGACGCTGCCCTTGCGGAGATTGGCGGCGCTACAATGGATGCCGAGGCTTGGTCGCTTGCCTCCTACCATCCGACACCCACAATCGTCGAAGCAGCGCGTTCGCTCTATGCGCAGCATTCTGTCGAAGCGATCGCGCGGTTCGATGCCGGAGCCCAAAATCTGAATATAACTTCGCAGCGAATCGAGGAGTTGGTGGACGAAGCACAAGCGAAAGGTTTCAAACGAATCTGCTTCGTAACAGGTGTGCCCGGGGCCAGGAAGACGCTCGTCGGGCTAAACCTCGCGACACGCCGGCGTGACGCTCACGAGCCGACGCACGCTGTCTTTCTCTCCGGGAACGGTCCGCTCGTGGCAGTTCTTTGTGAAGCTCTCACCCGCGACGAGTTCGAGCGGAGCAAAAAGTCGCCTGAAAGAATTCGGAAAGGAGAGATCCGGACGAAGGTAAAAGCCTTCATTCAGAACGTGCATCATTTCCGCGACGATGGGCTGATCGATAGCGGACCGCCGATTGAGCACGTCGTAATCTTCGATGAGGTGCAACGCGCGTGGAACCTGCGGCAAACGGCGAACTTCATGCAGCGCAAGAAGAATCGGCCGGGCTTCTCGCAATCGGAACCGGAGTTTCTGATCTCCTACATGGACCGGCATAGGGATTGGGCGGTGATCGTCTGCCTCGTCGGCGGAGGTCAGGAGATCAACACCGGCGAAGCTGGCATCGAAGCGTGGATCGAGGCCGTGCACCGCAGCTTTCCAAATTGGGAGATGTTCATCTCGTCGCGCCTCACCGACAGCGAATATGCGACGAACGAGACAGTCAGCGTGGTGCAGGAGCGCCCACAGACGCACCTCGATGATTCGCTGCATCTAGCGGTTTCCATGCGTTCATTCCGCGCTGAGAACGTGTCGGCATTCGTCAAGGCGTTGCTCGACTGTGACGAGGCGCGGGCAAAATGGGCGTTTGCGGCATTGGCCCCAAGATTCCCAATCGCAATCACGCGTGATATCGAAACTGCACGGGAATGGGTTCGCTCAAAGGCACGAGGAACAGAACGCTATGGGCTCGTCGCTTCATCGAAAGCGATGCGACTGAAACCGCACGCGATCGATATCCGGGTGGCGGTCGATCCAGTGCACTACTTCCTTAACGAACGCCACGATACCCGGTCCAGTTACTACTTAGAAGACGCCGCCACGGAGTTTCAGGTGCAGGGACTTGAGCTCGATTGGGCCTGTGTCGCCTGGTGCAGCGACTTTCGCTTTAACGGGTCGGCGTGGAACTACCATGATTTCCGCGGGGACCGCTGGTGCAATATCGCAAACGCGGACAACCGCACATTCCTGCGAAACGACCGCGTCCTACTGACACGTGCGAGACAGGGGATGATCATCTTCGTCCCTCCCGGCGACTCCAACGATCCAACCCGTATGCCGGAGTTCTACGAGCCGACATTCGAATACCTCACCGGGCTCGGAATTCCGGAAATCATCCGCTCATGAGTGTCATGAGGCGGCGCTTGAATCGTGCAAGACCTACGTTTGCCGAGCATGCTATCAAGCGCCGCCCGCCTGAATTTGCACGATTAAAGCGCTCACCCCGCTTCCCACGCTTCTGCCGACCCAACCCCTTCTGCTGGTTCTCCTTTGTGAAGCTGCCGCTAAATTGAGGCGAACGCGGACTTCACAAGTACTGCCGAGCGGCGGGCCAGCTCTTTGCCGATGGACTCGGGGTCAAACGGGTTCGCTCCACCTTCCGAATCTTTCGGGAAATACGCGCGCCGAAATTCATCGAGCGTTCCAAACTGTTTCTCCATTTGCTGTCGCTCAGCGTGAGCTGTCTTTGTGCGTTTTGTCTCCATTAGGTGTCGTCCCGGTAGTAGTTTGCTGCGAATTGAGGGTTTTTGCTAGCTTCGAAATAGTGCTTCCTCTTGATCCAGACGAAGCCATCGCATTTCGAAATTACCGCCACATCGATTTCCCCACCGACAGTTTCGGCGTCGGTCGACACCCGCCGTTTGAACGACGTCAAGTTAACAAGTGATTCCGCCATGGCGGCGAGCTCGTCTTTCGGCAGCGCGCCGACGGCATTCACCACCGGCGAAATGTGGCGGTGCCTGCTGTAGTTATCGAGCTGGATGTTGAAGGCATTGATGAGTTCCGGGACATTATCCGTCAGTTTTTTGTTCAGCAGATCCTTTTGTGGGATCGAGTCAGGCAAAGATTCGAAGATTTGGTTAGCCGATTGTGCGAAGGACTTGCTCAAGTGCCTGCAGAATTGTCGCTTTGTAGATTGGATCGATTCCGGAAAGGAAAGTGTCCACCATTTCACGTTGTGCGAACGGCATGATGGTCGCGTAGTTCGTTATTGGATCGATCGTCGAAGCTTCGAGTTCCTTCCATTTGAGAGACCCGTCTATCAGAGACTCGAAAGAGCAGTGCACAAGCGACGGAAACGCCTCGTCGCGACCAAAGCCTGCAATCACCACTCCTGAAGCACCGGGGCCGAAGAAGTCGCGTGAAAACAAAGACGCGACCAGTTGCGGCAGCGCTTCGATATCGGAAGCGTCCATCGGCAATTGCTGAAAAACATTTGCGCGGGCGTTTTCGATCGCCTGCGCGTGTTTCGCGGCGAACGCCTCTTCAAAATCAGCTTGGATTGTTGGAAGCCTCGGGATCGCCAGCCGTTGTTCCTTCTCGGTTTTGATTAAATCTCTGACAATCTGAGTGACGCGATCCCCGTCGAGAGGCTTCGCCGCCGCCAAGGCAGCAGCCGCCTGCTGCTCAATCTGCGCTTTTAGCTGGGCCAGATAGTTGTGCGCGATGTAATCTGCGATTTGGGTCTGCAGGGTTTCGGGAAAGAGCAACTTTGCGGCGGACAACCAAGCGATGAAGCCATCGACGTACTCGCGAAGCGTCCCATGTTCGGTCTTTGCGAGCTCGCGCCGGTGCGCTTTGATGATCGATTCCCATGGCACGCCCATGAACTCGCCATTCCCGTAGACCATTATACCGACTGGCTGATACTTCGAGAGCGTGAAGAGCTTGTTTACGGTATTGTAGATCTTCTGGCCGCTGCCGACTTGAATGGTAACTGCGCTGTCAGCGGCTAATGCGACGGCCGATTTGTTTAAGATCGCAATTTCAGCCGTCATCCCTGACAAGATATCGATTTGTTCTCGCGATGACGAGCCTTATCGAGGTGGAACGGCAAAGTGAGGGGTCAGAGCTTACTATCGACACTCGTTGCCCAAGTCTCGTTCAGCGCACGCGGGCGTTGCGACAGCAGATTTCCCACTTATTGCCGTCGGCATCCTCAAAAAACACGGCGTAGTAGCCCGGTGTGTACTGTGGCAATACTCCGGGCCTTCGACGTTTTGCCCGCCGGCCTCGCGGATGATCGCGCCGAGGCGGTTGACTTCTTCTTCCGTGTCCGCCCAAAAGGCGAAGCGGTTGGCGTTGCCGCGATGGCCCGGTTCCTCGTTGAGACCGATGAAGGGCGTCGTCTTGTGCTCTCCCTCGGCGGAATAGCTGACCTCGGTTTCCGCGGCGCGGATCTTCGGGAAACCGAGTGCCGGGAGGAATACGTCGTAAAATTTCCGGGCTTCCGCGAAGTCGGACACGCGAAGGTCAAAGTGATCGAAGCGGTGGATACTCATGTGATGACGTTCGCAGCAAACACCCCTCGCCGCCGCTCGCAACCAGCGAACCCGAACCATTCATCGCGGTGCTTGCAGCGCTGTCTGTAGTGGAGGCGAGAAGATCAGCTTGCGCCAGTCACCGTCTCGCAGTGGATCGAGAACGGTTCCGGCTTCAGGAACGCAGGAAAAAGAGGATTTGGATTTGGAAGCCAGAAAACCAGGAAGCAGATCAAGATCCATCCTCTTTCCTGCTTCAACCGCTTTCTGGCTTCGTGGCTTTCAATTTCCATCCTCTCCCGCGAGCACCAGTAGAACGCGCGAATCGTCGGCGTCATCTGATGCCTCGGCGGTGGAGACGAGGAACGTGAACCCGCATTTTTGCAGGACGCGGATCGAAGCGAGGTTGTGCTTCGCCACGCCGGCGTAAAGCGGCCGCGTCTGTTCCAGGCGGAGGAAAGCGGAGAGCGCAGCGGTGGCGATGCCGCGGCCCCAATACGCGCGGTCAATCCAGTAGCCGATCTCGCGCTTCCCGTCCGAATTCCAGCTCACGATGTTCCCTGCGACGTGGTCCTTAGCTGAGGGTTCCGGCGAGACATCAGACGTGACAACGATCGTCCTAATCAGGCCCGTCTCGTCGGCGAGGATCTTCGCCCAATGCCGGTCGAACGCCGCGCGATCCCGCGACTTGAAGGCAACCATCGCCACCGCGATGGGATCGCGTTGGTGTTCGAAGAACAGCGGCAAATCGCCCGGTTCGACGGGACATAAACGGATGCGAGGGAGTTGTGACACGGGACCCAGATTCTATCGTGACGCTGCCCTGATCAAACAAATCAAGTTCGTCAGCTCCCGGTGCGCTGTCGGAAGGCCGGCACGGGGCGGATCGAGTATTCTGCAAGCCAAGATGTCGACTGTTTCGAGCGCGGCTGACAGATGTGGTTCTTGCGTTTGGCTCGTCGCGTTTTCTCGAGCTTGATCGAAATGGCATCACCGCGCGCCTAGCGACGGATCGGCCTCACCTTGCGGAAGTTAAGACCTCCGCCTAACGATCGACTTCGCCCATGACGATGTCGATCGAGCCGAGAATGACCATCACGTCGGCGACGGTGTGGCCGAGGCACATGTCTTCGAGGATCGTTAGGTTGATTAAACTTGGCGGGCGGACGCGGTAGCGATACGGATTCGCGGTTCCGTCGCTGATCAGATAGAAGCCGAGCTCGCCCTTGGGGGCTTCGATCCGGCCGTAGGCTTCGCCGACGGGCGGTTTGAAGGCGCGGATCTTTACCTTCGGGTTCATGATCGGGCCTTCCGGAAGTTGGTCCATTGCCTGATGCAGGATCGTCAGGCTTTCGCGGAGTTCGAGGACGCGCATCATGAGTCGATCGTAGCAATCGCCGTGATCGCCTAACGGTACGCGAAATTTGAAGCGCGGATAAATCCCGTAGCCATCGACTTTGCGGATGTCGTAGTTCACCCCGCTCGCGCGCAGGCCGGGACCGGTAATGCCGGCGTTGATCGCCAGCGCGGCGGAAACTTTCCCAACCTCCTGCGTCCGCGCGATGACGATTTCGTTTTCCGTGATGAGCTTTTCGAACTCGTCGAGAAAAGCCGGGAAGCTGTCGATGATCTTACGCGCGGCTTCCATCCAGCCGGGTGGAAGATCGACGCGGCAGCCGCCGAAGCGCATGTAGTCGCACATCATGCGCGAGCCGCTGAGCGACTCGAAGAGATCGAGAACGCGCTCGCGTTCGCGGAAGGCATACATGAGCGGCGTGCCCCACGCGCCCATGTCGCTGAGGAGGAAGCCTAACAATGAGGTGTGATTCACCAGCCGGGTCAGCTCGGCGAGGATGACGCGCAGATATTCGGCGCGCTCCGGGACTTCAATCCCGGCGAGTTTTTCGACGCTGAGCGCATAGGCCCAGTTATTGGTCATAGAGCAGAAGTAATCGAGCCGATCCGTGTACGGCATCGAGCCGAGGTAGCTCGTGTTCTCACCGATCTTTTCGTGATTGCGATGCAGGTAGCCGAAGACTGGCTTCAGTTTTCTCACGATCTCGCCCTCGAGCGCGACGTTCATGCGGAAGACGCCGTGGGTCGAAGGGTGCTGCGGTCCCATCGAGACCTCGAGCAGCTCGCCATCGAAGCGCGAAGTCCGGCGCGGCGGCGCTTGCTCGAGTGCGCGAAGGCCGGGCGCACTCATAGCCTAACGAACGAAAGGCAGCCACAGATGAACACAGGTAGACACAGATGAAGGCAGATCTTCGAATTCTTCATCCGTGTTTATCTGTGGCCAAATTCTCCGCGCCGTCCGTGGTCGGACGCGGCGCGTGGTGTTCCTTTGCGCGCACCAACACTTCGTCGTGCGGCGTCGGCTCGTATTCGTAGTCGTCCGGCTCGACGTAGTCTTTTCGCATTGGATGGTCGGTGAATTCATCCCACATGAGGATGCGGCGGAGATCGGGATGACCGTCGAAATGGATCCCGTAGAGATCGTAGATTTCGCGCTCCTGAAACTCCGCGCTTCGCCAGATCGGCGTGAGGGATGGCAGGTGCACGCCGGACGTCCGATCGGCGGTACGCAGCCTAACGACGATTGGACCGTGTTTTCGTTCGATCGAGAACAGGTGGTAGACCGCTTCGAGATAACCGGCGAAGAACTCCTCGTGCGTTTCCTCAACTTCCTTCTCCTCGCCCTCGACTAGCTTCTTCACCTTCACCTTTTTCTTCACCGTGCGATCGGGCCAATCGACGCCGGTGACGTTCGAGCAAAAGTCGAAGCACAACGCCGGATCGTCGCGCAGGAAGCGAGCGATCGCCGGCGCGTGTTCGTGATCGAGAAGAAGCGACGGCTGATTTGCCGGCCCGGGATTTGGAATGATTTCGAGGTGGGAGCCGGGGATGGCTTGTTCAACCTGCGCCTTGGTTTCTTCCAGCGATTTCATCGTGCGGTCGGAGCCAAGAATAACGTGGCAGAGCAAGCCGGCGAACAATTCCTTCGAACGCAAGAAAGATTGAAAAGGATGAACGAAACGACTGAAGACGCAGCCCTTCGCCGAGTTTCTCGCCTAACGTTGAATCGGTGGCGGGCGGAAAAGATCGGGATTCGCCGGCGGCACCAGATCGTGCGCACCAAATTCCGGCACCGGAAACTCGCTCGGCTGCTCCGCGCGCAGGTGTGCTGCCTTGCCCGCGCCGGTTAGTTTTTGCCCGTCGATTTTGCGCTGCAATTCCATAAACGCGTGGAGCAGCGCTTCCGGCCGCGGCGGGCAGCCGGGAATGTAAACGTCAACCGGAATGTAGCGGTCGATCCCTTTCAGAACGTTGTAACCCTGCTTGAACGGGCCGCCGGAGATCGCGCAGGCACCCATCGAGATCACATACTTCGGGTCGGGCATCTGGTTATAGAGCCGCACGATTTGCGGCGCCATTTTCTTCGTCACGGTCCCGGCGACAATCATCAGATCGGCCTGCCGCGGCGACGGGCGAAAGACTTCGCCGCCGAAGCGCGCGAGATCGTAGCGCGACGCGGCGGTTGCGATCATCTCGATCGCGCAACAGGCGAGACCAAACTGCAACGGCCAGATCGAATTCTTGCGGCCCCAATTATAAAGCTCCTGCATCGAGGTGACCCAGATGCCTTGCTTCTGCAGCTCGTTCTTAAGTCCCTCGTCGATTTGCTCGCTCATTATTTTACCCAATCGAGGCAACCTTTGCTCCACGCCCAAACGAGGCCTTCCAGAAGCAGAAGCAGAAACACGAGCATCGCGATGAAGGCGCCGATCGGCAGCCCGGTGAACGCGACCGCGAACGGCACGAGGAAGATCGATTCCACGTCGAAGATTAGAAAGATGATTGCGTAAAGGTAGAACTGCGATTGAAACTGGACCTGCGCGCCGCCTAACGATTCGACGCCGCATTCGTAGGTGGCGTTTTTTGCCGCGCCCGGCTTCGGCGTTTGGAAAAAGCGCCGCCAAAGCCACGCCAATGCGAGCGGCGCGATCGGAAAAACCAGCGCCACGCCGCAGAAGACAACGAGGAAAAAATAGGGCGACGGAGTCATGTCACGAGAGACTTCTTGTGCAGAAAGCGATCCCCGAATTCAAGATAAAGCGCAACTGATGACAAGCTTCGCGCACCTAACGCCGACTCACAACGCGGCAACGAATCACCGCCCGGGTGGGCGCGCCGGGCTCGGCGGATTCGATTTCTTTGCGGAAGCGTTTCGAAACCGGGAGGATCTGACGATGCAATTTTTGTATGACGAGAGTGATGAGATCGATTTTCTGAAAGGCGCGGTGGCCGGCATCGCCGGCGGTTTGCTCGCGTCTTTTTTGATGGAGCAATTCCAGGCTGCCTGGAGCGCGACTGCGGAAGCAATCCATCCCTCAAAGAAGCAGCCCGGTCGGAAAGCCGACCCCGCGAACGTGAAAGCGGCAAACCTCCTCTCGGAAAAGATCACGGGACGAAAAGTTCCCGCAGCCTACAAACCGGTGGCCGGCGAAGCGATGCATTACGGCATCGGCGCCGGCTCGGCCGCACTCTACGGGGCGCTCGCGGAAGTCGCGCCAGTGGTCACGATCGGCGACGGCCTCGCGTTCGGCACGGCCGTTTTCGTCCTGGTCGATGAAGTGGCGGTGCCGAAAGCCGGCCTCTCGAAACCCCCGCAGGAAATTCCCCTAACGACACACGTTTACGCGCTCGCTTCACACCTGGTTTACGGCTGGATCACCGAAACCGTGCGCCGCGCCGTGCGGGGCGTTTTGTAAGGCGGCGTCGCGCACCTTCGCTTAGAGGACGCCTGAAAACCTCGTCACTCCGAGCGGAGCGCAGCGGAGTCGGCGCTCCGGCTCGGGATGACAACCGGCGCGCCCTCTCTCACGGTGCCGCGAGCGCACCGGTGATCTTGAAGAGCCGATACGGCGTCGCGCGCAGGCTCTTGCCGCCGTTGAAGCGCGGCATGTTTTCAATTTGCGACGCCGTCACGTAGAGCGCGCCGTCCGGTCCCCACGCGAGGCTGTCGGGCCAACTCAGGCGCCCGTCCGCGAGCACTGGCGCGATCTTTTTCGTCTGCGGATCGAAGAGCACGACCGCGCCGTGCTCGATGTCGGTGAGATACAACTTTCCATTCGAGCCCATCGACATTCCGTCCGGCGGCGGCGTTTCCAGGACCTTCTCCACCTTCGCGCTCAATTCACTTTTCGTTAGGCGCGGATTCCGCAGGTCGACCATTTTGACGCGGTAAAGCGTCTTCGCCGTGAGCGCATGAACATAGAGAAAACCGTTCAGTCGATCGAACGCGAGGCCGTCGGAGTTGATCTGCGGCGGCTTCCCGTTCTCGCCGAGCAGTTCGCGGCCCATCACGTGCAGCTTGAAATCCTTCTCGGCCTGCGTGGCGCGATCGCCCTCCAGCAGGCGGCGCGCTTTCCCTGTCGTCAGATCGACCACCACGATGGCGCCGAGCCCGGAATCGGTGATAAACGCGGTCTGCGTCTTCACGTCGACGCGCACATCATTCAGGTAACTTTTCTCCGGCGCGATCTTTTCCCCGAACGGGATCGTCTGCACGACCTCGTTTTTCACGAGGTCGATCTTCACCAGCTTCGGGCCGCCTTTCACAATCCCCTTCATCTTCGGCGCGGCCGGATCGAGTACCCAGAGGCTGTCGCTTTCATCCACGTAAACGCTCTGCACGCAGACGAAGTGATCGTTAGGCGTGCCCGGCTTGTTCCATTCGTCGCTTGGATACGGCTGCGGTTTGCCATTCACGATTTCAGCGACGGAAATCGTGTGACCGTCCGACCAATCCGGAAAGTTCACAAAGATCCGCCCACGCCGCGAGACAGCGACGCCAGTCACTTGTTGATCGGGAAAACTGGCCACAATGCCGAGAGTGACGGTGCTGAAGGGAGTCGACGGATTTTGCGCACCCGCCGGCAGGGCGAGACCGACGGCGAAGAGGAGAAAAAACAGAGATCGCGAAACCATAAAAGCTGAATCGCGTCGCGACGCGCGCGTGGTTCGCGACCAAGTTCGACGCATGGAACAAACCGTCGTCGTGGCAGGAGTCGGTCCGGGTCTGGGCGCAGCGCTCGTCCGGAAGTTTTCGGAGAACGGGGGGCGCGTCGCGCTGCTCGCGCGCTCGGAAGCTTACCTCACCGGCCTCACGAGCGAACTGAGCGATCGCGGGTTGCTCGCGCTCCCGACCGATCTCGCGCAGCCTGACGAAATCGCACACGCCTTCGCCCAAACGCGCGCCGAGTTCGGGCCGATCGACATCCTGATTTGTCACGCGAGCGCTTCTTCCTGGAGCGGAATCGAAGAGATCAGCGCGGAAGAATTCGAGCGCGCCTGGCGGGTGACCGTGCTCGGTGCGTTCCTCTGCTGCAAAGAAGTCGTCGGAGAAATGATCGAGCGCGGGAACGGCGTGATTCTTTTCACCGGCGCGACTTCCGCGATCCGCGGCCGGAAAGGCGCGCTTGGCTTCTCGAGCGCGAAGTTCGGTTTGCGCGGATTGGCTGATTCACTCGCGCGCGAGCTCTGGCCGAAAGGCATCCACGTCGCGCACATCGTGATCGACGGCGAGATCGGCGCGGCCGGAGCGCCGCAGGATCGCGGCGAAGTGCAGCTCGATCCGGACGCGATCGCGGCATCCTATTTCCTGCTCGCGCAGCAGGAGCGGGGCGCATGGAGCTTCGAGATCGACGTCCGCCCCAACCGCGAAGATTTCTTCGTCTGAGCGCGCTGTAAACTGCTCGGGAAAGTCTCCGACGCTTCGCCTCGTTTACGATCAGGCGCGCGTTATGTTCGGCTCATCCCTCCAGGCAGCGGCGCACCTCTTCGTCAGTTGTTTGCGAGAAATTGTCGTAGAACTGCCCGACTCCAAAAAAAGCTTCCGGCGTGAAGGCGCAGATCACTTCATCCGCCTCGTCTTCGAGCTCCCGACAACTCTCCGCCGCCGCCACCGGCACGGCGATGATGAGCTCCGCCGGTTCGCGCAACCGCACGGCCCGAGCGGCCGCGCGCATCGTCGCGCCGGTCGCGAGACCATCGTCCACCAGCACCACCGCCCGCCCGCGCAGCTCCAGAAAAGGCCGGTCGCCGCGGTATCTGATTTCGCGGGCACGCAGCTCCTCGCTCTCGCGCGCCGTCACCCGCTCGACCACCTGCATGGCCTCGGGACCGAGCGCCTCGACCACATGACGATTGAGCACGCGGGTGCCGCCGGAAGCAATCGCGCCCATCGCCAGCTCCGGTTGTTGCGGGACCCCGAGCTTCCGCACCACGAAGACATCGAGCGGCGCGCCTAACGAAAGCGCCACTTCATAAGCGACCGGGACGCCGCCGCACGGCAGCGCCAGTACGATCACATCGGGGCGGTGCGCCAGTCGCGATAATTTCGCGGCGAGGAGCCGTCCGGCTTCCGCGCGATCGGTGAATTGCATCCGATAATCTATCGCGCGCGTGCCGCCGGATGGTTTGCAGCCGGGAGGTTGTCATCCCGAGCCGAGCGAGGGACCTCACAAGCGTTGCTCGGCGCCGTTCCCCATGGAGGATCAAGCGACGCTTGCGAGATCCCTCGCACGGCTCGGGATGACAAGCTGGCGTGCGGCTCGTTTTCGTTAGGCCCAATTTCTCCACTTGGTTTCGCGTCAAAGTGGAGCGAGGGGAAAATCGCCTTGGAAGTCACGCCGCCGCCAACCTCCTTACCCGACAAACGCATCGCCGCGGTGCCACCGGAAGGGAGCGGGCGGCCACGCCGCGTCGTCACCGGCGGCGTTTCCTGGCGGCGCACGTTCTCGGCCTTCAAATATCGCAACTACCGGCTCTATTTTTGCGGCCAGCTCGTTTCCCTCATCGGCACCTGGATGACGAACACCGCCCAGGGCTGGCTCGTCTATCAGCTCAC
>JBDTIQ010000231.1:0-4932 GCA_039936335.1 Chthoniobacterales bacterium
CATGATGTCGATCAGCGGGATGATCTCGATCCGGGCCTTTTTGTGCGGAATGGGTGAAGCGACTCTCATAGAATGACGAAACTAAAGCTGCGCGCCCTGCATGGTAAACGTAATTGGTTGTACGACCTTCGCGACCCCGGGCTTCGCGCGCCAGCGACGGAAGGTATTGACTGTCGTCTGATCGAGAATCGCATTTCCCGTGCTCTGTAAAATCTGCACGTCGGAGACGGCGCCCCCTGAGTCGAAGATTATCAAAAACTTTCCACTGCCGGTCGCGTGCGAGCGCCGAGCCTCGTAGGGGTAAGGCGGATGCGGCGCGCTGAGCATATTCGCTTTCGATCCAGCGAGCGCCTTCGGCCCCGTCGGAATGCCGGCAGGCCGAGAGGAGACAACCCTTGCCCGAGGCTTCGGGGTTGGGGCATCTTTCGGCCGAGGCGGAGGAGTGGGCTCCTCGATCGTAAATTCCGTTGGTACATCTGGTGGTGGTGGCGGCGGCGGCGGCGGTTCCTCATCCGGCGGAGGTGTCGGTTCTGGCGGAATCTCCGTTATGATCGCGGTGACAGCATCAGGTGCGGCTATGGATGGGGCCTCAATCGGCCCTTCCAGCCTGTGCAAGCTGGCTACGCCGATCGCAGCGAACTCGATGGCGAGCGCACCGGCAAGACAGGCCCAAATCTGCCAGCGTGGCGAAGGCTTGTAGAATTGTGGTTTAGCCATTCCGGGATTGTCCTATGGAGCTGAGTGAGTCGGCAGGGAGGGGCTCTTTATCTCAAAGGCGATTTTATAGATTCCGGCCGCGCGCACCTGCTCGATCAAACGAATGATGTCGCCGTGATAGGTATCGCGATCGCCGCGAATGAAGATCTTCGCGCTCGGACTAACCTTGTGCACCTCGACGAGCCTTTTATAGACCTCGTCCGGCTCTACCTTATCTTTGTCGAAATAGATCTGCCCATCCTTGTCCACGGAGAGGCTGACGTATTGACTCTTAGTCTGCGTGTCGCCTGTGATACCCGTCGGCAGGTTCACCTTGATGCCTTTCATGTGCACCTGGCTCAAGCTCACCATCATGAAGCTGGCCAGCAGAAAGAACATGATGTCGATCAACGGAATGATCTCAATCCGGGCCTTCTTGTGCGGAATGGGTGAGGCGAATTCCATGGTCGACCTTAAATCGAAGAACCTTTGCCGACCGCCTGAGCTGAGCCGTGGATGGCCGTCTGTTCGGCCACACTTTTCGCTTCCAGCATCACTTCCAGGTTCGTCGCAGCGGTCTGCAATTCGAACTCCAGATTAGACACACGGGAGGTGAAAAAGTTAAACGGGATCAAGGCGAAGATCGCAAGACCAAGACCGCAAGCCGTCGCGATGAGCGCTTCCGCGATACCGCCTGTGACCGCCTGCACCGCCAGCTCTTCGTTGCCGAGGAAGCTGAAGGAACGAATCAGGCCCGTGATCGTGCCTAACAAACCGAGCAATGGAGCGAGCGTGACCAGCGTATCCATCACGACGAGGAAACGGCCGGCACGTTTGATCTCAATGCCGGCGGCCACCTGCAGCGCGCCCTGGAGCGACGCGTGCTGGTGGTTCAGACCATTCCAGAGCATCCGGAGAACAGGATCGCGCGAACCGCGTGCGAGTTTCGAGGCTTCATCCACATCGCCGGTTTCGATCGCGGTGAAAACTTTCTCGACGCGTTTCGGGTCGCGGCGGAACCAGCGTGCGCCCCACCAGAAGCAGCGCTCGAGCACGACGGTAATTGCGACGATCGAGACGATCAGGATCGGCCACATGATTGGGCCGCCCTTGTGGAAGTTATCGATAAAGAAATTTTTGCTTTCCGGGCTCTCGGCCGTCGTCGGCCGGACTGCGTTGTTCCCATCGGGCGCGACCGTCGCGGTGACTGAGCTCGCTGCGGCCGGCGTAGTGCCAGCAACTGGCGGAACAGCCGGTGCGCCGACAGCGGAGCCCGGGGCAGCCGTTGTGCCGGGAGCCGCAACGGCCGGAGCGCCAGTAACCGGAGCGCCGGTGGCTCCGGCCGTGGTCGTGTCGACCGTCGCCGCGGGCGACGCAGCCGTCGCATCGGCGGGCGCGGCGGCGTCGGGACTAGTAGCCGGTGAAGTGGCGGGATCTTGGGCCGACGCACAAAGCGCGAAGGCAACGGAGCACAAACTGATGATTAGCGTTTTTTTCATATGTGGCTGGTTGATGGTCGACAGAAGGTTCCGGCGATATTTATGGCTTTGGTTATCTCAAATCGTGCAAGCGCGTCGAGCAAAACTTTTAAGAATTTTTAAACGCGTAATGATTTCTTCGAGACATTGTTGGATTCGTTTTTTCGTTCTGAGTGGGATGTAGGACGAGCGTAAGAAATTACTTTCAAGCCTGCATATTTCTCAGAGCGGGCGCGTTTGCAACTTGATTGCGTAGCGGCGGCCAATCGCTCACCGTCGCTTCCAACTGATCGCCGGCCGCGATCGCGCCGACACCGGAAGGCGTGCCGGTCAGGATTAAATCGCCAGGCTCGAGCGTGAGCGATTCACTCGCGAAAGAAACGATTCGCGCGAGGGAATAGATCATCTGGCTGGTCCGCGCCTGCTGCTTCGTCTCGCCATTTTGTTCCAACTTAATCGGCAGATCGTGCGGGTCGATGTCGGTGTAAATAAACGGCCCGACCGGCGTGTAAGTATCGAAAGATTTGCAGCGCGAAAATTGTTTCTCGGCCTTCTGCAGATCGCGATCGCTCACGTCGAGCGCGATCGTGTAACCAAAAACAAAATCGAGCGCGCGCTCTTCGGAAACGTTCTTCGCTTTCCGGCCGATTACGATCGCGAGCTCCGTTTCAAAATCGGTTTTATGCTCGGGAAAAGCGATCTCGATCGTGCCCTCGTGCGTGAGTAGAGAGCTCGGCGCCTTGAACCAAATCAGCGGCGAACCGATCTCGCTCCGCTTCATTTCCTTGATGTGATCGGCGTAGTTCAAGCCGACCGCGATGATCTTGCTCGGCGCCACCGGCACGTCGATTGCGACCTCGCCTAACGAGTGCTTTTCCCCGCTGAACTCGAGGCTGCGCCAGAACGGCTCCGCGAGCAGGTGGACTTCTGCGCCGCGCACTTCTCCGTAAATTTTCGAGCCGTTGAGAAGGAAGCCACCGAAGACGCGCATGAAGCCCGGACTTTTGGCGCGCTCCGCGGAGTCGTCAAGCAGGTTGCGTCGCCGGTCGGGTATTTGCCTAACGATCGCTGCGTGGAAGAATCGCCACGAAATCGCGCACGGTTTTTTGTTCGGAAATGGAGAAGGCGCGGTCGGCGCCACGGCACCAAAACGCGCTCGAGGAACCACCGTCGAGATTCAAGGCGCGCGCAAACTTCGATTCACCTGCGATGTTCGTCAGGCTCAGAATCTCGCCGAGATCCGCGAGCGACACCCCCGAGCAATAACCGAGCGCCGCAGTTCGTCCGGTCTCATTCACAGCCGCAAAAGTTCGTCGCGCCGAGCGAGTGTGGTTCAAGCCCGCGACCGGCTTTCCGTGCTCCAGCAAGAGAGGTCCGCATTGCACGGCTTCTTTCATTTTGCCGATCAATTCGAATCGTCTCGAGCGCACGATCTCGACGCGATTGCCGCTTGCGAACAGGACTCCGCTCAACAGGTGCGCCGAGCTCAGCGGCATGATCTTTTTGCCGCCGCTCACGAGCAACCCGACCGGCCGATCCTCGGGATCGAAATAACCGCCGTTCACACCCGCGAGCGCCTGTTTCTCGTTCATCACCTCCGCGAGATCGCGACGCGGCGCGACCGGTTGATCGATGATCCGCAAAGTCGCGTTCCGCGGCTGAAAAATCGCGAAGTGCAGGGTCGCGTGATCGTCCGTCGCGTCGTTTTCCACTTTCGTTAGGCGATGCTCCACCGGTTCGTTAGGCAGATTCACCCGCTCGGAGCTGACGACCCGCCAGCCCGCGCTCGCGCATGCGACGGTGGCGAGCCAGAGCGCCAGCGCGCGCAGGAAAATTCTCACGCGCTTTTTAGTTGCCGCCACCGGCTTTGAGGACCGCAAAGGTTTTGCTTCCTTTGCGATCGAGATAAAGCAAAATGCCGTGCGTCGGATCGGCCTGCGCCAGCGCCGCGCGGAAACTCGCGACATCCGTCACCGGATGATTCGCCACCATCGTGATCACATCCTCGCGCCGGATATCCTGGGCGGCCGCGATGCTGTTGTCGGCGACGTCCGTCACGACCACACCTTGCTGCACCTTCAACTTCAGGCGCGCCGCCATTTCCTTCGTCAGATCCTGCACCTGGAGGCCGAATTTATTCGTCTCTTCCGGCCGGGTCGCGTCCGGCGACTGGGACGGGGCGACGGCTGCCTGCCCGGGATTATCAGGCAACGCCCCGGTCGTGACTTCGATCTGCATCGTCTGGCCTTTCCGCCAGACGCCGAGCTCGACTTTCTGCCCGACTTTTTTCTTTAGAATCTCACGCTGGAGCTGCGTGTCGGTGGTGACCGGCGCGCCATCTACCTGCGTGATCACGTCGAACGGTTTCAGGTCGCTTTGAAAGCGGGCGCATCGGATTCGATCGTGCGCACGACCACTCCTTTGTCGATGCCCTTGAACAAATCGCGCAACGACGGGTTGTCCCCGAGCGTCTCGATCCGGATGCCGAGCCACGGCCGGACGATCTTGTGACCGGCGATCAGTTGCTGGCCGATTTCGTTGACCAGGTTGCTCGGGATGGCGAAGCCGAGGCCGCGATTCAGTCCGTTGATAAGGGTATTCATGCCGACGACTTTGCCGTCGATGTCGCAGAGCGGGCCGCCGCTGTTTCCAGGATTAATCGAGGTGTCGGTCTGAAGGTAATCGGCGATGTTGTAGCCACCGGTCTCGAGCAATTTGTTGCGCCCTTTCCCGCTGATCACGCCGAAGGTGAACGTGT
>JBDTIQ010000232.1:0-12496 GCA_039936335.1 Chthoniobacterales bacterium
GAGTGGCTGCGCGTCGGGCAGCTCGGCAAGCTGCTGAATTTCTTCCGCGGCGCCGAAGTGAAGCACGCGATCATGGCCGGCCAGATCGCGCCGGGCAACCTGTTCAACCTGCGGCCGGATTTAAAAGCGATGATGCTGCTCGCGCGCCTGCGGCAGCGCAACGCGGCATCGATCTTCGGGGCAATCGCCGATCAGCTCGGTAACAACGAGATCGAGCTGCTCCCGGCCACCACTTTCCTCGGACATCTCCTAGCGCCGATCGGTCACATCGCGGGTCCGAAATTAAAAGAGCGCGAGGAAAGCGACATCGCTTTTGGCTTTGAAATCGCGAAGCAGCTGAGCGCGCTCGATATCGGCCAGACCGTGGTGGTGAAAAGCGGCACGGTCCTCGCGGTCGAAGCGTTTGAGGGCACGAACGAAGCGATCAGGCGGGGCGGCTCGTTAGGCAAGAGAAACGCGGTCGTGATCAAGGTGACGAAGCCGAACCAGGACATGCGGTTCGATGTGCCGGTGATCGGCACGGAGACGTTGCGTATCGCCGCGGAGGCGAAGGTGCGCGTGATCGCGGTCGAAGCCGGCCGCACGCTGCTGCTGGAAAAGGCTGCGCTTACCGATCTCGCGGAGCGCCTGAAGATATCGCTGTTC
The DNA here is from genome assembly GCA_039936335.1 of Chthoniobacterales bacterium. GTDB lineage: Bacteria > Verrucomicrobiota > Verrucomicrobiia > Chthoniobacterales > UBA10450 > Palsa-1392. The sequence goes on from JBDTIQ010000232.1 coordinate 646, forward strand.
GGCCGGTAAGTCGGCCCAGAATCGTCGCCTTCGTTGCGGGAGCGAAGTCGACGCAGAAGCCGACTTTCCTTCCGTCCGCTTGCCTGACGAGGAGCTGATCGTGCGCGTCGAAACTCGCGGAGCGCGTCTCGATCTTCACGAGCGAGGGCTGGGCAACGGCGACGATGGCAAGTGCATCAAAGATGGGACCTCCATGCGTCTTTGCGATGTGTGTCCAAAACCAAAGCCAGACCCGACTGCGCGGCGCGAGGTATTTTCCGGCGGCACCGCTGGCAGCGAGCTTGTCGAGATCGGCGCGGTCGAGTTGCAGGCACGAGGAAGTTTCGATGGGCACGAGCAGCACGGGAATTTGTGATCGCAGAACTTCGCGCACCGCCGCAGGATCTTTCACCAGGTTGGCATCGTGGATTCGGAACTTTTCCTCCGGCCCGAAGCCGAGCGAAGCGCCGGGGGTTTTTCCGGCGATCATGACGACTTGCTCGATGCGTTTGGCCTGTTCGGGATGGAGACGCAGGAAAGTGGCGAGATTCGTGAGCGGGCCGAGGGCGATGTAAGTTAATTTTTCGCGGTGCAAGGCGGCTGAGACCGCAGCGGAGGCGGCGCTCTTCCGGCCAAGATCGCGCGCGGAAGCCGCGCCGGGATCTACCGTCACTTTCGCGCCGAAAGTGCCTAACGAGTCGCGCGTGCGTTGCGTGGTGGCGCGGAGCGGCGCGTTCCCGTAGGTTGTGCTCACCCCTGCGACGCGCAGCTCCGGTGAACGCAGCGCGAGGAGCAGGGCATAAGCGTCGTCGACTTCGCGCAGGGGCGATCCGATCGACAGGTCGGTATCGATCCAGACAACGCGTGCCCCTTTTGCTGAAGAGAGCGGCAGGACGACGGCCGCGATCAGGTGACAGCCGTATATTATCCAACCTAAGTGTCCCATGTCGGCTTCATCCTACAGCGAGGACGCAGCGTTGCAGTTTCGAGCGGATTGCTGGAAATTCGCGAGAGTTCCCAAGAGACCGGGCCAGCGCGACCAGTCAACTTACGCCCGCGCGACTTACCTTGCTGTTGGGAGCGGTTGAAGTAACTCCGGACATAAGGTGCGGATCGGGCCGGTGCGCGCACCAACGGAAGAAGTTCTCGGAACTCGAAACGACGTCGCGCGTCAGCGGCGTGGTCAGCGCCCAGCGAAAACCACTGCGCACGAGTCGCAGGTTCCGTTCTGAGAGCTGATCCGTTTCCTTTATCCAACGAGCCCGCACGAGGGAATCCCGGCGCAGCGGCACCTGAAAGGCGTAGTTTTTCGTGCGGTCGAAGATATTCTGCGCCGCTGCGGATGCGGGGATGCGGCCAGCTTCGACAGCTTCCACCATTTCGACTGCATAGTTAAAGAAGTCGCCGTAGTCGGGATCCTCGAAGCTGCAGAACGCCGGGTTAGCAGTCGCCCCGGTGAGGTGCGCGGGATCTCCTGTGCGGCTGTAATCGCTCATGCCGTTCATGAGATGAAACTCGGCCAGGAAAGTCCCGAGCCCGAAGACGCGCAGCCAGGCATTCCAAAGATCGAAGTCTCCCCAGGAGATAAACGCGCCATTCACCAGATTGTCGTTGTAGTCGAGGATCCTTTGCTGTTCACGGTCGACGGATCGGAACGCTTCTTCGTCGAAGTTATCCGTCGCGAGGGCTTCAAGCAGCGGATCGATCAGTTGATAGATCACCTCGACGGTATTGACCATGCCACGTGAGAAAAGCGGGTCCACAAAGCCCGAAGCATGCGACATCAGGCAATAGCGATAGCCCGCCGTCTGCTTGGAAGAATACTGCAAGCGATCTGTCGAAACCCACGGCCGCACCGCCTTTGCGTCTTTGAATTGCTCGGCCACGCTGGGATAGATCTTAAGGAACTCGATGAATTCCTTCTCCGGTGAGATGTCTGGTTTGGGATAACGTCGCGGATCGATCGTCAGTCCGACACTGACGATCGGATTCGTGGAAAGCGAATGATTATTAAAGGGAATGACCCAGAACCAGCCGCGCTCGAAACAGTGGTGCAACGTGCCTTTGTGATACGAAATAGGTAACGGGTTATGCGCTTCATCAAAGGGAGGCACATCGACCATGTGAGTGAACAAGGTCCGGGAATGGTGCTTCAGGCGGGTAGGGTTATCCCGCAGGTTAAAGCGGTTCGCGACGATGCTATTGTGTCCCGTGCCGTCCACGAGGTAGCGCGCGCGAATTTCCTCGCCGCTCGATGTCTGGAGAGTTACTCCTTGTTGGTCAATCTCGAGCCCAGTAACTTTGGTTCTCTGGCGCGAGACTGCGCCGTAATGGACGGCCAGGTTGTGAAGGTAGGCATCGATATCTTGTCGAAACCAATGATTCTCATCGCGCGCGCTGGTGCCGAACTGCAAACCTTCATTCGGGTCGTAACGCTGGCCCGGGCGATGATAGATATACCCGAAGTGACGTTTGACGCCGCACGCGGCTGAAACATGTTTGGCCAGGGTATCGGCGTGAATGAGATGTTCCAGCTCGGGAAGATCGTGTTTTTCCGCCAGCAGGGAGATGAGAAGAGAAGTGTGCGGGATGGTCGATTCGCCGACGGCAAAACGAGGGTGCTGGCCGCCGTCAATCAGGACAACGCTAACGCCTTTCTTGCCCAGGATGGTGGCAAGCATGGAACCAGACAGTCCGTTACCGAGAATGGCGACATCAAAATCGTGCTTCGATTCGTTGGAAATCATGGATGAATCAACCTTCGGTAGTTAGTGTTGGATTAAAGACGCGCCCCAGGAAAACCCCGCGCCGTTTGTCGCCAGCATGACAAGGTCGCCATCCTTGATGCGTCCGGCCTCGAGAGCGTCGACGTAGCCGACTACCATATCAGTCTCCTGCATATGCCCGTGGTGCATGTTCTCGGTATAAATCTTCTCGGGCGGGATTCGAAACGCCTCGCAAAAGGCCTTTAAGTCCCAGTTCGAGAACGTGGGATAGATAAAGTAGGAGACATCCTGCAGCTTCTTGCCGATCTGCTTAAGAGCTCCCAGCATGACTTTGCGGAACATGAAGAGATTCATCGGGATGAGCTCTTTGTTGAATCTTTGGATGTCGCCGCTGACGTGAAGCCAGCGCGGAAACTTCCCGCCGATGTCCTCGTCTTTACGGTTATGAATTCCCGGGATCACCCACATATCATGGAGCCTCCCGAGAGTAGCGACATCGATAGCCAGGATCCGGCGTGTCGTCATGTCTTTCTTCAGAAGAACCGCGCTACCGCCATCCGATACGACGGTAATCGGATAGTAGTTGTGATTGTACTCGGGCGTCTTGTCGCCTGCGATGAGCAGGGCGATCTTGTAACGTTCGTTGGCCGACATCAGGGAACAGGCGACCTTTAACGTGGTTTGGTAACTAGCACAGCCACCGGTGTTGATCGCGGTCACGAAAGCGCGCGTCGCGCCAATCTCCTTCTGGACCCGTCCGGCGGCTGACCAAGTCGGAGCCACATAGTCCTCTGGAATGCTGGTAAAGTCGATGATCAGGTCAATCGTCTGGGGATCGATGCCCGACTTCGCGAGGGTGCGTTTTGCCGCTTTGATGGCCAGTTCAGCGGCCGTCTCCTCCCCGGCGACGTGCAGGGCGACGATGCCGATATCCTTTTCGAAATCTACATTGGCGGCAAAAGCTTCGGTCGGCTTCTCTTCATCCGCGAAAACCTGTGAGAGAGGCTTCCTGGTCGGGGGCAGATAATAACTGGCTTCGAGAATTCCGATATTAGCGTTCATCTGAGTTCGATTTAGGTTTAGTAGCGGATCAAGCTCACTGCAGCGGTCGCGCCCATGCCGTGCGAGACACTTAGAACATAGTCTCCTTGTGCGACGGCTCCGGTTTGCGTCAAGGATAGGTAGTTGAGTGGAAAGTCGGTGCCTTGCAGATGACCATGCGTTTCACGATTGGCTGCGCAAACCGCGGAGATCTTGCCGGCGAAGGCTGCCTGCAAGGCGGCTTCATCTTCTGAGGAGATATTGGAGCAAAGAACAGCGGCCACATCGGAGAGGCCGAGCCCAGAGCGGTCCAGCAACTTGTCACTCATGCGTCGTAAAGTTTTCGTCTTTGGAAAAGCGTCGTAACGAGTCCTATCAAGTTCCATCCGATAGAGACCTATGTCGTCGGGATTGACAAGAGAACCACCGGGAATGTAACAGACATCGTGATTGTTTCCATCCGACCAGAGTTCGGTGTCGACTACGATACTTCCGGGCGCATCGCGTTGCAGAACAACCGCGCTTGCTCCGTCTCCCATCACGGTGACTGGGTCGACTGGGTTAAGGACCCGATTCCCGGGGATCGTGGCGTCGCCTGTGACGAGGAGCGCTGTCTTCATCGAGTCATTCTCCGAGAGCATGGCGGCGGCCGAACTTAGCGCGACCATAAAGTTACTGGCGCCCCCGCCACTGAAGCCGACGACGAATGACTTCACCGCTCCCGTTTCGGCTTGCACCTTGTTACTCATGTTCCAGACCGGCACGAGGTATTCCTGGGGCAAAATTGAATATTCGACGACAACACTTACCTCCAGAGGATTGACCTTCGCGCGCTCCAAGGCCTCGCGAGCGGCCGCCACGGCTAAGTTAGAAGCACTCTCCCTGACATCGTCGCTCCGGATGGGTACCTGTCTGATGCCGAGTCGGCTGGCGATCTCCGAGTCGTAGGTTGCTCCTTCCTCGCGGAAGAGGTCCTCGACCGTCCGTCTCTGCTGGGGCAGATAACAAGAGGCCGCCAAAATTCCAACTTGTGGTTTCATAAATTGCGTTTCGGGAGGAACGGACTCTGGCTTCCACAAGGAAGGGTGCGCAAGCGTCGGCAGTATGGCGGGTCGGGGGAAAACTTGTCAATCACCGAAAATGCAAACCCCTGTTTCAGGATGACGCGGGACGCACGCTGGGACAGGCGCTCGCGGAAATTGTCTGGACAAGATTCGTTGCGCTTCACACTATTGCAGGATGATAGCGAATAAATCAGACAGCACCGTGGAAGGCGTGAAGGAGAAAGTTCGCGCCTTTATTCTGGAATACGCGGCTGGCCATGGGGTGACCGAGGTGAAGGACAACGAGCCTTTGCTCAGGAACAACATTATCGATTCCCTGGGAGTTTTTCGGCTCATTGATTTCCTCGAGGAAAACTTTCCGCTGACGGTCGAGGACACCGATATGGAGCCGGAGGGATTTGATAATCTCGACGCCATCACGGCCTTCATCATTCGCAAGACGAGCGCCGCGGATGCTCAGACCGAGACGAAGCCGAGCGCCGAGCCGGTCCTGGCGAACGCGAACTAGGTCGCTTGCTGTCGTCTTTCGACTAAGTCGGCTTGCGAAGCTCCGCCCTTTCCGCGGCAGCGGGCGGGATTGCGGACGCTTCTTCCGGAAGAGGCCACATGGAGCGAGATAACCTCATCTTGCACTGCGCCGGGTAGCGCCGGATAACCTCGGAGAACTCCTTCAGGAGATGAGCGCCGATTGCCTGCATATCGGGCGATTTGGCCAGCAATTCCCGTGGAATAGGCTTGCCGAAGTGAATGGTAAACTGCCAGACAGAAGTTTCAGCGATTAAGCAAGGAACCAGGTCGGCATTCGTCATGGCAGCCATTCGGATCGCTCCGGTCGACATCCGGAAGATGCGATCCTCAAACGGCACATCCACCTGCAATCCGCGGACCGGGTCAACCATCACGAGAAGACGTCGACCCGGCCCGAGGATGTTGCGGAGGTGAGAAATGCGCGGCAGCGGAGTGAGATCCTCGGCATGGATAAACACGGGGACGTCGGCAGGAGGACTCAGCGAATATTGGTAATCAGTCAGTTTCCTTAGGACTGCGGGCGGACTCGTCCGTAAGCTCGTTGCCACGATGCCATGGGCGCGCAGCCAATAGGGCATGATCTCGAAAGGCCCGTAATGAAGTGAAGCCAGAACGACCCCTCGGTTCCCTTCTTCGGAAGGAGTTAGATTACTTAAGCCTTCAAACCGGCAGCGGTTCCGCCAGCGCTTCTCGGTGAGACGATCCGGCCACATGTAGAAAAGCTGTGAGTGATAGAGGCCAAAAGCCTGCCGGAACCAATACCGCCAGCATTTCGCTCGCCATGAAGCAGGGAAACGAGCCCATGAAGCCATCGGCGCGCGCTGCCGCACCTGCAACAAGTCGTAGGCCGCCGCGGGAGGCCAGAGTAAGAGGCTGAGCAGTCTCGGCGGCAGAATGCGTTCACAAACGCGCACGATACGAAACACCGTCCAGGCGATCGTCAGCTTGAGCCAGGACAGGACTCCTGGATTGGGCGGAGCTACCGGCATACGCGCATGAGCGGGTGTGCTGTGACTGCAAACATCGCCCGCAGGATGTCGACTCGGCTCGTTATCCGTCAAGATCAATCCTGCCCTTAGCGTGCATAGTGATCTTCATAGTAATAAACACCCAACTCCGGCACCACCGAGGAGCGCGGGCTTGATGACCTTGCGCAACGTGCGAGGCGCGCTCTCCGAGCGACGCGAGAGGAAATGCGCCGCGACACCGTCCGGACAACTTCCTCGTTGCAAATCCGGGCGCGGCACTCGAAAATCGAGATTCTCGCGGGGTCTTAGCTCAGTTGGTAGAGCGCCTCAATGGCATTGAGGAGGTCAGGGGTTCGAACCCCCTAGGCTCCACTCCCCGACATTATCGTGCAGCCGAAAGAACAGTGGGCGGAAGAAACCGGCGTGGTCGTTATCGGTGGCGGACCCGCCGGACTGCGAGCGGCGGAGGTCGCAGCGGCGGCCGGTGCGCGGGTGATGTTGTTCGAAGTGCAGCGTTCTGTGGGGCGGAAGTTTCTGGTGGCCGGGCGCGGCGGCTTGAATCTGACGCATGGCGAGCCGGTGGAAAAATTTCCCGATCGTTACCGCGCGGAACCCGAGCGTTGGCGGGCGCTTCTGGCGGAGTTTGGCCCGGATGATTTGCGGGCTTGGGCGGAAAAGCTGGAGATCGAAACCTATGTCGGAACGAGCGGTCGAGTCTTTCCCCGGGGGCAAAAAGCGGCGGCCTTGTTGCGTGCCTGGGTGCGCCGTCTGCAACAAGCTGGCGTGCTGTTGAAGACGGGCGAGCGCTGGCTCGGCCTAACGAAAGCGACGCTCGGTTGGTCGCTCTCCTTTGCGAGCGACCACGGCGAGTTAAAAGTCCACTCCGGCAAGGTGGTGCTCGCGCTCGGCGGCGCCTCCTGGCCGGAAACCGGCTCCGACGGCAGATGGCCCGCGCTCCTCTCGAAGCATGGGGTCGCGATCGCGCCGTTCATTGCGGCGAATTGCGGATGGGAAGTTGCCTGGCCGGGGGAAGTGCTCGCGCAGGCGGAAGGTTTGCCGCTCAAGAATCTCGCGGTTTCCGCTGGTGACGAAGCCGTTTCGGGCGAGCTGCTGATCACGCGCGATGGATTAGAGGGCGGGGCGATTTATCGGCTCGGTCCAGTCCTGCGTGCGATGGAAAAGCCGGAGCTGCGGATTGATTTCAAGCCGCAAGTCCCCGCGGAAACGTTGCGCGAGCGCGCCCGGCAATTTCGTCAGCCTAACGAATGGTATCGCGCCTGGAAGCTGAACGCGGGCGCAGTTTCAGTGTTGAGCAACCTGCCATCTGCTGCGCCAGTCGATCTGGAGGCCGCGATCGCTCGGGTAAAGAATTTCTCCGTTTCTCTAAAAGGTCCGCGGCCCATCGCCGAATCCATCTCGACCGCCGGGGGAGTCGCTTGGAACGAGCTGGATGAGAACCTCATGCTGCGAAAACTCCCCGGCGTTTTTCTCGCCGGGGAGATGATCGATTGGGAGGCACCGACGGGCGGTTACCTCCTGCAAGGTTGTTTCTCGACCGGCACGGTGGCGGGTCGAAGTGCGGCTGCGTTTCGCGTTTAGCTGAGCCAGCTGCGCCATTGTTTGCGCAACGGCTTCACGTAACGATCGACGTCCACTTCCCGCACGCGATCGATGCCTTCTTTCACGGCATCGGTGACGGCTTCCGCGGATTCATCGTAGCCGCGACGCATTTTGCGCAGAAACGGTTTTGCCGGTTCGGAAATGCCGCTCCAGTCGATGTTTTTGAGCGCGTTGCGGACGGTAAGCGGCTGCGGTTCCACCGGACGCGAAGCATAACGAATCGCCAGCCCGATCGCCAAACCGAGCGCCAGCGCGCCGAGCACGGTCGGTATCGGGTTTTCACGGAGAAAAAACTCAGTCCGCTCGCGCACCACGACCGCTTTCTGTCGCGTCTGGTCCCAAGTATCGGAGGCTGCATTGGAGAAGTTGCGCGCTCCTTCTTCGATGCGCCCGCTCGTGTCGGTGCGTCCGCTTATTTCTTGCCCGAATTCCGTCTCCGCCATCGGATCCTCTTTCGGAAAATTGTCGCCATTGGAATTCTTCATACTCATAGCATCGGATTTGCGCAGGTGATTGCGCTTCGCTCACTGCGGAAAAACACCGAGCGTCCGATCGTCACGTCCATGTGCCCTCCGCCCGTCGAACCAGTAGAGAGGTCAAACAAGAAAGGGAAACTATGGACGAAAAATCTGAAGCAGCAGGAAACGAAAATCGCGATCCGTTGACGGGTGAACCGGGTTCGCATCCCGTCGGCACAGGTCTCGGCACAACCGGAGGCGCGGTGGCGGGTGGAGCGATCGGCGCGGCGGCGGGCGGACCCGTCGGTGCCATCGCCGGAGCGATCATCGGAGGCGTAGCTGGAGCCTATGGCGGACGTGGCGTGGCCGAAGCCGTCAACCCGACGGTGGAGGAACAATACTGGCGTGAAAACCACTCGGCGCAGAGTTACGCGACCGACCCTTACGATTACGAACATTACGCGCCGGCCTATCGCGTCGGCTATGAGGCGATCGGGAAATATCCGGGGAAATCGTTCGACGAAATCGACGATGACCTCGCGCTGGATTACGAGAAGCACCAGCCCGGTTCGGCCTTGCCCTGGGATCAGGCGCGGCCGGCCAGCAAAGCCGCCTGGGACAAATTGAGCGGCGTGACGGGACCCCGCGATGTTTCCCGCGGAATGCGCGATTCGATTTAGCGCGACTCGTCAGACAGTTTGAAAGGGCGCGCGGGAAACTTGCTCCCGCGCGCTCTTTTCTCCACCGATCGCGGCGGAAAGAGGGATGCCTTCAGCTACCTCTCGGTTCTGCTCTCGATCATTCTTTGGCGACCACGCAATCCTGCAAGGCTGGGGCGCATGATTTTCGCGCGGAAGCGCGTGGAGATGTTCTGGGTGACGATCTCCTGCGCTTCTTTGTTGATCTTGATTGGTGTCCAAGCCCGGAGGGCGCTCTTCAGCCTGCGATCGCGACTGCGAGAAGTTTTTCCCGTTCCTCGCATTATCTCTCGCAGAGGCTTTGGTTTTTGGCTCCTCATCGTGAAGGGTGCTAAGCAGCGGTTTCGTTAGACTTGTTTGGTCTCGACGTCGCGCTGCTTTTCGCCCGGTTGCCGAGCGGGCGATCTTTTAAGCTTGGCCGGCTCGAGGGCGCCGCTCAGGATGCGATCACCTCATGACACTCTCCCGCAAGCTCGTCAGCCTCGTCCTCATCTTGTCAGCGATCACGCTTCCCGTTTCGTGGGCGGACGATGAGGTCGTCTCTCGTATCAATCGACAACCGGTGGTCTCCAGCAATGTCGCGAGCGTCGGCTACAGCAGGAGCCGACGGGCGCTCGAGATCGAGTTTACGCGCGGCGCGGTCTACCGGTTTATGGATGTGCCCAGGAGTGTCTATCGCGAACTTCTGGCCGCCGATTCCAAAGGCGGTTTCATCGCCGAGCACATCCGCGATCATTACCGTTTCGTGCGGGTGCGGCCGCCCCAGCGGAGCGATCTGCCCGCACGCCTCACGACTAACGAAAAGGAGGAGCACTAGGTTTCGCAGCGCCGAGCTTGTGGTAAATTGACGGCCATGTTTCTGCCGAATCAGAAAGTTGTCTGTGTGGACGGGAAGTTTCCGCTCGGGATCGAGAAGCTTTATTCTGAGTTGCCGAAGGAAGGCTCGACCTACACGATCCGCGACATCGTTCCCGGCATCGGTCTGACGGGCGAAGAAGGCGAGACGGCGGTTTATCTTTGCGAAATCACCGGGCCGCTTAATGCGCACGGAATCGAGCGCGGATTTCGGGCCGATCGATTTGCGCCGCTTCAGACTTCCGAGGAAGTCGAGGAAGAAGAACTCTTCGCTGGTCTTCCGGCGATGGCGCCGGCTTGATCGTCAGGTCGCGCGAGGTTCAAGCGCGTTCGCGAGGACTTCGTCCACGTTTTCGGCGGGAAGAGATTTCAGCTTTTCCTTCGCCTCGTTAGGCACATCGAGCTTTTCCGTTCAGCTTCGGAATGATGACCGTCGTGATGCCGGCGCACGTCGCGGCGAGACTTTTTTCTTTCGATCTGCCGATCGGCAGGACAAGCTCGCGCGAGGTCACTTCGCCAGTCATCGCGACATCGGAACGCACCACGCGATCGCTGAAGAGCGAGGCGAGAGCGCTGAACATGGCAATGCCGGCAGACGGTCCGTCTTTCGGCATCGCACCCGCCGGCACGTGTACGCGGAACCTCGTTCTCGCGGGAATTCTCCGGTTTTGCGCCGATTTTTCCATCGCGGCTGCGCACCAGAGTCTAGGCGGCTTGGACGGATTCTTTCATCACTTCGCCGATCTGGCCGGTGACGACGCAGACGCAGTTGTCGTCGGGCGCTGTTCGTGCACGAAGCGCTGCGGACCGAGCGATTACCTGCTTGCTCGTTAGGCCGTTTTCCTCGAGTTGTCGCCTAACGAGATGTTTCCGGGCGATCTCCAGTTTCTCGCCGTCGGTGTAACCGGCCAGCTGGACCATTTGCATGCGATCGAGGAGCCGTCCCGGAATGCCGCGAATGTAGTTGGCGTCGCGATGAAGATGAGCTGCGAAAGGTCGAAGGGCAGGTGAGGCAGCAATCGACAAAGGCGTTGTTCTGGCGCGGGTCGAGAACTTCGAGGACGCCTCGCGGGATCGTCGCGGAAGTCGGCGCCGATCTCGTCCAGCATCATCACGGGATTGCGCGTGCCGGCCCGGCGCAGTTCCTGAATGATCCGGCCCGGCAACGAACCAAGGTTCCGCGAGCGTCTCCAGGTAGCTGACTATGAGGAATACTCCCGGGCCGGCCCCGGAACGATCTCGAGCCTTTTCAATTCCGGCTCCGCCGGCGCGAGCACGACGACCGGTGACTTCGCTGCGAGTTTGCAGCCGCGAGAGCGGATGGCCATGAGATGCGGGGAAATCTCCGGGAGAAGAAATTTGCAAAAAAGTTAAGAAACTCGTTTGACGAATTCTGGTTTCCGTTTACTTTGCTCGTCCGCGGGAAATGCGGCTTCGGAACTTCCGAAGTGTTCTTCTCTGGCTCAACGCGAGCCGTTATTTGTTGAATTAACGAATGGCTGGCCTTTGCCGCGAAGCAGAAGAGAACGTTGGATCTTTGACAGTGCAATTCTGATTTCGTCATCACGACGGAAAGATTTACGAGCGAAATCAGAAGGTAGAAGTCAGCGAAAATTGAATTGTGCGTTATACGTCGAGTTTCTTTGATTAAAAATTTTCCCGAACCGGCTCCCCGGAGCCGCGGAGGGAATCTTAATTTGAATAAGATCGGACGAACACCGGCCTTCACCCACGGGTGATTGCCGGTTTAGAATGGTCAGATTTCAGCTCCCTCTTCGTTAGCGAAGAGGGGCGCAAACTTTGTCCGGTGGCAGCAATGACACCGGCTCCAAAATTTTTACGGAGAGTTTGATTCTGGCTCAGAACGAACGCTGGCGGCGTGGATAAGACATGCAAGTCGAACGGGACTTTTCC
>JBDTIQ010000233.1:0-11599 GCA_039936335.1 Chthoniobacterales bacterium
CGGAGGTGGTGGCGCGATTTGGAGAGAAGGACATCGCGCGTTTGATGGCGGATGAAGGAATTATCCGCGCACGAGGCAAGATCGAAGCGACGATCAGTAACGCTCGCGTCTATCTCGCGATGAAGAACGCAGGTGAGGATTTCTCAGAATTTGCCTGGGCCATGGCGGGTGGAAGGCCGATTCAAACGAACCGCCAAAAGGTCGGGGATGTTCCGGCCAGGACTTCTCTGTCGGAGGAAATCTCAACCGCCCTAAAGAAGCGCGGCTATAAGTTTGTCGGGCCAGTTATCACCTATGCCTGGATGCAGGCGGTCGGGATGGTAAACGACCACAACGTTACCTGTTTCCGGCATGAGGAAGTTCGCGCTGCTGCGAAAGAGAGAGAAAGATGATAGCTTGGGTTCTATGACTACTACTCCTGCCCATCCCCAGGCTGAGAGCTGGGCGCGTGCGCTCTATGGCGACTCGGTCGATCAGAAGGACGCGGTTGGTTTTGCCGCCGCCTTCGCAGAAGACGGAACCCTCAGATTCGGCAACCAACCTGCGATCGTTGGCCGGCCCAAAATCGAGGAAGCAATTACGCAATTCTTTCTCGCGATGGTTTCGTTGCGCCATGAGTTCATCGCAATCTCATGCGATGGCGACACTCTTTTTCTCGAGGCGCTCGTGACTTATCACCGGCACGACGACAAGATCGTAAGTGTCCCGGCGATGACAGTGTTCGAGATGGACGACAACTTTCTCGCCAGGAACTGCCGGATTTACGTCGATCTTACTCCGCTTTTTGCCGAGAGTTAGCCAGCGCGCGGTCCTCCCGGAAGGAGTGGACGATGAAACAGAAGACCGCGATGCAGATACAGGAGTCCGCAACGTTAAAAGCTGGCCAAGGGTCCGCGAAGGGGAGGTGCAGGTTGAAGAGCAGGAAATCGACGACGTGACCTTGCAATAACCTGTCAGTCAGGTTGCCCAGAATCCCAGCCAGTAAGAGGGCGAGAGCGAGGCGACGCCAAAGGTCGGGTCTTCCGCGAAGGAGCAGGAAGAACACCACCACGAGTGCGATGCAGGAGAGGGCGATGAAGAAACCGTTGTTGTTCGCAAAGGAGCCAAAAGCGGCGCCGGAATTCGTCACATGGACGAGAGCAAAGAAATTCGGCACGATGACTCTCGGTTCGATCGGATCGATAAAGCGCAGGACGAGGTGTTTCGTTACCTGATCGAGCAGGTAGAGCGGGAGAGTGAGGAGCAAGAGAATCTTCACGCGCCCGCCTCCACGACCTCGGCACAACGGTCGCAAAGGTCAGGATGCGCCGCGATTGTGCCGACTGCTGCGCGATGACGCCAGCAACGCGCGCACTTCTCGTTGGGCGTGCGGCCGACGTCGGCGCGCGGTTCAGCCGAGGGCTCCAGTTTCAGATCGCTCAGGATAAAGAACTCCTCCAATTCCTCCCGCGGAAAAGCGGTCGTGAGTCGCTCGTCGCAATGCAGGGTGACAGCGGCTTCCAGCGCGTTGCCGATTAACTTATCCTGACGCGCCTTTTCGATCGCCTGACCGATCACGCCGCGCAGCTTGAGCAATTCTTCCACCTCTTGCCTAACGAGAGTATCTCGCCCTGCCTCGCGGGGCTCGGGAAATAACTGCAGGTGAACCGAGCCGTCGCCGCCGAGATAACTCCAGGCTTCCTCCGCGGTGAAAGCGAGAATCGGCGCGAGCAACCTGCAAAGTGCGCCGAAGATTTCCTGCATCGCGGCCTGCGTGGCGCGGCGGCGGGGCGAATCGGGCGCGTCGCAATACATCCGGTCTTTGGTGATGTCGATGTAAAGGCTGCTGAGATCGACCGCGCAGAACTGATTCAAAGTGTGATAGACCTTGTGGAATTCGTAGGTCTCGTAGGCAGCGCGACATTCGTCGATCACGCCTTGGAGGCGGTCGAGAATCCAACAGTCAACCAAAGTGAACTCCTCTTTCCTGCCTTCTTGCTTTCCTGATTCATAATCGTGGAGGTTACCTAGCAGGATGCGGAGTGTATTCCGGATCCTGCGATAGGTATCGCCAAGCCGCGTGAACATTTCTTCCGAGAAAGGCACGTCGTCAGTGTAGTTGACGCTACTCACCCATAATCTTACGATATCCGCGCCATGACGGCTGACGAAATGGCCGGCGTCCATCGGTTTACTGTAAGTGCTAGACTTGGAGATCTTTTTTCCGTCGACGTCCACAACAAAGCCGTGCGTGACACAAGTTTTGTAAGGCGCGCGATCGTGCAGCGCGACGCTGGTCATGAGGGAGGATTGGAACCAGCCACGATGCTGATCGGTCGCCTCGAGATACATGTCGGCCGGGTCGCGCAGTTCGGGATGAGTCGCGCAGACCGCCTGATGCGAAACGCCGCTGTCGATCCAGACGTCGATCGTGTCGTTGCGATGTTTTGTGCCTTCCGGTAACTCGAGTTCGCGGGCGAGCGCGGCGTCGTCGAGTTCGAACCAGACGTTGGAGCCACGTTTGGCGACAAGGTCTGCGAGTCGGCGAATCCAGGCGGGGTCGAGGATGGCTTCGTTATCCGGTGAGTAGAATACAGGAAGCGGAACGCCCCAACTACGTTGCCGCGAGATGACCCAATCAGGGCGGGACTCAATGGTGCCAGCGATGCGGTTTTCTCCCCATGGCGGGATCCATTTTACTTGCGTCACCGCCTCGAGCGCACGGGCGCGGAGATCGTCGATCCGAATGAAGAACTGCTCGACCGCGCGAAAGATGATCGGCGTCTTGGAACGCCAGCAGTAAGGATAGCTGTGCGGGTAAGCTTCCTCGGCGACGAGCATGTGGCGCTCGCGCAGCAGTTTTACAATGTCGGGATTGGCGTCGAAGACATACTTGCCGACAAGGTCAGCGAGTCCCACTTCTTCGGTGTAAAGGCCGTGGTCGTCGACGGGGGAGAGGATCGGAAGGCTATTCGTTCTACCTAATGAGTAGTCGTCTTCGCCGTGACCGGGTGCGATGTGGACGCAGCCGGTGCCGGTGTCCATCGTGACGAAATCAGCCGTCAGAACGATGGCGGTGCGTGGAAGGAAAGGATGTTGCGCGCCGATGCCTTCCAGCTTTGTGCCAGGGAAGGTCTCGATCGGCTCGCCCTCGGGCTGCCAACCGGTCGCAGCGGAGAAGACGCTCGTTAGGCTTTGCGCCAACACGAAAACATCGCTCTCTGCGTCCCGGATAAATCTTTGCGCGACGTAGCGTTCCTTCGGATGAACCGCGATCGCAACGTTAGCGGGAAGGGTCCACGGCGTGGTCGTCCAAATCACGATGCTCGCCTTTCCACCTAACGAGCCAGTGACGATCGGGAACTTCACGTAAACTGCCGGATCGTGGCGATCCTGGTATTCCACCTCGGCTTCGGCGAGAGCAGTCTGAGCGCCGGTGCTCCAGAAAACCGGTTTCAGTGACTCATAGACGAGGCCGCGTTCGACGAAGACGGCGAAGGCGCGCAGGATCTCCGCTTCGTAGGCGGGATTCATCGTCAGGTAGGGATGTGCCCAATCTCCGAAGACGCCGAGGCGCTTGAATTGCTCGCGCTGGATATCGACGAACTTTCGCGCAAAGGCTTCGGAACGTTGGCGCACTTCGAGCGGCGAGAGATGCTTCGCTTCCTTGACGACTTTGTATTCGATCGGCAGGCCGTGGCAATCCCAGCCTGGCACGAAGGGCGCGCGGAAGCCGGCCATGGTCTTGGATTTTACCACGAGGTCCTTGAGGATTTTGTTGAGCGCCGTGCCCATGTGGACGTCGCCGTTGGCGAAGGGCGGACCGTCGTGGAGGACGAAGAGCTCTGCCTCGGCGCGCTCTCGTTGGATTTGTGCGTAGAGGCCGGCTTCTTGCCAGGCTTTGAGCATCTCGGGCTCGCGGGTGGCGAGGCCGGCTTTCATCGGGAAATCCGTCTTCGGCAGGTTGAGGGTGTCCTTGTAGTTTTTGCTCATCGAGAGCGGCGACGCTAACATTCGTGCACTGGCGGTGCAACGAAGCGCGCGGTGAGAGAAAGTTGCGCGCGAGGCGGAATCGGCCCTAGAGTCGCGGACTTTCCGGATGAAACGCTATCTTCCGCTTCTTATTATCCTGGTGGTGGCGCTGATTACCGCCGGCGCCGCGACGCTTCTTTATCGTTCGAAAATGGGGGCGCCACCAGCGCCGACCACGTCCGCTCCAGCGTCCGCATCCGCATCCGCATCGGTGTCGGGTTCGGCTTCACCCACTTCGATTCCACCGCAACCGGATGACGAACTGGCGCACGTGCGCGGTCCGGCGAACGCGCCGGTCACGATCGAGATTTACGGCGACTTCCAGTGTCCAGCTTGTGGGATCGCCACGAAGAACCTCGACGAGGTGGCAAAAGATTACGACGGCAAGATACGGATGATTTTTCATGAGTTCCCGCTCGCGATGCACGCGCATGCGGTCGAGGCCGCGATGGCGGCGGAAGCGGCCGGCGTGCAGGGTCAGTTCTGGCCGATGCACGACATGCTTTACCAGTATCAATCCATCTGGAGTAAGTCGACGAATCCCGCGCGATTTTTCGTCACGTATGCGCAATCGCTTGGAATGAATCCTGATCAATTCGAGAGCGATCAGCACTCCGACGTATTAAAGGGACGGATCATGACGCAGGGGGATGCCGGAGTGAAGCGCGGGGTAAAGAATACTCCGACGATCTTCATTAACGGCGTGCAATTCCGCGGCGAATTTTCGAAGGAAGTCTTCAAGTCGGCGATCGACGCGGCGCTGGCCGCGAAAGGGAAGAGCTAGCTGTGGCCAGGCGATCTGGAAGAGCTGGGAAAGGCGAGACGACCATAGCGCTGGGGCGCGGGCGCACCATAGCATATTGGGTGATGGCGGTGATCGCGCTCTGCGGGTTGGCCGACGCGACCTTTCTCACAGCCATGCACCTGACTGGAGATGACTCTGTTTGTGGTCCTTCCTCCGGTTGCTCGACCGTGCTCTCAAGCGCTTACGCGACGATGCATGGGATACCGACGGCGGCTTTTGGTCTGTTCGCTTACTTTGTCGTTTTCAGCGCGGCGATTTGTGCGGCTTTTGGCTATCGACGCGCGCCCGCTCTCCTGGCTCTCACCGTTGCGGCGATGTTCCTGGTCACGCTCTGGTTTCTCTATCTGCAAGCTTTCGTGATTCACGCCTTTTGCCCGTTTTGCCTGCTCTCGGCGGCGCTCACGTTCGTGCTCGCGGGGATCACCGTCGCGACTTTTCCTCCTCGTTAGGCGAACCAGCGTTTGTCGGGTTTAGTGGCTGGAGGCCAATAGGTTGACTCCTGCCTCGGTCGGGATCATTCCGGGTCGGAAAATGCCTAACTACTTAAACATGACCAATTTGTAAGGCAGAAATTGATGGCCGCTGGAGTTCAGGTTTGATAGCCTCTTGAAACAGGCGAAAGCTCCTTTTGCCTCAACACAAACACAAAATCGGAATAAGGAATCCAATAACATAATGAAAAAAAAGACAGCAGCACGACGCGGGTTTACCGATCCGCGCGTTCTCCTCGGGACCGTGCTCACTTCGGGCGGCGCCCTCCTTGCGCTCGCGGCAGTGAGTAGTTTCACCAGCACCAGTGCGATCGCCGCACAGGGTGTGAATCCATCATCGGCCGGCAAACCCATTGTCGTCCATTCCATCCATAACGACGTCTCCAAACCGCTCCGTGACATGCCTGCCTGGCCAGAGCAAGCGCTGCAAGAACACGAAGCGGCCGAAAATCCGATGATCTTTCTTGCGCACAAAGACGCGCCGGATCTGGTCGTCGATAAAGGCACGTTGCTGCATCAGCTCGCGCCGAGTATTCCGGCTCCGATTCTCAACTTCAACGGCATCCAGTTCCCGGGCGTCGTTTGCAGCTGCGCACCGCCCGACCCGAATGGCGAAGTCGGCGCGACTCAATACGTGCAGATCGTGAACGAAGGCTACCAGGTGTTTGACAAAACGACCGGTGCCTCGCAGCTCGGCCCGGTCAGCATTGTGTCGGTCTGGAGCGGCTTCGGCGGCGTTTGCCAAACCTCGGGTGATGGCGATCCGGTCGTTCTCTATGATCAAATCGCGAATCGCTGGATCGTTAGCCAGTTTGCCGGCTCCGGCATCCCGACCCACGAGTGTGTCGCGGTTTCGACGACGAGCGACGCAACGGGCAGTTATAATCGTTATGATTTCGCGTTGGGGAGTAACTTCTTCGATTATCCGAAGATCAGTGTCTGGCCCGACGCTTACTACATGAGCATGAACATCTTCAACTCCTCGGGCACGGCCTATCTCGGACCGCAGGCGTTTGCATTCGATCGCGCGAAGATGCTCGCCGGCCAGCCGGCGACGTTGATCAGTTTCCCGCCTCTCGGCTCAAACGTGGCACCGATGCTCCCGTCGGATCTGGATGGCTCGACTCTGCCGCCGAATGGCGCGCCGAATTCCTTCGTGCTGTTCCCGGACACCGGTAATTACGACACTTATCACTTCCATGTGGACTTCGCTAATCCGTCGAATTCGACCTTCACGCTCTTCAGCTCGCCGGCGGCCGCTGGATTTACCCAACTCTGCGTGAACAACCGTAACTGCGTCCCGCAGCTTGGTGGATCGACCCAGAGCGGCAATGGACTCGATGCGCTCGCAGATCGTCTCATGTTCCGGCTCGCTTATCGTAACTTCGGCGACCACGAAGCCCTTGTCGGTAACTTCACGGTGAGCGTAAGCGGCCACGCTGGCATTCGTTGGTTTGAGCTGCGCGGAGTCACCAGCGGTCCAGAGACCGTCTACCAGGAAGGCACCTACTCGCCTGACTCGACTTATCGCTGGATGGGAAGCGTGGCGCAAGATGGCCAAGGCAACATGGCGGTCGGATTCAGCGCCTCTGACGCGACGATCTATCCGCAAATCCGTTATGCGGGCCGCTTGAAGAACGATCCGCTCGGCACTCTCGCCCAAGGCGAAGCGCATCTCTATGACGGCACCGGTGCTCAGGTCAACACTGCTAACCGCTGGGGTGACTACAGCGATCTGACCGTAGATCCGGTTGACGACTCCACGTTCTACTACACGAACGAGTACTATGACTCGACCAGCTCCTTCAACTGGCGCACGCGCATCGGTAGCTTCAAGCTCGCCACTGGCGGCGGCGGCGGCGCGAACCTAACGACCGCTGCGTCCCGGCTCACGCAGGGTAGTGCTGGCACCTTCGACGTCAACATGCCGCTCGCCGGCCCCTCGGGCGTGGAAGATCGCGACACGATATCGGGAGACTACCTCGCAGTCTTCACCTTCGATACGACCGTCACCTCGGGCACAGCGTCCGTGGTGAGCGGCACGGCAACGGCCGGAACGCCGACCTTCAGTGGAAATGAAATGCGCGTCCCGCTCTCCGGCGTGGCTAATGCGCAGGTCGTGACCATTCGGGTTAGCGGCGTAAACGGTGGCACCACCTCGGCGGACGTGCCGTTCGGCTTCCTCATCGGTGATGTGGATGCCAACCGCACGGTGCAAAGGCCTGACTATAACATCCTACGGGCGCTAGCCGGGGTGCCGGTCGACGCTTCCAACTTCCGAGCTGACGTTTCGGCCAACGGGTCGTTCGGCAGGGAAGATGGCAACGATATTAAGCGCCACGCCAACACGCAGCTTCCGTAAGGCGAAACTGCTAACCATTCATCTCCGGGAGTCGTTATAATCGACTCCCGGCAGACTTTGCGACGGCGCTCCTTTTGGGGAGCGCCGTTTTGCTTTCGCAAGGTATGACACAGTGTCGCCGGTCGAGCCGCGCGATTTTCCGTAAAACTTTTCGCTAGGAAGGAACGCGATCCAACTCGAAGCCGAACCGGTCCTGCAATGCCATTCGCGCCGCGTGAAATCCGCACATCCCATGCACGCCGCCGCCGGGCGGCGTAGAAGACGAGCAAAGATAAACGCCGTCGAGCGGCGTGCGATACGGCGCCGGACTGAATACCGGGCGCGCCATGAGATGCCAAAGGTCGTTCGCGCCGCCGCTGATGTCGCCGCCGATCAAGTTACGATTCTTATTTGCTAAGACCGCCGAAGTCGACCGGTGCCGCGCGAGCACGCAGTCGCGAAATCCCGGCGCAAAACGTTCGATCTGGTTTTCAATCTCTTCCGTCAAATCGCGCTCGGAACCGCACGGGATGTGACAGTAAGCCCAGAGTGTTTCTTGTCCCTCGGGCGCTCGGGTTTTATCGAAAAGACTTTGCTGTGCGACAAGCACATACGGTTTCTCCGGATGCCGACCCTCTGCAACCGCGCGCTCGGCCTCGGCGATTTGCTCAAGAGTGCCACCCAGATGGACGGTCCCTGCGTCGCGACATTCCGGGGCGCGCCACGGCACCGGCGCGGAAAGCGCGTAATCGATTTTAAAGACGCCGGGTGCATGCGGGAAGCGGATCAAGTGTCCACGATAACGGTTGGGAAGGTGCGCGCCGGCGATACGAGCAAACTCCCAGCAAGTGGTGTCGAACAACACCGCGCGCGCCTTCGGCAGATCTTCCAGCCTGTCCACTTGCCGGCCGGTCTCGATCTTGCCACCGAGCGATCTCAGGTAGCTCGCCAGCGCGTCACTCAACGCTTGTGAACCGCCGCGCGGCAGCGGCCAGCCGACCGCGTGGCCCGCCGCGCCGAGAACCAATCCGAACGCCCCGGAAGCGATCGCTTCGAGCGGGAGAAAAGAATGTGCCGCTATGCCGGCGAAAAGTGCGCGTGCTCGCTCCTCTTGGAAACGCGAACGCGCCAAGACCGTCGCCGGGAAAATAGCGGCCATCCCAAAACGAGCGAGCGACCACGGATGTCGCGGGAAGTGCAGCATCGGCTGCAGGAACTCTGTCGCGAGGTTTTGCCAATCGCGCGCGAAGGGCTCGAGCAACTTGCGATAGCTCGTCGCGTCGCCGCCTAACGAGTTAGCCGTTTCCCGCACACTTTGCCGCAGGCAGACCGCTGTGCCGTCGTCGAGCGGATGCGCCAGCGCGATCGGCGGTTGAATCCATTCGAGCCCATGACGATCGAGCGGCAGTGTCCGAAAAAATGGCGAGCCGAGCGCGAGCGGATGAATCGCCGAACAGATGTCGTGCACGAAACCGGGCAGCGTCAGCGCCGCCGAGCGCGCGCCGCCGCCGATCGTCGCGTTCGCTTCCAGCACCCGCACTTTTATTCCGGCGCGCGCGAGCGTAATGGCGGCCGCGAGACCGTTCGGTCCGGAGCCGACCACGATGGCGTCAGATACCTGGTCGCTCATAATTCAGCGGCGCGCTCCCGCGGCGGCTCTTTGCTGAAAGGTATTGGAGCACAGAGTAGATCTTGCAACCAGACCAGCGACTCGGCGAGCCAGGAAATCGTTTTCGAACACGCGGCACGGATCGAATAGCAGTTGCCAAGCCGCGAGGTTTGAACGAATGATGCCTAACGAACAAAGGAGGAATAGTATGGCACAAAAGAAAGAAAAACCGGAGTTGCAGGATGTCGAAGGATCGGTGCAGCAATCGCACGATTTCACGACGGGCCGCGCCGAGAGTGAAGAGCGCCTCGCCAGTGGCAACAGACGCGAAGGTGACGCCGCGAGCGAGAACGAAGTGAATCGCTCCGCAAGTGAAAACGAGTAGCGGCCACGAAAGCACTCACCGTCGGTGCCCGCGGCCGGCGGCGACGCTTTTCCTTTAGAGAAGAAAGCTACCTCGCGGCCCGATTGAATTCTGCGGCAGATTAATCTGGAGGGCGGAACTCCTGCGATGCCGAGAGTGCGCGCTCTGAATGGACGTTGCGCTGTGCGACGACCGTTCTTGGATTCGCGGAGCTCATCCCTCCAAGCCGACGACAAGAGTCGAGGGAGCGGCGGTTTGCAACCGCCGGACGATAACAACCGCGCTTCTTTGGAAGCAAACGGACTCCTCTTCATCTCCGCTCCGGCGCCCGATAGCCGAAGAAGCCTCGCTGCCGAATCAATTCCGCGACCTGCGGCGGTACCATTTGCTCCCAACTGTCGTCGCCGCGCGCGATGCGCTTCAGGACGTCGCGCGAAAAAATCGGCAAATATTCCGGCTTATAATTATCCAGCTGCACAAAGCTGCCGCGGCGCACGAGATACTCGTAGAGCGGTTGCAGTTCCGGACTTACCTTTATCGTCGTCACCGTCTGTAGTTCGTCTTCTTCCCTTGCCCGCAAAGGATAGACGTAAACTTTCAGGTCATTCTTAAAGAGTCGGCCAAAGCTTTCCAGGGTTCCCCCGGCCAGCTGTGTATAGTATTTCTCGTCGAATAACTCATAGACACTTGGCACACCCAGGACGATGCCAATCCGTTCCTTCGTTCGCCAGGTAAGATAAGCCGCCAGCCGATAATACTCGAAGTAAGCCGATATTAGAACAGTCATCCCGCAGGCCGCGAGTAACTCTGCCCGGGCAAGAAAATCCCGCCGGTCGACCTCGGTACCACCGGCCAGAAGATTACGCATTGTCAGCTCCATCAGAGGAAGGATCGGCTTGTCACTGACTGCCGGGTCCTCCTTGAACTTTGCCAGTGCGCTCTCCAGCATATCGACGTTCACATGGGTCATGGGACGGAAGCTGCCACGTTCCACCAGGACCGCCTTTTTGTGGAGAACGTCGGAAGGCTGCAGGACTTCGCGGTTCGGTCCAAACATGGCCGCGCCGCTCAACCCCAGTTGCACCAGCTTCAAAGCCATGATGCGGTTATCGACGTTCCGAAACTCGATCCCGCTAAACTCGAGCATGTCGATTTCGATCCGACCGGTCGTGAGTTTGTCGAGCAATGACTCGACCAGCTCTTCCGGCACATGATTCAAAAAGAAAGCGCCGTAACAGAGATTGACACCGACGATTCCGAGCGCCTCCTGTTGGAGCGAGGTTTCCGCATCGAGCATCCGGACATGGATCACGATCTGGCTCGGCTCATCGCGCACCCGGCTTTGAAATTTGATTCCCATCCAGCCATGGCACTCGTTGCCGCCGCGATAACTCTGCGCGACGACGGTGTCGGCAAAGGCAAAGAACGAAGTGTTATCGCCGCGATCGTAGCCCAGTCGTTCCACATCGAGGTCAAACTCTCGATCGAGCATGGCCTGCAGACGGCCGCGCGAAACGTAGCGCTCAGCATGCCCGTAAATCGCGTCGCTGACCTTCATATCGTAGGCCGACATACTCTTCGCGATCGTCCCGGCCGCTCCGCCCACGCGGAAGAACCAGCGCACCACTTCCTGGCCGGCGCCGATTTCGGCAAAGGTCCCATACCAGCGCGGGTCGAGATTAATCTTCAACGCCTTGGTATGGGTATCGACCGTTTCCTCTTTCATTCTTCCCATCTCCTAGACCTGCTCGCGCCCAAACGCCAGCACCCGCTGCGAAAGAGGCGCCCGATACGCGACGCCACACACGCCGGAATACGGTCGGGACATTCCGAAGAATCACTGTAAGCATCGAGATCCCGGGCCAATCCACCGGTATAAAGCAAAACAGCCGGGCTCCTTTCGGAACCCGGCTGCTGTTGATTGTTAGACTTAGCGCGGGGACTTAGTAGTCCATGCCGCCCATACCACCCATGCCGC
>JBDTIQ010000234.1:0-8903 GCA_039936335.1 Chthoniobacterales bacterium
TCGACCACGTCAAAGTCGGCACGCCGGTCGTCGTGGCGGATTAGTCGCTAGGCGCGCCGCCGTGCGAATTCCGGTTCGCAACGGCACGATCAAGCGACGGCTGTTGATAAACTTCCGGATCGATCCGGAAGCGATGCCACCTCTCTTGTCGACTCCGTTCCGGGCGAAGCTTCATCGCGGCCATGCGATCGCTGGAACTTGTTTAATTCGGCTGGAAAACCTCCGCGGGGCTGGGTTGCCTGGTTCGCTCGGTCTCTCGAGCTGCTTGTCCAGTTTCTTCTCTTCCAGCGCACTGTTCGTTAGGCGAGGCGACTGCGTAGAAGATTGAGCGCACTTTGCGAGACGAGCTGTTTGAACGTCTCGCGATCGGTCGGGAAGAAAAGATGACTAACGAGCGTCTCGCCGCCGCCCGCGAGCGCGATGTAGGCGGTTCCCACGGGTTTCGCTTCGCTGCCGCCGCCGGGACCCGCGATGCCGGTTGTGGCGAGGGCGAAGGTGGCTCCTGATCTCGCGCGCGCGCCTTCCGCCATCGCGCGCGCAACTTCTTCGCTGACCGCGCCGAGCCGCGAGATCGCTTCCGGCGGGACGCCGAGCAGCGCGACCTTCGCCTCGTTCGCATAGGTGATGTAGCCGGCGAGAAACACCTCCGAGGCGCCGGGCACATTCGTGATCCGATGCGCGAGGAAACCTCCCGTGCATGACTCCGCGACCGCAAGCGTCTCCCCGCGCGTGGCCAGTTGCCTAACGACAACTGCTTCGAGGTTTTCACTGCTCGTGGAGAAGATGGAGGCGGCAAGTTTCTCGCAGACGATCGCGTCAGCCAGCGCCACGATCTCCGGCGAACCAATCAGCCGCAGGTCGACCTCGCCCATCCGCGCGCAGTAACCGAGTTCGAGTCCAGGGAGCGCGAGGAGTTGCTCGCCGACGGCTTCCTCGACGAGCGATTCCCCGATGCCCACCATTCGGTAGGCATGATACGCGAGCGGTTTTTCGTGCCGCACGATCCGGTGCAGAATCGGCAGGACCCATTGGGAAAACATCGGGCGCAACTCCCGCGGCGGTCCCGGCAGCAGAAACAAATAGGGCGAGCGGCCCGCCGGCGTCTCGCGCGGGGCCAGGTAAAGACCCGGTGCGGTTCCGTTATCGTTAGGCAAAACGTCCGCGCCCTGCGGCACCATCGCCTGGCGCAGGATCCGATTGGTCATGCGAAACCCGCGCGTCCGGAGCCGCTCGGTGATGGTTTCTTCCAGCTGCGGGTCTGCCGCCAGCTCCAGTCCGAGCATTTCGGCGGTGATCTCGCGCGTGATGTCATCGCTCGTCGGACCGAGGCCGCCGGTGATGAAAATGATTTCCGCCGTTGAGAGATTCTCCTCGAGAGCTTCACGGATCGCCTTCCCATCCGGCACCGTGATCTGCCGATCAACCCGCAGCCCGAGCGGAAAAATCTCCTGAGCAATGAAGGTCAGGTGCGTGTTCAGGACATCACCGAGCAGGATCTCAGTGCCGGTGTTGATGACGACGACGCGCACCCGAAACTTTTCGCGCGAAGCCGGGGTCAACGCCAATCAGATTCTCGGGTGGGCGGCCCGTCGGTCCATTGTCGCCGGACGAACTGGGGCAGGCAGAGCGCCCGCCCTCCAGTGTCAGCCGATCAGTTCTTCGACCGTGAATCGCTCGGGAAGGGCGGCGACGGAAATGCTCTCGCCGCGATGGTGGCTGGTGGTGTGCGCGTAGGCTCGCCCCGCAGGCTCGCGAAATTGCTCGATCGTCATGTTCTTCGGATTCGCGATCCAGGCTTCACCGATGTTCGATTCGGCGTACTTGCGCAGCTTTCGTCCGCGGTCGTAGGAAAGTGTCGTGTCGCTCACTTCGATCAGCAGGAGAATATCTTCAGGGCCTGGGTGTTTGGTGGTGTAGAAATCGGCGCGCGGCTTGAGCAGCATGATGTCTGGCTGCGGCTCGGAAAACTCATCCACCATCGTGGGGTTTTGTGGGTTGAGCAAAACCCGGTCGCCCAACCGCCGAGACAGGATTGCATTCAAACGCATCACCACTCCAGCGTGCTGGGAACCGATCGGACTCATGACGATGATTTCTCCGTCGAGCAATTCGACGCGATCATCTTCGTCGAAGATTCCGGCCTCGCCGAGCTTGTCGCACTCCTCGACGCTAAAGCGGTAGGTCGCGACCTCGGCACTCATGGCGCCAAAATACCGTTAGGCGGCGTCTTTGTCCTGCTTTTTGCGAATTAGCGGCGCCTTTTTTCCGTCAACGACCGCGCGATTGATCGTGACCTCGGCGATGTCTTCGCGGCTCGGAACTTCATACATGATGTCGAGCATGATCCGCTCGAGCATCGAACGCAGCGCCCGTGCGCCAGTGCCTTTGGTAACGGCTTGCGCGGCGAGCGCTTTCAGCGCGTCCTTCGTGACGGTGAGACGCACGCCTTCCATCGCGAAAAGCTTCGTGTACTGCTTGATCATCGCGTTCTTCGTGTCCGTGAGGATCTGGACCATCTCCTCCTCGGTCAGGGCCTCGAGCGCGCTGAGCACGGGGAGCCGGCCGATGAATTCCGGGATCATGCCGAAGCCGAGCAAATCTTCCGGTTCAACGTGGCGGATTGATTCGCGCCGGCCCGCCTCCTCCACTTCGAGGCTCGGGCTGCTGAAGCCCATCGAGCGATTGCCGATGCGTTTCTGCACGATCTTATCAAGGCCGACGAAGGCGCCGCCGCAGATGAAGAGAATCTTTTCCGTGTTCACCTGGATGTATTCCTGGTGCGGATGTTTGCGACCGCCCTGAGGCGGGACGTTGCAGGTGCTGCCTTCGAGAATTTTCAGGAGCGCTTGTTGCACGCCTTCGCCGGAAACGTCGCGCGTGATCGAGACGTTGTCGGTTTTGCGCCCGATCTTGTCGATTTCATCGATGTAAACGATGCCGATCTCCGCGCGCTTCACGTCGTAGTCGGCATTCTGCAGCAGGCGCAGAATGATGTTCTCCACATCTTCGCCGACGTAGCCGGCTTCGGTGAGGGTCGTCGCGTCTGCGATGCAAAACGGCACGTCGAGAATTTTCGCGAGCGTTTTTGCGAGCAGCGTTTTGCCAGAACCAGTCGGCCCGATGAGCAAAATATTACTCTTCTCGATCTCGACATCCGCAAACGGATCGGGCTGAAACGCCGACGACGTATCGGTCGGTGCCGTTGTCTGCAGCACGCGCTTGAAATGATTATGGACCGCGACCGAAAGCGTCTTCTTCGCCGTATCCTGCCCGATCACATATTGATCGAGAGAACGCCGGATATCCACCGGCTTCGGCACGCGAATGTTCGACGATTGCCGGCGCGCATCTTCGTTCAGCTCCTTATCCAGAATGCTCTTGCAGACGTTGATGCAGCTGTCGCAGATGTAGACACCCGGACCGGCGATGAGTTTGCGCACCTCCGCGTGGCTCTTGCCGCAGAAGGAACACATCGTGAGGTTCGAGGCGCGTGCCATATTTTCGGCTGCCTATTGAGCAGGTCCTATTCCTCGACCTTTTGCGGGAGCGCGGCTTCGGCGACCGCGGTTGAACGATCGTTCAATGTCTTGTCGCCCGCGCTGTCGAGTAGTTTCGCCTCTTTGCGCGACTTGATGACTTCGTCGACAAGCCCGTAGGTCTGCGCCTCAGTCGCGTTCATGTAATAATCGCGATCGGAATCGTGCAGCACCTTTTCCTCAGGTTTGCCGGTGTGCTGCGAGAGAATGCGGATGAGCCGCTTCTTCAGCTTGAACATGTATTCCACCGTCCGCTCAACGTCACTCGCCTGGCCCTGCGCACCGCCGGAGACCTGGTGAATCATGATATCGGAATTCGGAAGCGCGAAGCGTTTGCCCTTCGTGCCCGCGGCCAATAAAACCGCGCCCATACTCGCCGCCATGCCGAGGCAATAAGTGGTTACGTCGCAGGTGAGAAATTGCATCGTGTCGTAGATCGCGAGGCCCGCGGTGACGGAACCGCCGGGCGAATTGATATAGAGATTGATGTCCTTTTTTCCATCCTCCATTTGCAGGAAAAGGAGCTGGGCGATGATCAGATTTGCAATGTGATCATCGATCGGCGTGCCTAGGAAAACGATCCGATCTTTGAGCAGACGCGAGTAAATATCGTAGCTGCGCTCGCCGCGCCCGGTCTGCTCGACCACCATCGGGACGAGGACGCCTTGAGAGAGATTTTCATTGCGGAAATAAGTCATTTTGTTTCGGAAATTGTCTTAGGAAATCGCCGGTTGCGGCGCTCCATCGACGGTAGCATTCGACCCCAGGAACGCAATCGTCTTGGCCAGCAGGACCTGCTCAATCAGACCATTCATTCCATTGTGTTGTTCGATCTCCTGACGCAATTTTTCCGGCGTGATGTTGTGATGCATCGCCTGGTGCCGGATGCGCTCGTCGAGGTCCTGCCGCGTCACCTTGATCTCCTCCTTCTCGGCGATGCGATGGAGGATGAAATTGGTCTTCAAACGATGTGCGGCGAGTCCGCCAGCGGCCTGGATGAGTTCTTTTTCCTTCTCTTTTAACGCCTCGTCCGCGATGCCGCGCTCGCGGTTACGCTGCACGAGTTCCGAGAGCGTGCTGCGGGTTTCCTGCTTCAACAATTCCGGCGGCAGCTCGAACTGGATCAGGTCGTTGAGAAACTTAATGACCTGCGATTCCCGCGCGTTCTCGGCCTGGTGTTCCTTGTCGTGTGCGATCTGGTGCTCGAGTGCGTGACGCAGTTCCTCAAGATTTTTTTCCGGCATCCATTTCGCCGCAAACGCGTCGTCGAGCGGCGGCAGCACGCGCTGCTTGATCTCAAGCAACGTGATCGCGTATTCCGCGGTCCTGTCGGCGAGTTCCGGCAACGGAAATTCAGCCGGGAAGGTGATCGGAATCGTGCGCGATTCGTTAGGCTTCTGCCCGATCATCCCTTCAACGAAACCCGGAAGGAAGTTCTCCGGCGCGACCCGCAGCCAGAATTTCTTGCCGCCCTGGAGATTCTTGCTCGCGTCGGGCGTGATCTCGCTGATTGGTTTACCGTCGATCGTTCCCTCGAAATCGATCACCGCGAAATCCTCCATCGCGACCCCGCGGTCTTCCGTGAGATCGACAAAATCGGCCGACTGCTCGCGCAAGCGCTCGACCGCGGCGTCCACTTCCGCTGGCGTCACTTCGAGACTGGGAAGTTGCAGCGGGATGCCCTTGTATTCCGGGAGCTCAAATTCCGGCGCGGTCACGACCGTCGCACGGAAACGCATCGAGCGGTCGTCGCCGAATTCGACATCTTCCAGATTCGTTAGGCTGACCACCCGGAGCTGCTTCTCCGCGATTGCGGCGTGATAACTTTTCGAGACGAGCTTTTTCGTCAGCTCATCCTGGATGTCCTTGCGAAACTTCGACTCGATGATCCGCTTGGGCGCTTTCCCTGGGCGATAACCGGGGATGCGCGCCTGCCGGGCAAAGCTGCTCGCGATCGCGTCCCATTCCTGCGTCACTTCTTCGGGCGGAAGCTCGATGTTCAGGGTGGCGACGCAATGCGGTTGGTTTTCGACTTCGACCTTCATGGAGCGCCCACGTTACCGGAGCGCGGAATCCTTCGCAAACCGCGCCGCCAACGCGCCGCGCCGCGCCACGCAACACCGCCGTCGTGTGTCGTCCTGAACGAAGCGCAGCGAAGTCGAAGGACCTCACAAGCGTCCTCTCGGCCCAGATTTCCGAAGGGAACGTCGAACGTAGTTTGCGAGGTCCTTCGACTCCGCTGGCGCTCCGCTCGGGATGACAACCGCTCACACCTCACGATTCCCGCGGATGTAGACCGAATGAACCAGCGGAAGTCCGAACCAATACGCAAGCTCGCGATAATCTTCGCAATCGCAGAGGACAAAATCGCCGCGCTTTCCCGGCTCCAGCGATCCGATTTTCGCACCGCGCCCGAGGCTGCAAGCGGCGTTGATCGTCGTCGCCGTAATCGCTTCCGCGGGCGTCATCTTCATCTGCGTCGCCGCGAGCGAAAGGACCATTGGGATCGACGGCGTCGGCGAAGAACCGGGATTGAAATCGGTCGCGAGT
Source organism: Chthoniobacterales bacterium (assembly GCA_039936335.1). Taxonomy (GTDB): domain Bacteria; phylum Verrucomicrobiota; class Verrucomicrobiia; order Chthoniobacterales; family UBA10450; genus Palsa-1392. The sequence goes on from JBDTIQ010000234.1 coordinate 6,087, forward strand.
ACCACCGCAAGCCCGACATCGATCATCGCGCGCGCCTGCGGATAGCCCGTCTTCCCGAGGGCATAGACCGAGGCGGGCAGCAGAACCGGCTGCACCTTCGACGCCTTCATCGCCGCGATTCCAACCGCGTCGGTTTGCTCGAGATGATCGGCCGTCACCGAACCGAGTTCCGCTGCGAGCGCCGCTCCGCGAGAATTCGTCAGCTGATCCGCGTGCATGCGCAACTTCAAGCCCGCGGCTTTTGCCGCACCCAAAACACGCCGCGTCGCCGCCGCATCGAAGTAGCCCTGCTCGCAAAAAATGTCGCACGATTCCGCAAGATTCTGCCTAACGATTTCCGGAATCATCTCGTCCACAACGCAATCGACATACTCGCCAGGCCGACCCACAAACTCTTCAGGAAAAGCATGCGCGCCGAGAAACGTCGGAACGAATTCAATCGCGGTCGTTTCATTCAGCTGCTGAATGACGCGCAGAATTTTGAGCTCCTCCGCGAGCGAAAGTCCGTAGCCAGACTTCGCTTCCATCGTCGTCGTGCCACAGCGCAGAAACCACTCACTGCGCTTCTGCGCGAGCGCGAGCAGCTCCGCTTCGCTCGCCGCTCGCGTCTTCCGCACCGTCGAACGGATCCCGCCTCCACTGGCCGCAATCTCCTCATAAGTTGCTCCGCCCGCACGCAGCTCGAATTCATCCACCCGGTTCCCGCCGAACACCGGATGCGCATGCGCATCGATGAATCCCGGCAGCACCGCCCGTCCGCTCGCATCGATCACATCGATATCGTTAGACAGGGCGCGTTCGATTTCCTCCGAGCGGCCGATCTTCTCGATCACGCCATCGCGCACGAGCATTCCGCCGTCGTCGATGATCGCCAACTCACGCATCGCCGTGCCCGTTCGCGGACCGGGCGTGCCGGCCAGCGTTACCAACTGCGCCGCATGCAGCAGAGCGACCGAGCCCGGCTGCTTCTTCACGCGATTTTGCTCTCGACGGCCTCGCTGATTTTTTCGAAAGCCGCTTCCGATTCAGAGCTGATTTCGTGCACGCGCTGGCCTAACGAGCTCTTAGCCGCTTCATCTTTCAAGCCACTCAAATTGATCAGAACATTCAACCCAGCGCCCTCGATGCAGCCGCGCGTCGCGATCAAACCAACCCCGACGTCCGAGATCGAGGCGGGATTCCCCTGCTCCGCCATCGCTTCGAGCAGTGGATAACTTTTCAGTGCCGTTTCCATCACGCGCAGCGGAATTTCGGCGGCGTATTTGTTCGCCGCCTGGATCGCCACCGAACGCGCCGCTTTCTCTTCGGCCGAATCCTTCGGTAGCCCGAACGCGGCCATCACCTGATTGAAGGCCGCAGTATCTTCGTCGACCAGTCGCAGTAGCTCGTCCTTTAGACCCTGCGCCTCCACCGCCATCCCGCTGAAATATTCCAGCCGATCACCCCAGCCGCGTTTCCCGGCGGAAAGATTCGCCACCATTCCGCCTAACGACGCCCCGAGCGCACCGAGCAACGCCGCAACCGAACCGCCGCCGGGCGCCGGGGAATCGCTCAGCGTCTCGTTGCAAAACTGCCGCAGGTTCATCTTCACAAGCGACTTCTTCGCCTCTGCCGCGATCTTCAGTTCGATCACCTTCTCGTTAGGCACGAAAGGCTTCACCTCGCTCAAACCCATCGAACGAATCGCGAGATCGATCAGTTCTTCCTCGGACGCGCCCTCCGACCAGCTTTGGCGACGGAGAAAATAACGACCGGCGTCGACCAGACATTTCTTCGGCAACATCCCGACCACTTCTGACCCGGTGACGCGCAGACCGCGTTTCATGGCCGATTCCTCGCAGGCTGCAAACGCCGCGTGTAACGGCGTCTCGTCGATATTCGTCAAATTCATCGAGACTTGCGCCATTCCATATTCCTCTACGAACCAGCCGATCGCCTTCACATGCTTCAACGTTCCCGGCTCCCGCACCGGCTCACCCTTTCCGTCGAGCACCTTCTTGCCGGTCGGCGTGCCGTCTTCCGTCTTCACCCGGCCCGCTTCCCGCACATCGAACGCCACCGAAGTCGCACGCCGGGTCGCGCGGGTATTCAAGTTCACGTTGTAGGCGACGAGAAACTCTCGCGCGCCGATCACGGTCCCGCCGGATCTCTCGCTGAAGACTGCCGGGCCAAAATCCGGCTTCCACGCAGGCTCTTTGATCTTCTCGAAAAAACCTTCGTATTCACCTCCGCGGATGACCGCGAGATTGGAGCGCGCCGGATTTTTCGCCGCCTTCTCGTAGAGATAGACCGGGATTTTAAGTTCCTCGCCGACGCGTTTGCCTAGCGACTTCGCACAGACGATCGCCTCCTCCCAGCTCACGTCGTTCACCGGAATAAACGGGCAAACATCCGTCGCGCCCATCCGCGGATGCGCGCCTTTTTGCTTCCGCATGTCGATCAACTCCGCGGCTTTCTGGATCCCACGAAAGGCTGCTTCAACCGCGGCCTCTGGTTCACCGACGAACGTCACGACCGTGCGATTCGTGCTCGCGCCGGGATCGACATCGAGCAGCGAAATGCCGTCGACCGATTCGATCGCAGCCGTGATCTGCCGGATGACGTTGAGATCGCGACCTTCGGAAAAATTGGGAACACACTCGATTAATTTTGGCATCGTTAGTCGCGCGCTTTTGGTTCCATCGGGATCTCCACGTCGTTCGCTGAGGCAAAATCGATCGCGCGCGAATAGCCGGCGTCGACGTGCCGGATAATTCCCATTCCCGGGTCGCTGGTGAGGACGCGCTCGAGCCGACGTGCGGCGGATTCGCTGCCGTC
>JBDTIQ010000235.1:0-6797 GCA_039936335.1 Chthoniobacterales bacterium
AAAGGCACCCGCGCCGTCGGGCACACGCGCTATTCCACGACCGGCTCGAGCACGTTGAAAAACGCGCAGCCGTTCGTGGTCGATTGCTTCCGCGGCCAGCTCGCGATCGCGCACAATGGCAACCTCATCAATGCCGACGTCCTCCGCGACGAACTCGAGAGCAAAGGCTCCATCTTCCAGACCACGGCCGACAGCGAAATCATCCTCCACCTCCTCGCGCAACCCGCCGCGAATGGGAACGGCATCCTGACCGCGCTCCGGCGCGTCGAAGGCGCCTTCTCGCTCATCATCATGAGCGAGCGCGAGATCATCGCGGTGCGCGATCCGTTTGGCTTCCGGCCACTCTCGTTAGGCAAGCTCGACGGCGCCTATGTCCTCGCTTCGGAAACCTGCGCGTTCGATCTCATCCATGCGGAGTTCATCCGCGAGATCGAGCCTGGCGAAGTCCTCATCATTAACGAAGACGGCCTTCGCTCCGAGTGGCCGTTTCGCGAGGAAGCGCCGGCCTTTTGCATGTTCGAATACGTCTATTTCGCGCGGCCCGATAGTATCATCGGCGGAGTCAATGTCGCGAAAGTTCGCACCGAGATGGGCCGCGAACTGGCGCGCCGCTTTCCGGCCGAAGCCGACATCGTCGTTCCTGTGCCCGACTCGGGAAATTATGCCGCGCTCGGCTTCGCGCAGGAGCTCGATATTCCCTACGAGCACGCCTTTGTGCGCAATCACTACATCGGCCGCACCTTCCTCCAGCCGAGCCAGCTGATCCGCGATTTCGATGTGCGCGTGAAGTTGAATCTGATCAAGGAAGCGGTCGAAGGAAAACGCGTCGTCGTGGTGGACGACTCGATCGTTAGGGGAACAACCGCCCGCGCCCGCGTCGTGAACTTGCGCGAGGCTGGCGCGAAAGAAGTGCACATGCGGGTGAGCTGTCCGCCGCATCGGTTTGCCTGTCATTACGGGATTGATTTTCCCGATCCGGAGAAGTTGATCGCGAACCAGAAAACGATGCCCGAAATCTGTGATTACCTCGGCGTCGACAGCCTCGGCTACCTTGACCTCGAAGGGATGATCAAAGCGACCGGAAAACCCGCGAACGATTTTTGCCTCGCCTGTTTCACCGGCAACTATCCCCTGCCGGTCGATCCGGCGCTGGATAAATTCATCATGGAAAAGCGCGGCACCCGCGCGAAAGCGCTCGCCGCCGAGCCACAGCCCACGCTCTTCGCCGACCTGAAATAGTGAAACCCCGCCGTGATCCCGAGCGAAGCCGAGGGATCCCGTCGCGCTACCCTAAAGGCCGCACCGCGGGATCCTTCGACTCCGCTCCGCTGCGCCCAGAATGACAAAGAAAAAGGCCTACGCCCGCGCCGGCGTTGACGTTGATCTCGGCAACCAGCTCAAGCGCGGAATCCACCAGCTCGTTAGGCAAACGCACGGGCCGGAAGTGCTCGGAAAGATTGGCGGGTTCGGTGGACTTTTCGCACCGGACTTTTCCGGGATGCGCGAGCCGGTGCTGGTCAGCAGCATCGACGGCGTCGGGACCAAATTGAAGATCGCCTTTGCGCTCGACCGTCACGACACGGTCGGCGCCGACTTGGTCAACCACTGCATCAACGACATCGCTGTCCTCGGGGCGCGGCCGCTCTTTTTCCTCGACTACATCGGAGCTGAGAAGCTGGAGCCAGCCGTTTTCCGCCAGATCCTGCGCGGGTTCACGAAAGCCTGCCGGGCCGGCGGTTGCGCACTTGTCGGTGGCGAAACCGCGCAGATGCCCGGCATGTACAAACCGGGCGAATACGACCTCGCAGGTTGCATCGTCGGAGTGGTCGATCGCCGGAAGATGATCTACGGCAGCCGGATCAAACCGGGAGACGTGATCCTCGGCCTGCCCGCAAACGGGCTCCACACGAATGGCTACTCCCTCGCGCGCAAAATTTTCTTCGAGCAACTTCGCTGGAAAACCTCCCAGCGCATCGAGGGACTGCGCTTGTCGTTAGGCGAAGAGCTGCTCCGGACGCACAAAAATTATCAGCCGCTTCTCGCCCAAGTGCCCGACGGAAAGCTGAAAGGCCTCGCCCACATCACGGGCGGCGGGTTGGTCGACAATCTCCCGCGCGTTTTGCCTAACGACTGCGACGCCGTGATCGAAACCACGAGCTGGAAAGTCCCGCCAATTTTCCAACTCCTCGCCGACCGCGGCAAAGTCCCGCGCGTCGAAATGTATCAGGTCTTCAACATGGGCATCGGAATGGCCGCGATCGTCGCGCCTAACGACGCCGTCGCGCTGGCCAGACAGCTGCGCGCAACAATCATCGGCCGCATCGAACACGGATCGCGCACCACCCGTTTGTCATCCTGAGTGGAGCGAAAAATCACCGCGTGATCGGGCGCGTCAGAGGAGACCTCGCACGACGCTTGCGAGTCCTTCGCTCCGCTCGGGACGACAACTCAGGAGGCGCGTCCTAGTTTCCACCCATGGAAAAACGCGCTTTTGGCAGAACTGGTCTGCAGGTTTCCGTCCTCGGTTTCGGCGGCGCCGAGATCGGCCACGAAGGCGTCGATGAAGCCACGGTCAAGCGATTGTTAGGCAGCGCGCTCGACGCCGGCCTCAACGTGATCGACACCGGTGAGTGCTACGGCCGGAGCGAGGAAATGATCGGCCAAGCCGTCAGCGCGCGGCGGGACGAGTTTTATCTTTTCACCAAGGTGGGCCACCCGCACGGGCAGGAAAGCGGCGCGAATTGGTCGCCCGCTTCCATCCTCGAGAGCATCGAGCGCAGCCTCCGCCGGCTCCGGGCCGATCACGTCGATCTCGTGCATCTGCACAGTTGCTCCGAGGCGGTTTTGAAAAAAGGCGACGTCATCGCCGCGCTCCAGACCGCGCGCAAAAAAGGCCACACGCGCTTCATCGGCTACAGCGGCGACAGCCACGCAGCGCAGTATGCGGTTGAATGCGGCGCGTTCGATTCGCTCCAGATTTCGGTAAACATCGCCGACCAGGAAGCGATCGACCATGCCATCCCGGCCGCGCAGAAAAAGCAGATGGGCGTGATCGCAAAACGACCGATCGCGAATGCGGCCTGGAAGACGGGACACAAGCCGCATAACTCCTATCACCAAACCTATTGGGATCGGCTGCAGACGTTGCGCTACGGCTTTCTGCACCACGACGATCTCGAGAAAGCCGTGAGCACCGCGCTCCGCTTCACCCTCAGCGTCCCGGGCGTCGCGACGGCGATCGTCGGCACGACGAAGCCGGAGCGCTGGGAGGAAAACGCGCGTTTGCTCGCCGCGGGTTCGTTAAGCGAAACGCAGTTTCAAGAAATCCGCCAACGCTGGGAAGAGGTCGCGCCGAAGACCTGGATCGGCCAGACCTAGGCTTTTCTCGTTAGGCTGGTGGCCTTACGGTTTCGTTGCTTTTTTGAGCTTCGGCGCGCCAGACGGGACCGTCTTTTTCGTAAGGCGGCCTCGACTCGCCCGATTTGAGCGCGAGCATCTTCCCATCGGCGACTCGGAAGATCGGCGAAGAACTCGCCGCCTGGCTGTTCGCCGATCAGGATTTCCATCGGGTAATAGCTGCCGACCTTCGCGGAAACGGACGACCCTTTCACAAACTTGTTTGGAATTTTGCTGAAGCCGCAGTCGTATTTCGCGACAACGCTTGAGACGTTATGCGGGTTCCACGAACCATCGAGCACGACCTGATCGTTGAACCTAACGATAAGTAGATCGTCGCCGGCGCCGACGAAATGGTAGGTCTCGGTCTCCGGCGGCGAAACGCGACTGCGGTAGAGGACGACCCAGAGTGTTGGCTTCACCTGCCCGGAGACATGGAAGGCTTTCGAACCTTCATGGGCCGGCATGTAGGGCGTGGAAATCTGCGTGTTATAAAGCGTTTGCGGCGCTTTGTAGAAATCCTGGAAAGCGTTTTCGTTCCGGCCGCCTTTCAGGAAGTCGGTCACGATCATGCCGTATTTGTCCCTCCGTCATGTCGGTCGAGACGCGGTTCGGCTTTTGCTTTAAATCATAGAACGTCCCTGCGAACGAACCGCCGCCACTCTCGTGCAAGCCGAAGAACGAAATCGGCCCTCCGCCAGCGGGACTGCCTTGCGCCTCGTCAGCGCAGAACGCATCCCGAACCCGCTGCCGCCTCCCGCCATCTTCGTCGGCGCGGCGTTCAGATCGAGCATCGCGGGCATTTCCGGCAGGGTCACCTTCGCGAGGTCGGTACTGACGATGCGCTTGACCGCGGGCGCGCTCATCGTGCTCTGCTTTTTCGCGAGCTGCACTTTGTACTCGATCGAACGCTCGGAATGGCGCGGCGACGGCGGACCGCCTTTGAAAGTGAGCTTCCGCTTCGGCGTGTAAACCTGCACCACGTAAACCGCCGCGGCGACCGCAAACAAAAGGTGCACGAGAATGCTGATTAACAGGAAACGGCTCGCGCGAATGCGCGTCCAGAACGACCGCCGTGCAGGGGCGGATCGCACGACAGGTGACTCGGCAATTTCGAATGCTTCCGCTGGCCTGCGCCCATTGTAAACAAGTGCGCGCGGCGTAAAGCGGGGCGTCCGTCGTCTCTCGACAGCTCTGGTGGCCTGCGCTACAGAGAGATCGTGCGGGCAGTTAGCTCAGCGGTAGAGCGGCACGTTTACACCGTGTTGGTCGGGGGTTCGATCCCCTCACTGCCCAGGCTGTTTTTCGCCTAACGAATCCCCTGCCCCTGCCGACAGAATCGCGGTCGCGCAAAAGCTCTGCACCACTTCGTCGTCTTGGTTTCTCGTTAGGCTGCGATAACGCAGGACGCCGAAACCGGGCCGCTTTTCCGAAAGCCGAGTCTCGAGAATTTCTATCTCGACTCGTAACTGGTCATCGGGCCGAACCGGTTTTGGCCAGCGCAGTTCATCGACCGCCACGCCGATCATGCCGACCCCGACGTTCATCACTTCGACGAACAACCGCATCGAGATCGCGGCCGTCTGCCATCCACTGGCCGCCAATCCGCCGAGCAAACTCTCGCCCCCGGCTTCGTCGTCGAGATGCGCCGGTTGGGGATCGAATTGTTTCGCAAAGGCGACGATCTCTTCGCCGGTGACGGTGTACGTGGCGGAAACGAGCTCATCGCCCGGTTTGAAATCTGCAAAAGTGCGTGACACGCCGGGAGCATCGCGGCGTTGCCGGGCGGAGCGCAAGGTGTAAGCTGCGGAACTTGCCTAACGAGCTTATGAACGATCAGGAATTCATCGCGGCCGCGATCGCGCAGGCCCGCAAAAGTCTGAGCGAAGGCGGCATCCCAATCGGCTCCGCCCTCGCGCGGGATGGGAAGTTAGTCGCCGTCGGCCACAACAAACGCGTGCAGGAGAGCGACCCGGTGACGCATGCCGAGATCGATTGCCTGCGGCGCGCCGGCCGGATCGGAAGTTTCCGCGACACGGTGCTCTACTCGACCCTGATGCCTTGTTATCTGTGCAGCGGCGCGGTCGTGCAGTTCGCGATTCGCAAAGTCATCGTAGGCGAGAGTCGCACCTTCCCGGGCGCGTCCGAGTTCATGCGCAGTCACGCCGTCGAAGTGGTCGATCTCGATCTGCCGGAATGTGTCGAGATGATGTCAGATTTCATCGCCGCGCATCCGGACCTCTGGAACGAGGATATCGGTCGTTAGGTAAAAACCCAAAGTCGATACGCTATCCGGATTTCGACGGTAAGAAGCTCTTGGACGTAGCGCTGACGCCGGCAAATGTGACGATCTTTCGGATCGCTCCCTGAACTTGTTTCAGGCGATATCACCTGCTGCCGGTTGGAGCGAGCCGGCTACTCTTTCAAGCGATTGTATTTCTTGAGAATCTCGCGAAGACGATCGTGTGGCAGCGCTTCCACTTTATGATCGTCGCGCCCAGTCATGTCATGGTTATCGACGAGCGCGTTCACGATCGCTTCTTGCACCGCCTGCACAGTGGCGTCGAAGAGCGGATCGAGGCGATCGTTAGGCACAGTCAGGACGGAATGCGTGGGCTGTTCCGGATTGGCCGCGTTCGGGTTCGCAGTCGAGAAGGCGATGAAGATATCGCCGGAGCCGTTGCCGGAAGTCGCGCCGGTGCGCGCGAGGCCGAGGCTGGCGCGGCGCGCGATGCGTTTTAGCTGGCCCGGAAGGAGCGGCGCGTCGGTCGCGACCGCGATGATGATGGAACCGAGATCTTTTGGATACACCGAGCCCGGAATCTCTTTTCCAACCGGTACACCGGCGATGAGGAGCTGTGAACGGCGCCCGCAGTTTGCCTGCACGAGCACGCCGACGGTGTAGCCGCCCGCTTTTTTCCCAAGCACGCGCGATGCCGTTCCGGTTCCGCCTTTGAACTCGTAACAAATCATCCCGGTCCCGCCGCCAACGCTTCCTTCGGCGACTGGTCCGCTCTTCGCGTCATCGAGCGCGTGCCAGACGTCGTTAGGCGTGACGTGAAAGCCGTTGATGTCGTTCAACCAGCCGTCCCACGTTTCCGCGACGACCGGCAGACTCCACCAGTAACCGGTCTTATCCGCGCTACCGTGTTTGATCCGCCAGGCGATCACGGCATCGCGCGCCACCCCGACACTGTGCGTGTTGGTCAGGACGATCGGGCCCTCCAGAAAACCGCTCTCCTCCACCCACGCGGTGCCGGTCATTTCGCCGTTGCCGTTCAAGCTAAAAGTCCCCGCGTAAACCGGATCATCGAGCGAGCCGTGACCGCGCGGGATGATCGCCGTTACGCCGGTGCGCACCGGGCCCTTCCCGACTTCGAGTTTTCCCTCGCCGCTGATCA
>JBDTIQ010000236.1:0-5515 GCA_039936335.1 Chthoniobacterales bacterium
GTGAGACGAACACTTCGAAGCGCTGGGGAGCACAGGCCGCTGGCCTGTTGTTTGCGGTGGCTCGCCGCAAACTCTGGCGGACGGGGCGGGTGGAGTCCTTCGTCGCGTCGTTCGTACGGTGGCTCCCCTAAGAACGCTGCCATGCGCTCTCTGCGCTCGGGCGCCCGGCGAGCCGCCGGCCGCGACAGGCCAGCGGCCTGTGCTCCCCGGAGCAAGCAACGCGGTCGATGCTGCGCGAGCGAGATGGCAACTTAGCGGGGTTTGCGCCCCACTCTGAATGACGATCCTCTCCTTGGCGCTCTCCGCGCGGAAATTGCAGTCCGGGCGCTCCGCCTGCCCAGTTGAATCAGGGCAGGCGAAACGCAGCGAAATGCCGCCCTACAATTCCTATCCCGGATTCTTCTCTACTTTCGGCAGTTCCTTATCCGGGAGTGTGCCTTTGAAAACTTGGATGATCGCGTTCCGGAAGACGTTCAGCACCGTCGTCAGGATCGCCGGCTTCGGATTATCGAAGCTGCCGTGGATCGGCACGCGCGTGCCGAAGCGGTCGGTGGGATGATTGCGGATCAGTTGCGTGAGTCCACCGACGATCGCCTGCCAGACGAAACTGATCGGATTATCGGAGTCGTGCTTCGGGTTGAAGATCGACATGTGCTCGAAGACCGGCTCGACGTAGCCGTCAAAGTCGCCGTTCTTCGCGTTCAGTTCGGCCGCGAGGCGGAGCGTGCCCTTTTCGAACGTGATCGCGGCGTAGGCCTTGGCGAAATCGTTCAATTTCACGAGCGGCAACTCCTTCAGCTCCGTCTCGAGATTAAACGTCGGCTTCGCGGCGTAGGGAGCGAGATCCATCTTCGCGCGGAAGTCGCCATTGCGAAGCGGACGCGCTTCCATCTCGACGTGGGCGTGCAGAGTTTTCGAGAGTTTCTCGCTGTTTGTCAGGTTTGTCGCGACGAGCCGCACCTGATCGAAGACGACGTCGACCTTTGGCGTCTTGTGAAAGTCGCGATAGTGAATCTGACCATCGCTGACGGTAAAGCGGTTGATCTTTAACGGAAAGAGTTGCTTCATTTTCTGCGTCCAGGATTCGTGCATCCCGGCCTGCGAATCGGCGTCGCTCGGGCCGCTCACGAAGTTGATTTCGGGTCGCTCCAAATGAATCTCGCCCACGAAAGAGCCGCGAAACAGCGCACTCCATTCGACGGAGAGATCCATCTGCGGCGCGCTAAAAAGCGGCACCGGCACATCGCCGTTCGTCTTCACGATTTTAATGCCGCGGATTTTGTAGGCGCCGCGCCAGAGCGCGAGGTCGACGTCTTCGACATGCCCGCGAAAATCCTTCAGCTCGGAGAGTTTCTGGTTCACATAATCTCGAACCCAAAAGGGCAGGAGCAGTCGCGCGACCACGAGCAGGACGACGACGACGATGAGGAACCAAAGGAGTTTTGAGCGGTAGATCGGTTTCACTGCGAGAAGACTACGAATCGGGAATCACGCGTGGACGCCCTGCGCGTCACCGCAGGTGTCGCCATTTTCCGCGAAGACACTGAACTCGTTCGCCTAACGATCAACTCCGGAGCGTGGCGAGCGCGCGGTTGTAGCAAAGCTCGATGTCGTGTTTGTCGCGATCGTTCTTCGCATCCGCTAATCCATCTTCGCGGATCGCCTGCGCGTGGCCGAAGAGCACGAGGCGATCTTCTTCCTGTTTCAGCTCGCTTCCGACGCGCGCGAGCACATCGAGCATCCGCGTGATGACCGAGACACTCGTGCGTCCGTATTGGCGAATCTGGTTCAGCGACGCGGCCGCGATGCCGGCGTAATCGGTCACATCGGTGACGAGGCGCAGGTGGCTGTCCTCATCATAATGACAGGCCGACGGAATCTTGCGTTGCCCGACCTGGATGAGCGCGACTCCGAGCCATTCGAGACAACTCATCGCCGTGAAGGGATCGTTAATGCCGGGCGAGAGAGCGCGGACCGCGACCTCGACCAACTGATCGATCGCATACTCGATGTCCTGCACCGGCGTGCGATTCCATCCGTAAAAAACGGCGTCGTTGATACGCTCGGAACAGTTGTCCTTCATCTTCGCGGGCGGCCAGGCGACCGCGAGATTCGCGCTCTTCGCCACGAAATCGCCAGGGCGGCGGCAGAGCTGAATCACCATGCCTTCGCGCGTCGCGAAGTTAATCAACTGCTCGTCATCGATCGCCTGGATGAAGCCGCTCTTCGCTGCGGTGATCGGGATCGCTTCGTCGTGAAACATGCGTGGCAACTGCGCCTCGATCGTGGCTTTTTGTTCGCGCGGTCCGCAGTCGAGCGCGTCGGGATAAAGACTTTCGATTCGCGATTGCAACTCCTCCGCGACCCGGGCGATCAGGTTTTCCGCAAGGATGGAAGTGGGAACGTGATGAATGAAGAAAATGAGAAAGCCTACGCTCGCGACGCCGAAGAGGAGCCCGCAGGTAACCGAAAGAAAGGGCACGAAACTGGTCGCGTCGGTTCCACGGATCGTGCGCAAAACGAGGAGCGTGTAGAGAAACGTGGCGACAAAAACGCCGAGAACGACCTGGGTCCAGCGATCGTTCATGAAGTTGCGCAGGAGGCGCGGCCCGAATTGCGAAGAGGCAAGCGTGAGAGCGACGATCGTGATCGAGAAAACCACGCCCGCGACCGTGATGGTGGACCCGGCGATCGTGGCGAGAACACTGCGCGCGCCTTCCGGGCCGCCCGACCAAATCCAGCCGGCCGCGCGCGCCCACTTCGCATTGATCATCGTGTCGATGTGGACGGTCCCGAACGAGAGGCCGGCCGCGAGGATCGAGAGGATGCTGGGGATAAACCAGTAGCTGCTCCGGAGTTTATCCCAGTAGGTGCTGAGGAAGGTTTTCATGAACGGCGGCGGGACACTCAAAGCATAGCTTCGGTGTTATCCTGAGCGGAGCGCAGCGCAGTCGAAGGATCCCGTGAAGCTTGGTGGAAGATGCGGGGCAATTCGGAGAGGCGCTTAATGGAAACCCGGCGGGATCCCTCGGCTCCGCTGCGTTTCGCTCGGGATGACGGCAGGTGCCTAATGAATGTGGACATGCACACCGGGCAGAACCTTTTTTCCGAGGTCGAGAATATTCCAATTCGATAGCCGAATGCAGCCGTGGCTCGTGGTGCGGCCGATCGTCTCGGGCACTTCCGTCCCGTGGATGCCGCTGCCTTTGTGGTTCAATTCCATCCAGAGAATCCCGACCGGATTGTTCGGTCCGGGCGGGAGCTTGTAGAAGTCCTTGCTCCGCACGTCGTGGTGAAGCATCGCTTCGTCCCAGCGGAAAGTCGGCATCCAGACGAAGCCCTTCACGAACCAGTCGCCGATCGGCGCCGGGAGGGACTTCGACCCGGGCGTGATCGGGTAACTTCCGACGAGCTTCCCGTTTTGTTTCAACTCGAGAATCTTTTCCGCGACCGAAATGTCGATGGAATACTGCTCGTTAGGCGGTTTCGTGTCCTCGGTCTTGAGCTCGTTCGCCTTCTCTGCTTTCTCAGTCTTTTCTTTGTGGTCAATCGCTTCCTGCACGTCGAAGGGAGCGGCCACGTTCGGGACTTTGACGGAGTCGCCGGGCTTCGCTTTCTCCCAGTCATAGCCGGGATTTAACTGCTTCAGAAAATCGCGCCGGGCGTGAAATTTTTCGCCGACCAGCTCGAGGAAATTCTCGTAGGGCAGCGAATCCTGCTTCGCCTGCGCCGCGTGGCTTTCCGGAACCTTGCCGATGAATTTCTGATCGTCAGTCGTGAGCTGATAATCGATCACTGCCGGCTGCGAATCATCCAGCGGCAGGTCGAACTTCTCCGGGGCCTTGTCGCCAAAGTGCGCGTCACTTTTCCCCTGTGCCTGCTCATAACGCGTGAGCGCCTTGCGCATGAACTCACCCCACTTCGCATCGATCGGGCCCGGCTTGAAGGCGGAGCCGTCGAGAAAGATCTGCGCGCGCAGAATCTGTTCACTAGGCGTGGATGCCGGGCTGGCGGAAGGCGCAGGCGCAGCCAAGGCGGCGGCGGCCAGCGTGAGGAAAAGAAAAGTCGCGAGTCGTGCTATCACAGCCTGTAGTTCGCGCGCGGGCCGGCCCGCGGTTCCTCAGTCGCGTCGGCTCACGACTTGGTTTTTTGGAGCGCTTGCAACTGTGTCCGCGCATCCTCGTCGTCCGGCTTTAACTTCAGGATGGTCTTCAGATCGGCGATCGCTTTCTCGTTTTGCTTCATCGCCCGATAGACGTAAACGCGACGGCGATAGGCTTCGACGTCCTTCGGCCGGGCCTCGATCACTTTGTCGAAATCTTCCAACGCCTTGTCGTATTCCTTCAGATTCCGGTAGGCAAACCCGCGGCGGTCCGGCCCTCGACATCGACTGCCGCGATCGTGTTGATGGCGACGTCGTAGTCGGCGATCGCTTTTTCCCATTTCCCCTGCTGGAGGTAGATGTAGCCGCGAAGGCGGAGAGCGGCCCGGTCGCGCGGGTTGGCGGCGATCACCTGATCGAGTTCCTGTAAGGCCGCGTCCGGCTTCTTTTTGCTCAGTGCTATTCTGGCTCGATCCATCCGCGCTTTGGTCGTCTCGGGGTCGAGCTCGATCGCTTTCGCGTAATCGACTTTCGATTTTTTCGCATCGCCCATGAGTCGATAGGTGAGCCCGCGATTGCGGTAATTCTTCGGATCCTGCGGCTGCAGTTTGATCGCTTTGGTGAATTCCTCGATCGCTTTCTCGTATTCCTTTTTCTGCGCGTACTTCACGCCGCGGTTGGTGTGGCCACCGGGATCGCCGGAAATGCTCGCGCCCCGCACTGGCAGCGGAGCGAAGAAGAGGCCGGCAAGGAAAAGGGCGAGGAAAAGTTGAAAGAAGCGAAGTCGTTTCATAACGGAAGAGCTTACTCCATCTTCGGAATTCGCGCGCCTGAGTTGCCCTTCAGATCCCCGCGCCGAATCGAGCTGGACCTCCAGGTTCTCCCTAGAGCGTGTCGTGCACTTTGGCGCCGGAGGCGTCGGGAAAATTAGCCCGCCTGAGACGGGTGGAGGGAAGCGAGAAGCACCGGTATCTCCATCCAAAAAGAATTCCACCCCGGAGGGGCGGGGAGCGAGTTTCCGCGTTTCCGGCATCCCGCCGGGGCGTGCTCGGGTCGCGCTTGATTCCGGGAAAGGGTTTGCACACGCTTTGTCATCCTGATCCCGCCGGCGCGGGAGAAGGACCTCGCAAGCCACCTCAGATAAACCATGCCCAAAAAGAGCTTGCGAGGTCCTTCGACTCCGCTGCGCTTCGCTCAGGATGACAACGCTCCGCGCTGGTTCGCCTAACGACCGGTTCCCGCTCGCTGCGCTCGCTTCACCCGCCTCAGGCGGGCCTAATTTCCAGCATCCCTCCGGGACACACGAACTCGCTGGCGTTGCTCTGAAGACCGCAAGGTGCATGACACGCTCTACCCTTCGCGAAACCAACCGCATACCCGGCCGTTCGACTCGATCGGAGGAAGAAGCTTGCG
>JBDTIQ010000237.1:0-26433 GCA_039936335.1 Chthoniobacterales bacterium
GCCTCAAAGCTAGGCATTAAGATTTTCGCGTTATCGAAGGTTTCGAGTCGGGCCGCTTTTGCCGAGCGGCCTCTCTCTTTTATCGGGATTGTGGATGTCATCGCGCATCCCTCAATTCACCCGATACTCGTTGAGCTTCGCGAGCACGTCGGAGTATCTGAACCTCACTGTCTTCCCGATTTTGATGTATGGGATGCGGCCAATTCGCATCCAGTCGTCCAGCGTGCGGGTGGAGCATTGCAGGCGCGGCGCGAGCGTGCGCTTGGTCAGTAATCCGTCGCTGGGTTTTTCAGTTGTCTCTAACTTCGTGTTGAGCTTCATACCCTACCTAATAGCAGGGTCGATCTGCGCGAATTTGACCTTTCAGTGCTCGGGAGCGGAACTGTGTCCCGACGTTCGAAGCGACGGTCCTGTTTTCTATTTAATGCGTCCTGTCCTTTCTCTCGATTGTCACTTTTCTGCGTGCGGGAGTCCGCAAGCGTTTCTTTGTTTTTTTTCTTTGACGCGTTTTGTGCTTCGATTTTCGATTTAACTCTCGGTCGTGGGTTTTCTTCCGCGTTCCCACCTGCGCGACCGCTTTTTGTGTTGTGTATTCCGCAAAGACGATGCCGATGCCTTCCTTAACTTCGATCGGTTTTGAATAACTCAGCCCGAAACGCTTTAAGGCGACGGCAAAAGCGCGTTCCTTCTTGTAATCACTCGGCCAGCGCCTGAAAGCCTCGGGCACTGGCAACTCTTCTCCCACGAAAAGCTCCGCAATTTCCGCATCGATTTCTCTTTCAATCCTTCTCTCACGTTCGCGGGCTTGCCGGTGATTCTCGATTTGCCCGCGGTAGAGGCGCTCAAGGAAAGATTGCGCAGCTTCGAAAAGGTGATTGGCGCGCTCGACGGCCCTGGCGGGATTTCCCTTCGCAAGTTCAGGATCGAGCGCGGCGGCGAGCGAAGCTAGCTGTAAGGCGTCCAGTGCGCACGCCCGGGGGCTTGTCGCTCCGATGAGTTCGCTAATTTGCATTTGTTACGATTCTCGCGCACCGCGGCGCATCGGCACAACGTTCGTCGCCTCGTTAGGCGCAATCGCGAACCAGCTTCGCGCTTGTTCCGGCGTGGCCAGTTCGCGGTAGTGCTTGTTAATCATCTTCGGAGACGTTCCCGCTTCCAGCGCGACAAGGTTTTGATCCTTCACTTGAGCGAGGCGGTAGCTCACAAAAGAATGGCGCAAAGCGTTTTGCTTCCAGGCGACCTTAGCGGCCGCGGCTGTTTCGCGTATCGATTGGAAAAACCACGCCTTACTTAGCGGCCAGATACGGCCTTCTGTTCGTGGCGCGATCGCCAGCCACTTCGCGAGGTTGTCGGAGATCGGCACAATCCGACGTGATGCTGTCTTTGCTTTATGCGCTGCCACTTCAACGAAGCCGGGGCAACGCTCAATATCAGACCAATCGAGGCGCAAAATTTCCTCAGCGCGGACGCCGGCGAATGCTGCCAAAGCGATGCACGGTTGGAGGTGCACCGGTGAGTGCTCAAGCAGCGCGGCTAATTGCACGGCCGTGAAGATTTCCACTGGTGCGGATCGCTCTTTTCTGTTCTCGACGCGAGCGAGCAAGTCCGCCTCTTTTGATAACCAATCCTGCTTTTTCGCAAAGGCAAAGAACGTGCGTAACGCCCGCAGGAAATTGTTAAACGAGCGCGGCGAGAGCCTCAGCGCGTCGAAGAATTTCGAGAGATCGTCCGGCGCGAGCGCGCTGACATCGCAGTGAAACGATTCCTTGAAAACACCCAGGCGATAGCGCAGGTCGGCAAGATAAAGCGCGCTCACGCCCTTCCTCTTTTTCGCCTCAATCATTTCGTCCACTGCCGCAGCGACCGTCTTACATGTGAGACCCCGAGCATGATGCCGAGCGTAGAAGCTGGCAGCGTCCTTGAGCGACACACCATCGAGAAGGGCTCTCGCCTCGGCGTATTCAAGCGCGACAGCGTCTAGTCGAACATCGAACTTTTTCACCGCTTCCAGTGCGGTTCCGTAAATGCGGCGGTCTCCTCCGGTGAGTTGCAACACGTCCATTTCGCCGCGTGCAAGCAGCGCCGCCTTTTTCCCCGCTTCGTCGATCGCCTTCTGGAGATCGGCGAAATTGTGGCGCTGGCGTTTGCCGCCGAGATGATAGACAACTCGGAAATAGACACCTTGCGGTTTTTCGTCGCGGTAGATCTTGACGACGCTTGAGCCGTTTCGGACGACTAAAGGGAATTTCGGTTTCTTCGTGTTCATAGCGTGAATCTGCGCACATTCTGTCCGAAAAGTGTCCGAAATTGCAAGCGGTATTTTCAAGAATGCCACTTCTCACCTATGAAGATAAAGAGCGACCCTAACGGGATTCGAACCCGTGTTACCGCCGTGAAAGGGCGGTGTCCTAGGCCACTGGACGATAGGGTCAGGAGAGCGCCCAATATCCGGAGCGCATCGCCATCTGGCAAGGGAATTTCAGGCGGCGCTCGCCCGAAGATTTCGCAGGAGCGCGGCGGTGCGGGCGGTGGCGCCGCGATGCGCCTCGAGAACTCCGCGCGCGTTCCGGACGAGAGCGGCGCGCGCCGCCGGATCGCGCAGGAGCGCGGCGGCTTCGCTTGTTAGGGCGGCGGGATCACGAGGCTGAAGTGCGCCGCCGGACTTGAGTAGCTGTTCGGCCAGCCGGGCGAAGTTTTCCATGTGCGGGCCGAAAAGCACTGGCCGGTCCGCGACGATCGCTTCGACGGGGTTCTGGCCACCGCGCGCGGACAGGCTTTTGCCGATAAATACGATCGTCGCGACTGGATACCAGTTTCGCAGTTCGCCCGTGGTGTCGAGGAGCAGCACGTCGGCGTTCTTCGTTGGAGTGCTTCGGTAGGCGGTCGTCAAACCAAGTGCGCGCAGGCCGCTTTCAATTTCACGGGCGCGTTCGACATGGCGCGGCGCGATGATGAGAAAGAGATCGGGAAACTCCTCGCGCAGGCGCTGGAATACCTGCGCGAGAATTTCTTCCTCTCCATCGTGTGTGCTGCCGGCGAGGAGAATCGGGCGCGCGGAATCGATCCCCATTTCGTCGAGGAGTGCGCGAGGTTTTTCCGGATCGGGAGCATCGCCCATCGGATCGAACTTAATGCTGCCAACCGCATGGATACGCGCCGGTTTTACGCCCAACGACTCCCAGCGCACGATGTCTTCCGGTTCCTGCACGCAGACGAGGTCGAGGCGCGCAAAGATCGGCCTAACGATCGATCGAAAGCGACGAAAACGACCTTCCGAGCGCGCGGAAAGGCGCGCGTTCACGAGTGCGAGCGGGATCTTCCGCTGGTGCGCGATCGTCGTCATGTTCGGCCAGACTTCGGCCTCGACGAGAATGATTCGCACCGGTCGGATGAGCGCATAGGCGCGGCGCATGATCGGCCAAAAATCGAGCGGCGTGTAGAGCACTTCCAACCAGTCCGGCGCCTGGCGGGTGGCGAGGGCGAAGCCGGTTGTGGTGGTCGTGGTCAGGACGACGCGCAAGGCCGGTTCGGTTTTCTTCATGGTCGCGACGAGCTTGAGCGCGATCATGACCTCGCCCACGCTGACCGCGTGCATCCAGGTGTGCCGACCTCCGGTCAGTCTTTCGCGGGTCGCGCGATCGTAGGAGCCGAGGCGCTGACCGAATTTTTCGCGGTAGTTGCCGCGTCGCAACATCTTGACCACGTAGCCCGGCAGAAATGCGAGCAACGCCAGCGGGAAAAGCAGATTATAGAGGAACCGAATCATGCGGCGCGGCGCTGAAAGAAGAGCGTCTCGGTCGCGCCGTAAGTTTTCTGACGGACGAGTTCCCAAAGCTCGGTGGTCGGGAGACGCTCACCCGGGCGCTTCTCAAGTATGAAAAGTCCTTCAGTCGTTAGGCGAGTGTGCAGCCGGTCGTTGCGCAGGAGGAGCTTGGTAAAGGAATCGCCCAGCTTCGACTTATCGTAAGGCGGATCCGCGAAGATGAGATCATAAGTCTCCGCCGTGCTGGCGTGAGTAAGGAAATCGAAAACATCCTGGCTGCGGATACGCCCTTCCAGACTCGTCTTGGCCGAGTTGCGTTCGATCGCAGCGGCCGCGCGTTTATCGCTCTCGACAAACATCGCGGAGGCGGCGCCGCGACTGAGCGCTTCGAGGCCGAGCGCGCCGGTGCCGGCGAAAAGATCGAGCACTCGCGCCCCGATTACTCGATCGCCGAGGCTCGAAAAGATTGCGGCTTTCACCCGGTCCATCGTCGGGCGGATATCGTTCTTCGGGACATCCAGCTGGATGCCGCCGGCGCTGCCGGCGATGACTCTCATGGGGTCGGAGCCAGGATGGGTGTGAAAGAAGGCGCCGGGCCATGTTCGTTAGGCGACGGAGTTGGCGTCGGCGGGGGGCGCGGCTTTTTCTTGTTTCCATGGCCGAAGAGGCTGCTGATGACTCCGCCGAGATCGCGCAGGTCATGGCCGACCACTTTTTCCATCAGGTTGGTTTTAGGATGTTCGACCGTGCCGCTGACGCGAAAATCGACCGCGGCGTAGCCCGGCAGGTTGCCGATCGGCTGAAAATTGTCACGGAGCGGAGCGAAAAGTTGCCGGCGGATCTTGTCGTTGAGGGCGAGCCGCGAGTCGAAGCGCAGCTTCCCGTTAAAGTTGATCGTCCCAGTCGCGGAGAGGCGAATATTCGGCGAGCGCAGGAGCAGTTGATCGATCGTGACGATGCCCGGGCTGATGTGAAAATGCACCTCCGCCTGTTCGAGCTGGAGTTGCATGAGTTCGTCGATCTGCAGGATCTGGCCGAGCGCGACGAGCAGACTGTATTGCTGTAACTTGCCGTCACGAAGGAAGATTTCGCCGCGGCCGCTGAGCGCGTTGCTGTCAGCAGTTTTGCCAGTGGCGTCGAGCGAGCCTTCGAGTTTCCCGTCGAGCATTCCGATCGGCCCGCCGGCGTTCGTCAGCAGCTTGTCCGCGTCGAGGCCGCGGAAGTTGACGGTCGCGTGGAAGGGCGAATCTGTGGCCTGCAACTGCATCTCGAAGCGTCCGGTGAGATTGCCGCCGGCGGATTTCGCGGAGATGTTTGAGAAGACGAGCGCTTCCGGATCGTAGTGCAGCGGCGAATCGAGGTCCTCGATGAAGAAGCGATCGCGCAGGGAGATCTTTGCGATTCTGGTGCTGCCTTTTACCGCGGTCGCGGTGCGGAAGCTGGAGGTGAAATCGAGGCCCGCGAACTTGGCGACGACGCGTCCAGCGGAGTCGAGAAAAGTGAAATCGCCATCGCGCAGACGGACGCGACGCACTTCCGGAGTGAAGACTGGCGCGGGCGTGCCGGCGGCCGCAAGAGTCCGGGAGTCGTTAGGCGAAAGATTCGGCACGGAGCTCTGCCCTGGGCTTGCCGCAGCCGCTGGAATCGACCGCGCCGGTCTGCTCTGCGTGACGCTGACCGGCGGTGGACTCGCGCGCTTCTCCGGCGGCAGTTGCGGCAGGCGCCATTTTCCCGCGGCGTTTTGTTCCCAGACCACTTCCGGTTTGATCAGGGAGACCTGCCGAATCACCAGCCGATCGCTGAAGAGCGACCAGAATTGCACTCGCAACTGAAAGGTCTGCGCCTTCAGGAAATCGCCGCCGATTTTCCCGCGCTCCTGCGGGATCGAGATGCCGTTGAGCTGCAGCCCGCTCCACGGCGTCACGCTTATCCGGCGCAAGGTCAGCGGAGTATTGAGCCGCTGGCTGAGTTCCTGCTGGATGCGATGGTGCACACCCTGCGACTGCACATAGAGATTCACCGCCAGCAAGACGATGCATGCGAGCACGAGCGCCCCGCCGAGGAGCCAAAGCAAAATGCGCCCGATCTGTTTCACCGGGGAAGGTTACGCATCGCGGGATTGAAGAAAAGGGGAAGCCGCCTAACAAGTAAAGTTGTGACCAGAACCTGCGTCATTTTAAATCCCGCCGCGCGGAGTGAACGCGCCCGGCGCTGGCAGAAACGCCTGCGCGGGATGTGCGGCGACGCGGAATTGTGCGCCACGGTGCGGGCGGGCGACGCCGAACAACTGGCGCGCGATGCGGTCGCGGGCGGCTTTGAGCAAGTCGTCGCCGCGGGTGGCGATGGGACAATCCACGAGGTGGTAAATGGCCTCGCTGGTTCCGATGTGGCGCTGGGGCTCATGCCGATGGGCACCATGAACGTCTTCGCGAACGAGCTCGGTCTCCCCGCAAACGATCTCGAGCGATGCTGGGAAATTATCCGTGCGGAACAGACGCGGCTGATCGACCTGCCGCGGGCGAACGAGAAGCATTTCGTGCAGCTGGCCGGCGTCGGCCTCGATGCGCAGGTCGTGAAGGAGACGAGCCTCAAGCTGAAGCGAAATTTCGGACCGCTGAGTTACCTGATTTCCGCGGCCCAAATCGCGAGCCGCCGCCCGCCGCGCCTGCTCATCGAATCTGACGACGCGCTGACGGAAGAAGGCTCGTTCGTGCTCATCGGCAACGGGCGGCTCTACGGCGGCCGGCTCCCGTTTTTCAAACACGCCGCCAATGACGACGGCTTACTCGACGTGATCGTCTTCAAACAGATCGGTTATCTCGATCTCCTGAAATATCTCCAGAACGTCGTCTTCACCTCCGACATCACGACGCGGGAAGTGGAGTATTTTCAGACGCGCGCGCTCCGGGTGAGCAGTCACGACGAAGTCCCGCTGGAGCTTGACGGCGAGCTCGCGGGCAGTTGTCCCGTGGAGTTCAGACTCGAGCCGCGACAGCTACGGGTGCTGGCTCCGCATTGAGCAAAAAGATCGGCAAACCTGAAGGGCGGAGCTCCTGCGAGGCCGGGGGGGAGCGCTTTGATCCTATTAACACGCTGGAGCGACACTCCGGATTCGCGGAGCTCATCCTCGAACGCGTGGGATAGGGCGACTTCCTTGGATGCCATCTGCGGTTTTGCGCAGCGCGCGTGGTCTTTTTTGCCTTCTTCTTTTCCTTTCCCGATGACAACGGGAAACGATTGCGATAATCTCGCTGCATGCGCCTCTCCGGCCGAAAAGCTTCGTCCTACGCACCTCGCTGGACCCCGCGTCAACGCGTCGTGCTTTACTCGTTGCTGGGCGCGAATTTCCTCGGATTCATCGCCCAACTTCTCATCCAGGCTTCGGACCCGGCGATCATCTCCGCATTCCTCGGCCTGAGTTATCACGGGATCGACCAAGCCTTCGCGTGGCAGTTCTTCAGCGCGATGTTTTTGCCCGGCAACGTCCTCCAGTTCGCGGTCAACATCGTCGCGCTTTACGTGATCGGGCGCGATGTGGAGTCGATTCTCGGGCAAAAGCATTTCCTCTATCTCTATCTCCTCGGCGCGATCGCCGGTGAGCTCGGACATCTTTTTCTGATGCCGTCGAGCACCGTTCTGCTCGCGGCGGCGGGCGGCGTCGCGGCTGTCGTGGTCGCGTTTGGCACGATCCTGCCAGAGCTCGAGATCGCCGGATCAATCTTTTTCCTCATCCCGGTAAAGCTGAAAGCGAAGCAGTTGTCGTATGCACTCTGGGCGATCGCCGGAGTGCTTCTCCTGGTCGATCGACACGGCGTGGTGAGTCACAGCGCATACCTTGGCGGTTGCATCGCTGGCTGGGTTTACGCGCAGTCCCTCGGGTTCGGTCCGCCGTCGTTTCTGCAACGCTATTTCCGTGAGCGCCGGCTCGAGCGCGAACGGCTCCAGCGCATGTCCGTTGAGGATTTTATCGTTGAGGAAATCGACCCGCTGCTCGAGAAAATCTCGCATCACGGCCTGGGCAGTCTCACGCGCGGCGAGCGCCGGAAACTGGCGGAAGCGCGCGCAAAGATGACGACCACGGCTGAGGAGACCTGAGATTTCGGCCCGCGAATTTGAAACTCCGGAAGTAGTGCCGGCGGCCTCGTTAGGCGAAGCGCGTCCCAGTTTCCGCGCGGAAACCGCCGAAGACACGCTCGCTGCGATCGAAGCGAACTGGCCGGCGGATTCGAGTGGATCGTTAGGCGAAATCGTCCGCTGCTTTCCGTTAGGCGAGGAAGCGCTCTTTCACTTGCTGGCGGTTTCGAGCATCTGCCGTGCGCGTTTGATTCGCCATCCGCAGATCCTGCTCTGGCTCGCCCATCCCGACGTCGCCGCGGATCGACGCGGCTACGGCCGGATGCTGACCGACCTGCGCAACTTCGGCCCGAAAGAAGCGATCGCCGCCAGTAACTTTCGGCTCCTCCGGCTCTGGAAAGGCCGCGAGATGGTGCGAATCGCACTGCGCGAAGTCGCCGAAGCCGCGCCGCTCGAGGAGACGCTGATCGAGCTCTCGCAGCTCGCCGATATCTGCCTCACGACGGTTTTCGATCATTGGAACGAAGAGTTCCGCCGCCGCTGGGGTTCGCCGGCGAGCGAGCTGGCGATTTTCGGTCTCGGGAAACTGGGCGGCCGCGAACTGAACCACAGCTCCGACGTCGATTTGATTTTCGTTTACAGCGAGGAAGGTCAGCTGACCGCGAACTTCAGCTACCACGAATGGTTCACGCGCCTCGCGAACAAAATCGTCGAGACCTTCGCCAGCCACGATCCCGCCGGCTCGCTCTTCCGCGTCGACCTGCGGCTGCGACCGGAGGGAAGCGCGGGACCGCTCGTTAGGTCGCTCGAAAGTATGGAAAATTACTACGCCGGCTTTGGCGAAACCTGGGAGCGGCTCGCCTTGATTAAAGCGCGTTGGATCTGCGGCGATCGCGAGCTGGCTTACGAATTTCTGCGGCAACATCAGCCGTTTATTTTTCCACGGAATCCCACGCCGGACTTGCTCGAGGAAATCTCGCTGATCAAACGCCGGATCGAGCGCGACATCGTCGGCCACGAGCATCTCGATCGAAACGTGAAGCTCGGCATCGGCGGAATCCGCGAAATCGAATTTGTTGTGCAGGCGTTGCAATTGCTGCACGGGGCGCGCCATCCGTTCCTCCAGGAGACGAGCACGCTCAAGGCGCTGCGCGGCATTGCCGAGCTCGAGTTTCTCCCGCGCGAAGACGCGGCCACGCTCGAAGCCGCTTACCGTTTTTTTCGTCGTGTCGAACACCGGTTGCAGATCGAATCGGAACGCCAGATGCACACCATACCCGAGCGCGGTGTCGCGCTCGACCTCCTCGCGCGCAGTCTCGATTTTCCCGACGCCGCGGCGCTGCTTGGGAAGCTGCACGAGGAAATGCGGCAGGTGCGCGCGATTTTTCAGCGCGTCGTCGGCGCCACCGCGCCTAACGAACTCACGGCGGACAGCTTCGAGATCTTTCGCGACCCGGCGCGGGCGGAAAAGTCGATCGAACAACTGGCGCGCGGAGCCGCCGGCTTCCATGTCGCGCCGCGCACGCGCCAAATCTTTCGCAAGCTCCGTCCGCTGCTGCTCGAGAGCCTGACGAGCGCGGCCGATCCGGACGGCGCGCTCAACCAGTTTGTGCGTTTCGTCGAGGCTTATGGACTGCGCAGTTTGCTCTTTGAGCTCCTGGTCACTAATCCGCGTCTGCTCGAACTGCTCACGAAAACCTTCGACGCGAGCGAAGCGGCCGGGACCGCGCTCATCCGGCGACCACAACTGATCGAGGAGCTGACCCGCGGCGGGATCCTCGACGGCTCCCGCAACGTGACGCAACATCTCGCGCACCTGCACTCGTTAGGCGTGGTGGCGTCGAATTTCGATCCCGTGCGCGCCTATCGCCGGCGCGAGTTGCTCCGGATCGTGCTCCGCGATGTGCTGGAACTCGCGCCGGTTCCAGCCCTGCTCACAGAGCAAAGCGATCTTGCGGAAGCCTGCCTGCTCCTGGTGCAGGAAGTGCTCGAGCCTAACGATAACCTGACGATCGTGGCGCTGGGGAAATTTGGCGGACGCGAGATTGGCTACGGCGCGGATCTCGATGTTCTCTTCCTCGGAGAAGATCCGCGGCCCGCGCAGCAGCTGATCGGCGAACTCGCAATCGCGACGGCCGAAGGGAGTCTCGCGATGATCGACCCGCGGCTCCGGCCGGAAGGCGAGAAAGGTCCGCTCGTCGCGCCGCTGGAAAGCCTGCCGGCTTATTACGAAAAGCGCGCACAGTTTTGGGAGTTGCAGGCGCTTACGCGGGTGCGACCGATCAGCGGTTCGCAAGGTCGTGAGTTCGCCGCGCTCGCCCAGGAACTCTGGCGCGAAGCGGGACGCCGCCGCGATCTCGTTAGGCAAATCGAAAGCATGCTCGTGCGGATCGCGAACGATCGCGGGAGCGGAAATGACTTCTTCGATTTCAAGACCGGGATCGGCGGGATGATCGAGGCTGAGTTTCTCGTGCAGGGCCTGCAGATGCGCCACGCGATCTGGGAGCCTGGCTTTCTCGCCGCGACAATGAAGCTGGAAGGGGCGCAGATTCTGCAAGCGACGGACGCCGAGAACCTGCGGCGCGCTTATAACTTTCTCCGCGCCTGCGAATCGGTCCTGAGGCGCTGGCAGAATCGCAGCGTCTCGAAGCTTCCCGCGACGCGCGATGAGGAGGGAATTTTCGCGCGGCGGATGAAGTTCGCGACGATCGAGGATTTCCGGCTGCCCTACGGACACGCGCGCGAGGTAATCCACACGCTGCGGTTGCGCTATTTAGTCGACTAACGACCGAAGCCGAGGAGATGCGCGATCGCTGCGAGGAGCCAGAAGCTGATCGCCAGACTAACGAGCAAAATGAGAAAGAGAGCGGCGAGCACGAGCGCGACGAAGATCCAATCGCTCTTCGTCGACTTGCGCGGCGTGGCGGTGTGGCGCTTGAGGAGTTCGTAATTCCGCGCGTTCGATTTGAACCAGAACGAGAACGCGTCGCCGATGATCGGGATGATGCCGACAAATTCGTTGATCAGGATGTTGAGCGACATCCGGGCGAGGAGAATCTTGGGTAACCCGCGACGCGCGGCAGCGATCAAGGCCATCGCGGAAATGAGGCTCGATCCGGTGTCGCCGAGGCCCGGAATGAGGCCGAGAAGGGGATCGAGGCCGAAGCGAAATTTTGTGCCCGGCAGGCGCAGGAAGTTATCCATGATGAGCGCGAGCCAGCGGAAGAGCGGTTCGAGTTCCTGGCGCTTTTTCTTTTCCTCCGGCGGAAGGACTTCCCATTCCACTTCCTGTGCTTTTGGCCGATCGGGTCTCATCGAAACATTGGCATCCTGAGCGGAGCGTTAGCGCAGTCGACGGACCTCACAGGCGACGCTCGATGCTCAATCAGAAGGGGGATCAGTCGTGGCTTGTGAGGTCCCTCGCTTTGCTCGGGATGACAAGTGTTGTGGGCGGGTTGGGTTAACCCGGAATCTCTTTGAGCATCTGCGCGTTGGTCGGGAATTTCTTCACGAACATGAGCAAACGCTCGATCGCTTCGGCCGGTTTGTGACCGGCGAGTCCGCGGCGGATGAGATTGATTTTCTCCAGCTCGAAGGGCGTGAGGAGCAGCTCTTCGCGCCGCGTGCCCGAGAGGAAAATATCGACTGCCGGATAGGTGCGCGAATCGCTAATTTTGCGATCGAGCACTAGCTCCATGTTGCCGGTGCCTTTGAATTCCTGGAAAATCAGCTCGTCCATTCGACTGCCGGTTTCGATCAGCGCGGTCGCGACGATCGTTAGGCTGCCGGCTTCTTCGGTGTTGCGCGCGGCGGCAAAAAGTTTGCGCGGGATTTCCATCGCGCGGGAATCGATGCCGCCGCTCATGGTGCGTCCGCCGCCGCCGGTCGCGTTGTTAAAGGCGCGCGCCGTACGCGTGATCGAGTCGAGCAAAATGAAAACGTCCTTGCCGGCTTCGACGAGGCGCTTGGCGCGCTCGACCGCGAGCTGCGCGATGCGCGTGTGGCTCTTGATGTCGCTGTCATTCGAGCTCGCCATTAGCTCGGCGGTCGGAACGGTGCGTCGAATTTCAGTCACTTCCTCTGGGCGCTCATCGACCAGCAGGATGATCAACTTCATCTCCGGATTGTTCTTCACGACCGCGTCGGCGATATGCTGGAGCAACGTCGTTTTCCCGGTGCGCGGCGGGGCGACGATCAGTCCCCGCTGGCCCATGCCTAACGGCGTCATGAGATCCATGATCCGGGTCGTGTAACGATCGGGCACGGTCTCGAGCTTGATCCGCTTGTTCGGATTGATCGTGGTCAGCTCTTCGAAGGGGCGGAGATCCTGATATTTCGTCGGCTCTTCGTCGTTGATCTTGAGCAGACGCATAAGCTGCGGACCGCGATTGCCTTTGCGGATTTCGCCATAGATCCACATGCCGTCGCGGAGTTGAAAGCGCCGGACGATTTCCGGGGTAACGAAGATGTCGTTAGGCGTCTGCACGAAGTTGCGTTTCGCGTCGCGCAGAAAGCCAAAACCCTTGCCGGAAATCTCGATGATGCCGTCGCCGAATTCCGGTTCGGGCGGAAGCTCGGCGCCGTTTTGGTTTCCTTCCCCGGAGCGTTCCCGGTGATTTTCGCGGGGCTGATTCTCGCCCGACTCCTGCGCGACCTCGGCAAACTCAGCCGCGTCTTTGCGCCGGCGTTCGCCTTCTTCCGAGTGATCTTCTTTCAGAATCTCCGGGCCATCCGCGCGTTCCGGCTTGTCGTTCGGATCGGATTCGCCGGTCGTGCGAGCGGCGGCGGTGCGACGGCGTGATGGACGGCGACGCGAGGGCCGGCGCCGACGATAGGGAGCTGTCGCATTCTCGGCTTGCACCGGCTGGTTTTCGTTTTCTTCGCTCATAATAGGAAACTAACTCTCGGCGCGACGGCGGACGGACAGACGGCGTCGGCGCGCGGGTTCAAGCTGGCAACTTCGCCAGCAACTCATCGGAAATATCTAAATTGGAGTAGACGTTCTGCACGTCGTCGTCTTCCTCGAGGCGGTCGCAGAGGTTTAAGACCTGCAGCGCAGCGGCCTCGTCGGTGACGGGGACAGTCGTATCGGGAATGAAAGTAAACTTTTGCCCATCGGTGGTGACGCCCGCGGTTTTGAGCGCCTCAGCTACGGTGTAGAGCTGATCGTGGGAAGTGAGAATAACATACTCCCCCTCTTCCGATGTCAACTCTTCGGCCCCGGCTTCGAGGGCTAACTCGAAGAGGCGCTCCTCATTAATCGCATCTCGCGGGACGGTGATCCTTCCTTTTTTGTGAAACATGTAGGAAACGCTTCCGCTGGTCGCGAGGTTGCCGTTGTTCTTGGTAAAAATGTGACGCATTTCCGCGGCCGTGCGGTTCTTGTTGTCGGTCGCTGCTTCCACGATCAAGGCCACGCCGCCGGGGCCGTAGCCTTCGTAGATGATCTCCTCGATGTGCGAAGCATCGACGCCTTCGCCGGTCCCGCGCTTGACCGCGCGCTCGATGTTGTCGTTAGGCATACTCTGCGCGCGGGCCATCTCGATCACGCTGCGGAGCCGGGGATTGCCCTCGGGATCGCCGCCGCCGATCCGGGCCGCGACACTGATCTCCTTCGCAAACTTGCTGAAGATCGCGCCACGTTTGACGTCAAGCGCACCTTTGGCGCGCTTCACCTTTGACCATTTGCTGTGTCCCGACATGGAATGGGAAAAAAAGCGGTTGCCGTCGTGGACCTGTGTTGCGCGGGGGAGCGGAACCGGGGTGCCTCGAAAGGGACGCTAACGAAGCGGCAAACCGACCGCCCATTGAACCGCACTGAGGTTGGCTTGTCAACCCAGGGACGCGCTTTGCCGTCACCAGGTTGCGATGCATCTCTCAGCCAGTCTCACGCGCATCATGTATGTGAAAATGAAACGCGAGGAGATCGCCCGACTGATCATGCCGACCAGCCGGAGGACTCGAAAAGCAGGCAGCACTTCCGCGCTTGCCTGCGGTCGATTCCTCCGTCAGTTTCGTTCCTCTTGGCGATGCAACCTTCCAGCCTTCCTCCGGAACCCGCTCAGCCTGACGCGGGAAGACGGCCCGGTCGCCGCTCGCCTGACCCGGCCGAGGCCGAGCTGGTGCGCAAGATGAATGGCGGTGACGAGCATGCCTTTGCAACCTTTTACGACCGCTTTGCGCCTGGGCTTTTCTCGATGATCTACGCCATCCTGCGCGACCAGAAGGAATCCGAGGACGTGCTCCAGGACGCCTTCGTCCAGATGTGGAAACGAACATCCACCTACGATGCGACGCGGAGCAGTTTGTTTACCTGGGCTGTGATGATTTCGCGCCACAAAGCGATCGACCGGCTGCGTTCGCGGCAGCGGCATTCGCGTCTTGCGGAAGCCGTCGCGAACGAGCCCGAGGAGATCATCGCGACGGCGCCGGTCGAACGCGCCGACATCGCTCTCGCGCGGAGTGACGAACGCGAGCGCGTGCGCACCGCGCTTTCCCAGCTCGGAGCCGGCCAACGCGAAGCGCTCGATCTCGCGTTTTTCGCCGGTCTTACCCAAACCCAGATTTCGGAAAAACTTGGAGTGCCCCTTGGCACCGTGAAAGCACGCATCCGCCGCGGATTACTCGCGTTGCGGGAAGTGCTCGGAAAGGTTTCATCGTGAGCGAGGAACTCGAAGAGCAGGCATCGCTTTACGTTCTCGGACTGCTCGAGGGCGGCGAGGTCGCGGCGTTTGAGAAGCAAATGGAAAGCGACGCGGAGCTGCGCGCTCTGGTCGACGATCTGGATGAAGCCGCGGCCGCCGTCGCTTATGCCGCGCCGACGCATCCGCTTCCACCGGAGCTGCGCGCGCGTGTGCTCGTCTCAGCGAGCAACGGCAAGACGGTCGCTTTCCCCCGCCGAATCAACTGGTTGCCGTGGGCAATCGCGGCCTGTCTCGCGCTCGCTTGTTCTTATCTTGTGGCAGAGCGAGTCGGACTCCGCCAACACGTCACGACGCTTGAACAGCGCGACGTTCTTTCTCAAATCCAGATCGCGTCGTTGAGCTCGAAATTGAAAAGCGCTCCCGACGCGAATGCAGTTGTCGTCTGGGACGAGAATAAGCAACGCGGCGTCCTGAAAGTCACTCAACTCCCGCGGAACGATGCCGATCGCGACTACCAACTCTGGCTGGTCGATCCACGTTACAAAAATCCCGTCGACGGCGGCGTCTTCCATGTCTCCAATGACGGACCCCTTCGGATTCCTTTTCAACCCAATACGCCGGTGCGCGAGGCGAAGGGCTTCGCCATTAGCCTCGAACGCAAAGGCGGTGTAACCAAGGCCGAAGGGCCGATTGTGCTTCTCGGAAAATGAAATCCTTCTCACACCTCCTCGCTCTCTCGCTCCTGATTGTCGCAGTCACTTCGGTGCAGGCGCACTCCACACTCGAACGCTCCGAGCCAAAAAACGGCGCGGTGCTGAAACAGGCGCCTAACGAGATAAGGATGTGGTTCAGCGAGCCGATCAAGGTGACTCTCAGCACCATCGAAGTGCGGGATGGCTCGGGAAAACAGGTAGATGGGAAAGATGCCCGCGCAGATGCCAGGGAGCCGAGTCTCGTTCATCTATCGCTGGCTCCCAATCTTGGAACCGGCACTTACAAAGTCTCGTGGACCGCGGTCGCGCAGGATATGCACGTCGCGAAAGGCTCCTTTAGTTTCCGCGTCGCGCCGTAGCGGGCGGTTGTAGAGCGGTCGCTTCGCCTGCCCGAATCGGGGCCTTCCAAACACTGGGTAACCGAGGCGGTCGCTCCACCAATTTCCAAAAGTGCTTATCGTTTCCGGCGCGTCGCCGGAACCGGAATATCGGGCGGAGTCATTAACTCAAACGTTCGAAAAAGCGGCGCCAAGTCGATCGTCGCGTTGGCCGAAGCCTTCAGCACCCCGCCGAGATTCTGCGCGATGGAAGCAACCTCTACGCGGATCCCGCGTCGGCGTAACTTGGTCGCGAGATAAGCGAAATCCGCATCACCTGTGACCAGAATCACGATGTCCGGTCGCATTTCATTCGACAGTTCCAGCGCATCGATCGCCATCATCACGTCGACGTTCGCCTTGTAATGACCTTCATCAGCCGGCGCGCCATCTTTTGTTACAACGAGAAAGCCATTCGAGCGCAGCCAATGGATGAACTTATTCTTCTTGTCACGCTCCTCCTGCCAGAGCGGAATCGCAGGTGGCAGCCCGGCGTAAACCACCATCTCCACCAGTTCACGTCCCGACGCTTCCCCCGCGAGAAATTCCCGCAGTCTTAGCCAATCCAAGCCGCGCCCCGCGGTGCGCACCGAGCTGCCGACATTCGATTCGTCGACCAGGACCAGGAGCCGTGGAAGAGATGACTTTTCCGGGTGGGCTTTACGTGTTGCTGGCATTTGTAGGAGTGACTCATCCGCTGGTTTCGATGGAGAAGCAAAGAGATTGCCGGGATCGAAGCGCTTTTCAGACCCGGTGTGCACGCACCTGCCGCCAGGTTTGAGCCCGTCGAGTGACAACCTGGCCTGTAACTGCGCCGAGACTCTCCTCGGGTGACACCCTCCGGCTTTCGTAATTCCGGCAAACAAGAGTGAGTCCCGCGACGATCAGGTTCGCACTCCGAGCGGCAGGATGGTTTTACCGAAAGACTCATTGATGACTTGTGCGACACCGGCATACATCGCGGAAAGGCCACAGAAGATGCCTTCGTAACCGGTGGCATGGCGAAAGGCGGGAGATGCTCCGGTAAACTCTCCATAGGCCAGAAGAAAGAACAGAATGGTAAGTGTCCCAAAGATGACTTGGCCAGCGCGGTGCAACCGAAAGGTCGCTACGAACATACAGGCTGTGAAGAGCCCCCAGGTCGCGAGATAAACGCTCATCGCCTTCTCATCGGAAGCCGGTGCCAGTCCCAGTTTCGGCAAAATCACGAGCGTCACGAGCGAGATCCAGAAGAAACCGTAAGAGATAAAGGCCGTTGCGGCGAAGGTGTTACCTTTCCGCCACTCCATCAGCCCGGCGATAACTTGGGCAAGACCGCCGTAACAAAGTCCCATCGCGAGGACCATGCCGTTGAGCTCGTAGAAGCCGGCGTTGTGCAAATTCAAAAGAATCGTCGTCATACCGAAGCCAAGGAGGCCGAGAGGCGCCGGGTTGGCGGTCGTGTCGCGGAACTGAGTCACAGTTTCATTCATAACCTGCAGTGTTTGCCGTGAAACGGCCAGCGCTGTCAATGTTGTCATTCGCCACGGCTGGTTGACACGTGGGTTAATCGGCGTCTTCTCGGCCTAACTTATGACGAAACTCTTCCTCTCGCTGGTGTGTCTGGTGGTGCTTGCCGGGGCCCGTGTAACCCAAGGGGGAACGGAGCCGCCGCCGGTCATGCAAAACCAGGGCGGGGCCGAAGGTTTTGCGAAGGGTGCCCTGGAGTTTGAGAATGTTGCGGGCGCTTTTTGGTTCTTCGACCGGGGCGATAACGACGGTCCGTCGATCGATCTCGCGGTCGACAGTCTGCGCCTCGGTGTGATGTTAAGCGATCCGCACGGTTCGGGGTTCTTTGCCGGTAACTCTGAGTTTCTCGCAGAAGTCTTCGGCGGACCGATCTTTCAAGGTCCGGGCGACGTCACGGCGGGAGCGACCCTGCTTATTCGCTATAACTTCTTTCGACCCGGCGCGCGGGTCATTCCTTACATGCAGATAGGTGGTGGCGGAATTTACACCGATATCTCGCGCAGCAAGTCACATGGCCTGGTCAGTCTTCCCGTGGAGTTTAACTTGCAAGGCACCGGCGGCTTGCGCTTCGTCTTGAATAAGCAGTGGTCGATTCTGGTGGAAGCCGGGTATCGACACATTTCCAACGCCTCGATCAAGTTGCCGAACCGCGGCGTGGATTCGGTCGGTGGGGACCTCGGCTTCGCTTTCTTCTTTTAGCTGCTGCGGGTTGCGCTTGCCGAGCGCGCCCGCTTTGCATCTACTTCGTGACGATGAAGCCGATCGTCCTGATTCACGGCTATAGCTCGGAAAGCCCCACTTCCGATCCGACCTCAATTGGGAACATCTACGACGATTTGCCGCAGCGTTTGCGCGCGGCGTATAACGTCGTGGAAATCGACCTCTCGCGTTATGTCAGCTTGAATGACTCCGTCTCCGTCGCGGATATCGCGCGAGCTTTCAATCGTGCGCTCCTCGAGCAGCATCCCACGCTTCTGAAGGATGGCTTTCACGTCGTCATCCATAGCACCGGCGCGCTGGTCATTCGCACCTGGATCCGGCTCTTCAGTCCGAAGCCATCGCCGGTCGCGAATCTTGTCTATCTGGCCGGCGCGAATTTCGGGAGCGGCTGGGCAAGCATCGGGCAGGGACAGGTCGCGCGCTGGGGACGCTTCGTTTTCGAGCGCGGCGCGCAGCGAGGTGTGAAGGTATTGCAAGCGCTCGAGCTCGGTTCCTCGGCGACCCTCGATTTGCACCTGTTTTTTACGCAGGACGGCAGCCGCATGCTGGAGAATTTTAAGGTGCAGGAATTTATCATCATCGGCACCCAGGCCGATCCCGGCTGGTTTGAATTCCCGATTCGTTACGCGCATGAAGATGGCTCCGATGGCGTGGTGCGCGCCTCGGCCGGTAACTTAAATTTTAACTACCTAACGATCCAACCTAACGAGGGTGCGGCGCTGCTCGCCTGGCCGGCGATTCACGCCGCCGTTCAGGCGGCTTCGGTGAAAGGGGATTTTTTGAGCTACTATCAGGTCACGACGCGCTCGATCGCCGGCGTCGGCCCGCGCCAGCCGGTTCCGTTTGGGATTCCTTTTCGCTGCGCACATTCTGGCAAAGACATGGCGTCGTCTCGGGAACGATCCCCCGCGAGCAGGTCGAACGGATGCTGCGGCTCGCGCTTGAGACGCCGGAGAATAACAACGCGGCCTGGCAGCGCGCCGCGATCGCCTTCGATCGCGAGACAGCGCAAACTTACGAGTCGGCGAAGACGTTGCGGAATCCTGGTCTCGTTAATTTCCTGACCGAGCCGCGCAACCAATACGACCCGCACGCGCAAATTGTTTTCCGTCTTCGCGACCAGGATGGCAATCCGATTCCGGTCGCAAATACCGATATCTTTTTTGTGTCGGAGCAGACTACGAAAGGAGCGATTCCGGTGCAGCAATTGATCGAAAACACGGTAGTCGGCAGTTCGTCGAAGAACGTGATCATGTTCTACCTGCGCCTCCTGAAATTCGATAAGCGTGCGAAGGATTGGATCGACCAGCTGGCGCAAGTGGGCGACTTCGCGCTCGAGATCACCGCGATCGAGCCGGCGGCGCCAGTAGTAAACCCTCTCGTCTCCTACCTGCCGGTGCGTATCTCCCTAACGAGTAAACAACTTGCGACGATGATCCAACCGCACCGCACGACGATTGTGGACGTGACGCTACTGCGGCTGCCGTCGCCCGACATCTATCAATTGATCAAATCCTGAAGTTGATTTTTAGCGGCGCAGGACGCGCAGGGATTTGACTCTTCCGCGCGAACGTCTCTTTTGCCGGAGTCTTTTATTATGAACCTATCTTCACCACTCTCACCGACCGTGCGCGCCGCAGTTATCACCGCTCTTTCCAGCACCTTTGCCCTCTCGTCCACGCTGCTCGCCGCGGATGAGAAACCGATGTTCCCCGACGCGAGTCAGCACGCTTCGATCACGCAGCGTGTCGGTCTCACGGATGTCTCGATCGAATATTCGCGGCCGGATAAACGCGGGCGCGAGATTTTCGGCGGCCTCGTTCCCTACGGCCAGGTTTGGCGCACCGGAGCGAACTCGCCGACGAAGATCAAGTTCAGCGAGCCGGTAAAAATTGAAGGCAAGGAAGTTGCCGCGGGCGAATACGCCTTCTACACCCTCCCGAACGAGAACGAGTGGACCATCATTCTCTCGAAAAACCTGAAGCTCTGGGGCGCCTACGGTTACAAGCCGGACGCCGACGAGCTGCGCGTGCAGGTGAAACCAATCGTGCTGCCCAAGACGGTCGAGACTTTCACGATCGGCTTCGACGACTTAAAGGATGATCGCGCGACGATCTCCCTGGAGTGGGATAAGACGCGAGTGCCCGTCGAGCTTACGACCGACACGATGGCGCAGGTCAGCAAGAACATCGCGACCGCGATGGAAAAGCCGGAGTCAGTCAAGCCAACGTTCTATTATCAGGCGGCTGGCTTTTACTACGATCATGACAAGGATCTCGAGCAGGCCGCGAAGTGGGTCGATCAGGCGATCGCAAAGCAGGACCCGCCGCGTTACTTCATGTATTATAAGAAAGCGCAGATCGAAGCGAAGCTCGGTCACAAGGCAGAAGCGAAAGCCGCCGCCGAGAAATCGATTGAACTAATCAAGGCCGGTGAAAATCCCGACGCGAGTGCGATCCGGAATAGCCAGTTGCTCATCGACGGACTCCGCTAGAGCGAGTAGAGCGAGTAGAGCGACCTGAAGGCGAAGCATCATGTCTCCGGTTCTACGTTTGCTCGTGGCGACGTCATTCGCGTTCGTTAGTCTGGCCGCGGCGGAGGCGCCGCCGGAGCTGAATTCCGCGCAAATCCGCCTGGCCCTGGAGAAGCTCGATGTGCTCGGCCGTGTCCTCTATGTCGCGGCGCATCCCGACGACGAGAACACAGGTCTGATCGCTTACTGGGCAAACGGCGCGCTCTACGACACCGCCTATCTTTCCCTGACGCGCGGTGACGGCGGCCAGAATCTGATTGGTCCGGAACTACGCGAGCAACTCGGCGTCATTCGCACCCAGGAATTGCTCGCCGCCCGGAAGATCGATCACGGGCGGCAATTCTTCACCCGGGCCAACGATTTCGGCTTTTCAAAATCAGCCGACGAAACGCTCCGCATCTGGGATCGGGAAGAGGTTCTCGCTGACGTCGTCTGGGTGATGCGGGAGTTCCGGCCTGATATCGTCGTCACGCGTTTCCCGACCGAGGACAGCCAGACACATGGCCACCACACCGCTTCCGCTCGGCTGGCAGGTGAAGCTTTTCGCGCGGCGGCCGATCCGAAGCGTTTTCCCGAGCAATTAAAATACGTGCAGCCGTGGCAACCAACGCGCCTGTTTTGGAATTCGTGGCAGAATTTTCACCACGAGAACTTCAATCCTGCCGGCATGATCGCGCTGGAAGCCGGCGGCTATCAGCCGCTCCTCGGCAAATCGTATCCGGAGATCGCCGCGGCTAGCCGGAGCATGCACAAAAGCCAGGGCTTCGGCGCGGAGATCCGGCGCGGCGAACGGAAGGAATATTTCAAGTTTCTTGACGGCAAACCGGTCGTCGGAGACGGCGGCATTTTCGGCGGCATCGACACCACTTGGTCGCGCGTCCCGAAAGGCGCGGAGGTGAGCGCAAAAATCCACGAGGTCGTGAAGCACTTCGACGCGAACCAACCCTCCGCGTCCGTTCCGGCTTTACTCGACTTGCGCAAGACTTTGCGAACGCTCGGCGCCGATCCTTGGATCGCGCAGAAACGCGGCGAGCTCGACGGGATTATCGGTGCCTGTCTCGGGCTGCACCTTGCGGCGATCACGGAGAAGGCGGCCGCGCAGCCCGGGGAAGATCTGGGCATTCAAATAGAGGCCATTAACCGCTCGCCTCTCGAAGTGGAGCTCAAGTCCCCGGTCGCTAAACCACTTCCGCCTAACGAGCTGGTGACGGATAAAATCACTGTTCCGCTGCCGAAGGATTTGCCGTATTCCGAACCCTATTGGTTGCGCCAGCCCGGCACCGTCGGCACCTACACGGTCGCTGACCAGAAGTTGATCGGCCGCCCGGAAAACCCTCCGCCATTTCCGATCGACGTGACCGTGCAGGTCGGCGGCGAGGAGATTGTTTACTCATTGGAGCCGCGGTTTCGAACTGTCGATCGCGTCGCAGGTGAAATCAGCGAGCCGCTCGTCATCGCGCCGCCGGCTTTTGTTGAAATGCCGCAACCGGTTTTCGTCTTCGGCAACGAAAAGGCGAATGCGATCACGGTGCGCGTGCTCGCTTCGTCCGACCACTTTGAGGCCGGCGTTTCATTGGAAGCGCCAACCGGCTGGAAAGTAGAACCCGACAGCATTCCCGTAAAACTGGGGGCCGACGGCAGCGAAACGAGCTGCACCTTCCAAGTCACGCCGCCAGCCGCTTCCGGCGAGGGCGTTCTGCGGGCCGTGTTCGTCTCCGCGGCGGGAGAACGAACTCCAGCCTTCAACCGGCAACGAATTGCCTATCCGCACATCGAGCCGCAGACCCTGATCTCACCTTCGACAGCTAGACTCGTTAGGGCAAAGATCGAGAACCGCGCGCGCAAGGTGGGTTACATTCCCGGCGCCGGCGACGCCATTCCAGAAAGCCTGCGCGAGATCGGCTCCGATGTGAAGATCCTGAGTGACGCTGAGATAAAAGCGGCGAATCTCGCGCAGTTCGACGCCGTCGTGCTCGGAGTCCGCGCCTACAATGTGCATCCCGAAAGAATCAGCGCGTGGTATCGCGAGCTTCTCGCCTACGCCCAAGGTGGCGGCGTGGTCTTGGTGCAATACAACACCACGCCCGGGCCGAAGCCGGACCAACTCCCGCACCCGCTCCACGTCTCCCACGATCGCGTGACCGATGAAACCGCCGAGGTCCGGATCCTCGCGCCGGATTCGCCGATCATGAATTTCCCGAACAAAATAACCGAGCAGGATTTCGCCGGCTGGGTGCAGGAGCGCGGGCTCTATTTCCCGGATCAGTGGGATGCCGCCTGGACGCCGATCCTTTCCAGCCACGACCCCGGCGAGAAGCCGCTCGAGGGCGGTCTCCTCGTGACCCGCGTTGGCAAAGGCTGGTTTATCTACACCGGCTATTCCTGGTTTCGCGAATTGCCTGCCGGCGTCCCCGGCGCCTATCGGATTTTTGCGAACATGATCTCGTTAGGTCACGCCGGGAAATGAAGGGACCTAACGACGCGGTCCCGCTTTTCGGGACTTGGCGCAACGCCTACCTCGCGATCGTCGTCATCTTTCTGCTCGAGGTGTCGCTCTTCTATTTCGTCAGCCGCTACTTTCTGTGAGCGGGCTCGATTACGCGGTGCTCTTCGGCACGCTGCTCGCGATCGCGCTTTACGGCTGGTGGATGACGCGCGCGGATCGTGATCTCGAGCATTATCTGCGCGGCGACTCGAGCATTCGCTGGGGTACAATCGGTCTCTC
The DNA here is from genome assembly GCA_039936335.1 of Chthoniobacterales bacterium. Lineage (GTDB taxonomy): Bacteria > Verrucomicrobiota > Verrucomicrobiia > Chthoniobacterales > UBA10450 > Palsa-1392. Next base: position 23,059 of record JBDTIQ010000237.1, read on the forward strand.
CGTCATGGCGACGCAGGCGAGCGCGATCACCTTTCTCTCCACCCCGGGGCAGGCCTACGAGAGCGGGATGGGCTTTGTGCAGAATTACTTCGGCGTGCCTTTCGCGCTGATCGTGGTGTGTGCGGTTTTCATCCCGATTTATCACCGGCTCAAGGTCGTCACCGCTTATGAGTATCTGGGCCAGCGCTTTGATCAGAAGACGCGATTGTTAGGTGCGTTTCTGTTTCTTCTCCAGCGCGGGCTGGCCGCCGGCATCACCATTTATGCACCGGCGATTATTCTTTCCGCGCTCCTTGGTTGGAATCTGCGCCTAACGATCCTGCTCGCTGGCCTTTTCGTTGTAATTTACACGACGGCTGGCGGGACGACCGCGGTCAGTCACACGCAGAAATGGCAGATGGCGATCATTCTCGTCGGGATGGCGATCGCTTTCGGCATGGTCCTGCACCGGCTGCCGTCGAATGTTTCATTTCTCGAAGCGCTCTCCGTCGCGGGGAAGATGGGCAAGCTGAACGCGGTCGATTTTTCACTCGATCCGCAACGGCGCTACACGGTGTGGTCCGGCCTGCTCGGCGGCTTCTTCCTCGCGCTCTCCTACTTCGGGACCGACCAGTCGCAGGTGCAGCGCTACCTCGCGGGTGGCTCGCTCACGGCCGGTCGTCTCGGTCTTCTCTTCAACGCCGTCTTCAAGCTGCCGATGCAGTTCTTCATTCTCCTGACGGGCGTAATGGTCTTCGTCTTTTTCCAGTTCCAACAGCCACCGCTCTTCTTCAACCAGCCCGTCATCGAGCGTGTCGCGCAGAGTCAGGAAGCGGGCAAATTGCGCGCGCTGCAGTCGCGTTACGATCAGGCGTTTGCCGAAAAGCGGACCGCGCTCCACGCCCTAACGACCGCGATCGACGCCGGCGCCGAGCCGGCGATTAAAGTGGCGACCGCGGCGGTGCTCAAACCGCAGGAGGAGATCGACGGGATTCGCAGCGAATTGAAAAAGACGATCAAAGCCGTCGACCCGAAGATGGAAACGAACGACTCCGACTACGTTTTCATCAGCTTTGTTTTGCACTACCTGCCGCATGGTCTCATCGGGTTGCTGATCGCCGTGATTTTCTGTGCAGGGATGTCTTCCAGCGCCTCGGAATTAAACGCGCTTGGCTCTACCACGGTGGTCGATTTCTACCGGCCGCTGCTCCACCCGCAGGCGAGTGAAGCGCACCAGTTATTTGTCTCGAAGTTGCTCACGGCGGCCTGGGGTTGCGTCGCCATTTCCTTCGCCCTCTTCGCCAACCTCGTGGAGAACCTGATCCAGGCGATTAACATTCTCGGCTCGATTTTTTACGGCAGCATCCTTGGCATTTTCCTGGTCGCGTTCTTCTTTCGTTTCGTGCGCGGGACGGCGGTCTTTGTCGCTGCGCTCATCTCGCAGGCGCTCGTCCTCAGCCTCTTTTACGGCACGGAGATCGGCTATCTTTGGTATAACGTCATTGGCTGCTTCACCGTCCTGATTTTGGCTTCGGCGCTGCAGAAGACGATTCTGCGCGGCAACGGAGATTCGATTCGACCTACCGAAGCGGCCAGCTAGATTGCCGCGTGAAGCTGCCGCCACTGACCGCGATTTTCGAGACCGGCGAGGACGGCTGGATCGTTGTCACCTGTCCGGAGCTCGACATTACAACCCAAGGCGAGACGATGGAGCAGGCCGAAGGGATGATCAGGGAAGCGGTCGAGCTTTGGCTCGAGTGTGCCAGTGAAGCGGAAATCGAGGACCGCCTGAGCAAGCGCCGCGTCGCTGTTAAATCGCTGGAATTATCGCATGCCTAAGCTCCGGGTTTTCTCCGGAGCACAGCTCATCGCGTTGTTCGAGAAGCACGGCTACCAGCGAGTTCGGCAGCGCGGCAGTCATGTGATTCTGCGACGGGATTCCGTCTCCTTTCCGGTGCCGCTGCATCGAGAGATCGATCGCGGCACGCTCTCCGCGATCATCCGCCAAAGCGGTTTGCCGCGTGCGCTTTTCGAGCAGTAGCCACTCGTTAGGTCGCTTCGAATTCCAATGCCTGCGCCCATCATCTGTTTCGGACAACAACCATGCGGGATTTTTCCACGACGGTTTCTTTATTCGAAAATCCAAACGGCCCGCCGGCTGCAACGAGAGATCGGCGGCGAGATCGTCTTCTTCTATCACGACAGCGACCACGATCCGCGCGAGACGATCACGATCCTGCGCGACCGGCAGAGCGGGGAAGAGCGGCGGTTGAATTTCCAATTCGCGAACAAGCTGCAGAAGCAATTCTCGCCGCTCTTCGCGAAGCGCGTGCTCACGGAGTGGAGGGAAAAGACGGCGCGACAACTTCCCAACTACGTTGCCGAGTCGCTGGTCGAATCTTTCCAGAAAGTCGAAGCGGAGAACGTCGCCGATTTTTGCCTCGAAATGTATCGAGAGCTCGGTCTGCTCGAAGGCGTGCGTGTGTTGCGTTCCGGCGATCCCGATTTTCGGCGGCGCGCGGTCGCAGTTGATGACTACTTTGTCGACGTCACTTACCGTGGCGAGCTGGTCCGCGCCCGGCTCGACCGCGACGCGCTTCTGCTGCACAAAGGCGGCAATTCCTACATCCGGCTCCCGCTCGAAGAGCACGACGCTGCGCAGATCAGCCCTACCCGCGATACGCGGCTGCGCTGGATGCAGTCGGTCATCGGCTGCACGCACTACGTCGCCGGGGCGAGTGAGATCAAATATCTGAACACGGAAGAGGCGCCGGGCGTCCAATTCATCGCCCGCGACGAAATCTCCGAGTCCGATTGCGCTTATCTGCCCGATGCCTAACGAACCACTTCGCCTTCTTGCCGTCGGCTCCCATCCAGACGACATCGAGTTTGGTTGCGGCGGAATTTTGCTGAATGAAGCGGCGCGGGGGAGCGAGATCGCGCTTTGCCTCTGCTCGCGCGGCGAAGCGGGCACGAACGGTTCGCCTGACGAGCGCGAAGAGGAGGCGCGGTGTGCGTCGGCGTTGCTCGGCGCAACGATCACTTTTCTCGATTTCGGGGGCGATTGTCATTTGGAAATCTCGGTCGCAAACAGCGTCGCGATCGCGCGCGAAATTCGCCGGACGCGCGCCGACATCCTGCTCGCGCCGACGTTGTCGCCTAATCAACATCCCGATCACATTGTCGTTAGTCAGCTCAGTCGCAACGCAGCCCGCCTCGCGCGCTATGGCGGATTGGCGGAGTTAAAGGATCTCGCGCCGCATGCGAATAAGCAGCATCTCGAATATGCGATCACGCCGGGCGCCGAGCCGCCTAACGAATCCACAAAAATTCGGTGCGATATCAGCGGACATTTCGAGGACTGGATTGCGCTGATGGAATGTCACCAAACGCAAC
>JBDTIQ010000238.1:0-13206 GCA_039936335.1 Chthoniobacterales bacterium
ACCCTATTCCTATCATTCGCACAGCGCGCAGTGGGAATTTTACCACGTGATTACCGGCACCGGTGTCGTCCGGCACAAAGATGGAACCACACCTATCGAGGCGGGTGACGCTTTTATTTTTAAACCGGGGGAACCGCACCAGGTGACAAATGATGGCACACAGGATCTGATCCTGTATGTCGTGGCTGATAATCCTCTCAGCGATACCTACTATCATCCCGACAGCAATAAATGGGGTGTCCCGTTTCCGGAGCGAACATATATCCGTTCCGCTGGGCTGGATTACTTCGAGGGCGAAGAATGAAGGCAACGCGGGCTAAAATGTGAGACCGGTAACCGTCGCCCGCTCCGACGCCGTGACGCGCTGGCCGGCGAACGCTCGAAAGTCCCACTACGCAAGGCTCTTCTTCCGCCGCCGCGCGCTTTAATTTGATCCCGCTGCCTCCCGCGCCCTGCGGGCTTTCGTCTCTGTCACGGCTGGCAGTCCGATCCAGTCGCCAGTCGCAGACTCGCCGTGGAGAGCGGTGGCGCATCTTGTTGTCGCCAGGTGAAGGCGCTTTCTTTCGTACTCCTCGCGACCTCCTCAGCCAACAAGAGACTTGTCGAAAGCACCCAGAGCGGCGATTTTTTCCCACCAACCCAAACTAGAAACAAACACCATGACTCGTATACCCGATTCCGAATTAGTTCTCGTTCCCGGAGGCTCGCTCATCACCGCTACTGCGGAAGAAGGGCGTGCTCTCGCTATAACCATGGCTCGCCATATGATTCACAATCTTCAACCGGACTTGGACGTTTTGAAGGCGGGCCGCCCGACCTATGCCGCTGACCCCGACAGTCTGATTGCCGCGAGCCAGGTCGTAGCCATAGAGTTCCAGACGATTGCCGCCGCGAGCAATTACTGGCGACCGATCTAATCCCGGTTTGTGACCTATCCGGGCGATGCAGCTTCTCATGCTCGGCAGCCTTCTCTTTTTTCATCTCCCCTTGAATTCGCGGAGGTAGCTTGTTCTCGTTAGCTGTTGCTACTCACCTTGTCATCGGCTAAGAGTCTGTCGTTCATGCCGCAGCTCGGAATCTTCTGGGTCCTTGACGGTCAAGTGATCGGCCGAGCACGCCCTCTTGCCGAAGGCTGTGAGAGATGGCCGGGGCTACTCGACAGCCCGGACGACCATATTACTCTCTGGGAGGATCGCGCTCTGATGAAACATCATCTCGCGCCCTCGGACTATACCGAGGTGCCCAGGGGCCGAGTCATCTTCTCAAGCAAAGATCACCGTGCCATCATCTACTTGGATGAGGTGCTCTCTACCGCGACGATTAGGAAGCGCATCCGAGAGTTTTTCGATCTCCAGTCCACGCCGGTTACTTGGAAGCGAGACCCACACTACACGACTGACCTCCAGAAGCTTGACGCCTTATTTGAGGAGGAGTTTTCCGGTGATTGAAGCTTCCAATTACACCGCAACACATAACCCGACGGCGCGGTCAACCGCTGACCGGCGTACGGTTGAGTTTCGCGCGACTGTAACTTCTTCCACTGCCGGCCGCCGCGTCTGTCGTAGCACGTGATTCTCATCGGATAAGAGATGAAAATAAGCATTTCGATTGGCCTGATGTTGCTCACGATGTCCTTCGCCAAAGCGGAAGTGATCCCTCCGTTGCCCGTCGAAACTCTTTCGGGACGGAGCCTGATGGTTCCGGCGCAAGTGGCCGCGGCACCGTCTCTTTTTATTATCGGCTTCAGCAAGAAGTCTCGCGCTGAAACGTCGGAGTGGTCACGGCGTTTGGAAAAGGACGGTCACGATGGTGAGCCGCCGTATGAGGTCGCAGTCTTGGATGATGTCCCACGGCTTCTCCGGGGACTGGTCGTGCGGGCGATTCGGAACGGAGTTCCAGAGCGCTTACGTGATCGGTTCCTGATTGTATCCGAGCAGGGGGATTTCTGGAGACGACTGGTCCGGTTCCATAAGCCGGATGACGCTTATTTGGTGGTGACTGGAGCAGGTGGAAAGTTGGTGTGGCGCACTGAAGGAAAACTTACCGAGGAACGTCTCCGAGAGTTGCTGCAAGCGCTACGCAGCGCGCGATCGCAATAGCGGGCGGGAATGTATAACGGGGGTGATACAGGCGAGGAGTGGCCGTCAGATGCTCGAGTTTCCTGCGTCTCGAACGTTCATCTCGCTGCCACGCGCGCTTTGATTTAGCCGTTCCACCCCCGTCAATATCAACAAAGTTGTTTTGAAACACTCATGTTGGTTAACGCTTTACAGACGCAAGAGTTCCAGCTGCAGCTCCCCGCGGCGAACGTTGACATTCCGCGCGGCACGCTAACCAGTGTTCTCAAGCAAGCTGGCCTGAAGCACTAATTTCATGCGATACGCCATTGTAGTCGAGCGCGGCCCCACGAGCTTCGGAGCTTATGTGCCAGATCTGCCTGGCTGCGTAGCTGCAGCGGAGACGCGCGATGAGGTAGTCCGCCTTATTCAAGAAGCCATTGAGTTCCACCTGGAAGAGATGCGGAGCGAGGGGCTTGCGGTTCCCGAGCCGGCATCGAGCGCGGAGTACGTCGAGGTCGCAAAAGCCTAACCAAAGGGTGCAGCCAACCCGCCTCAGGCGGGCTGGAGTACGCTCAAGAGTTCCATGACTCCAACCTCGTTTCCCGCCACCGCGCGCGCCCGCAGGATGGTCAGAACCTCCTCGAGAAATTTAGGCTTGGCATCTTCGCCTTTGCCGGACAGGATCATCGGCATGCTTTCGCTTTATCCAAAACCGCGCGAGGGAAGCAACCGAAACAGACGAACCTCCGTTGCGCATATTATCTGTTAGATCTTGACGCTTCGTCTCGAACTTCGAGATTGGCACACACGCACATAGTGTCTATACAAGTGCTCTATGAATCGACTTTATCTTTCGCTCGCTGTTAGTCTGTTGGCTGCGCCAGTCTTATTTGGGTCGGTTCCAACTCTGAACGTCACGGTCTCAAACACAAGTGGGCGCGTCAGCTTTAAAGGCAGCACCAACGCGAATGGTGCGTTTTCGACTTCCTCTCTGCCCTCCGGCGACTATGTTGTGCTATTCAAGGCTCAGAATGCAGCGCAGTTAAAAGGCAAGCGGTACGCCCTCACAATCTCCGCCGGGAAAGCGAAGACCATGGCTGATAGCGTAGCTGGAGAGAAGTTTGCCCAAGCGGGCGTGGCAATGCGGATTACGATAGGAGTTTCGGCCGCTGATACGCTGAGGAAGCATCCAGAGCTTAACAATCCCGCCGCCGAACGAGCACTGAAGCGCATGGAGGCAGAAGGGATCTCCAATATCACTGGCCAAGTTACTCCTCGCTGAACTAATGTTAGGCGCAAACTCTTGCTAATTCGGCCACCAGGAGCCAATAAAAGACCTATCCAAGCGACGCAGCGCACCCTGGTCGGCGTGCGCTCAAGTTTGCCATGACTCCAACCTCTTCTCCCGCCGCCAGGCGTGCCTTGATTTGGTCGTGCTGCTCCCGCACCCTTCGGGCTTTCGTCTCTGTCGCGGCTTGGCAGTCCCTTCCATTGATGCACTCGCGCGACTCGTGCAGCCTTCGACCGACGGTCTATGTCGCGGCTTGCCCAGTCCGCTCCATTCGCCAGTCGAAGACTCGCCGCGGCGAGCGGTGGATGATCTGGTTTTCGTTAGGCGTTTCTCCTTACAATGCTGCGACTGATACCCACTAGCCAGCAATGGGGTTCGCGGTCGCTCCCGAGTAAACTCACATGCATAGGGGCATATGTCGGAGTTGTCGCACTCGCAGTCACTGTCGTCCTAGCCTTCTGGCCTGCTCCGCCTCGCCAACAACTACGCACTGGCGATGTTAAGGTCGCGGCTCAAGGTGACAACAGCGCCGCGATTGGGGTAGTTCAGGGTAACGTGAACTTGAATATTAGCGGATCTTCCGTCGATGATATTATTGCTGAGCTAGATCGGCGCAAGGGGGCAGATGCTTCAAATCCCTTTCTGAAGCGGAAATCGTCGACCTCGTCAGAATTTTCCTACGGAACGGCTTTTGTTTGGTCCCGCCAGCACGGAGTCGTCAAACTTGGGACGCTTGGTGGAAAGGGTTACAGCTTCGCCACTGACATAAACCATAAAGGCGAGGTGGTCGGCTTCAGCAACGACCGCGCATTCTTGTGGAAGGAGGGCGCAGGCATGATTGATCTCGGTACGCTAAACGGTGGCTACAGCGAAGCGAGGGGCATTAATGACAGGGGGCAAGTCGTTGGGTGCTCCGGCGGTCATGCCTTCTTGTGGTCGGAACATACCGGAATGCGCGACTTAGGGACGATTGACGGCCAATTCACGCGCGCATACGCTATCAACAACGCTGGAATGGTTGTCGGGGATGCCACTGGCTCCGCGTTCACGTGGACAGAAGCAAGCGGCATCTCTAAAATTGATGCCGGCGTCTATGGGGCTCGCGCGGTCAATACACTGGGCCAGGTCGAGGGAGCCAAAGGGGTTAACCCGTGGTTGCCGATTACGTGGGGCCTCTCCCGCGGCATAGTCTCACTAGGCTCCGTGAAGGGCCCTTCGGCAAGTCCCGGATTCGCTCTCGACCTTAATGCAGCGGGAGTTGTCGTAGGGGTGACTGACTGGATCGGAGCTGGATCGCGTGCCTTTAGATGGACGGCGCGGGAAGGAATGGCCGACCTAGGCAATCTCGGCGGACACAACACGTTTGCCGTCGGCATCAACAGTCGCGGGACCATCGTTGGATGGGGCGACACGGTGTACAACGAGCGCAGGGCATTCATTTGGAGTGAGGACACGGGTATTGTTGATTTCCTAGGAGTCGGTTCAATGGCGGAGTCGATTAATGACCGAGGCCAGGTTGTTGGAGGCTTGTCTGGGCCTCCTAAGATGGAGGAACCCTAGGATGTCATCGGGGTTGATGGGGCGTTACAGAGAGCAAAAATATTCGAGAAGCGGGGTTTGAGTTTGCTATCGACACAGGAGTTCTGGTTGCAGCTCCCCGCGCAGCTTGGATGCGAGGAAGCGGCAACGTGTCTGTCGACACCGCTCCTTCAAAACGGCGGGCGCGACCCATGCCTCGTTCTGACGCGGGCTTTCTCTGCCCACGTCGCCGCGGGCGCCGGGACCTGCCGGCTGCGCACAGCGCGGATTCGCGTGCGCCGCCGCATTTCGGACTCGCCAATTCCGGGCCGGGCATATAAATACTCCCACGATGGCTGAAAATATGAAGCAACCTGCGACGGTCGTGACCGGCGGTGCCGGTTTTCTTGGTTCGCACCTGACCGATCGTCTCCTGAAGGAAGGTCACCGCGTGATCGCGATCGATAACCTGATCACCGGGCACCTCACGAACATCGAGCACCTCGCGGGGAACGAGAATTACCGCTTCATTAAGCAGGACGTGACGCAGTATCTCTACGTTCCGGACAAGATCGATTACGTCTTCCATTTCGCGTCGCCGGCCAGCCCGATCGATTACTTGGAGCTGCCGATCCCGACCTTGAAAGTCGGCGCGCTCGGCACGCACAACGCGCTCGGGCTCGCGAAGGCGAAGAAGGCGACGTTCCTGCTCGCCTCCACCTCCGAGTGCTACGGCGATCCGCTCGTCCACCCGCAGAGAGAAGATTACTGGGGCAACGTCAACCCGATCGGACCGCGCGGCGTTTACGATGAGGCGAAGCGTTTCGCGGAGGCGATCACGATGGCGTATCATCGCTATCACGGCATCGATACCAAGATCGTTCGCATCTTTAATACCTACGGTCCGCGGATGCGGTTGCGCGACGGGCGGGTGGTGCCGGCGTTCATCGGGCAGGCATTGAGCGAGTCGCCGCTCACGATCTTCGGCGACGGCTCGCAGACGCGCTCGTTTTGTTACGTCTCGGATTTGATCGACGGCATCTTTCGCCTCTCGCAAGCGGACTTCCACGAGCCGGTGAATATTGGGAACCCGCGCGAGATGACGATCAAGCAATTCGCCGAGGAAATCCTCCGCATCATCGGCACGAAGTCATCGATCGAATACAGGCCGCTCCCGGTCGACGACCCGAAAGTGCGGCAGCCGGACATCACCCGGGCGCGCAAAGTTCTGGATTGGGAACCGAAAGTGCAATTCGAGGAAGGGATCGTGAAGACGATCGATTATTTCCGCGCGTGGCTGGCGCGCGCGGATGAACGTTAGGCGGTTAACTGCTCGCTTTCTGTCGGGGTTCTTGGTGAACTGCATCTCGTCATGAAAGTCCGGCTCTTACGTGCCACACTCTGCTTCGCCGCCCTCAGCTTCGCTCCCGCACAGGCGGGCGGGCAGGCGCCGAGCCTTCGGCTAACGAAAATCACGCGCAATCTGATCTCCTCGCCGAATTACAGCTTCACGGGGGCGGAGCAGTTCCAACCGAACCAGCGCGATCGGTGGCTCGAAGTGGAAGTGGAGTTTACGGCCCTCGCGCCGTTTACGCCGGAAGCGACGTTCCGGTATGAAATCCTGGTCGGGGGAAAGTTGCTCACCGGTGAGGTGACGCACGTAAACATCGCCGCCGGCAAGGAACTCCGCTCCGTCATGTATGTGCCGCCACGGGCGCTTGATTACATCTTGAACAATCGCGCGCTCTCGATCAGCTCAGTCGAAAATATTGCAGTGCAGGTGGTCGTGCAGGGAGCGGTGAAAGACGACCTAAGTCTGCAGCGCGCGCGGGCGCAGTGGTATGCCGGATTGCAGGCGGTCCCGAATCTCGTCCTGAACAAGGACGAGACGCCGTTCGCGCCGCTTTACTGGGATCGCTACGCCCAGATCAAGCCGAGCGCCGCGCGCTGATTCCACCGCATGGCTGCGCGTTCTCGGCTTGTTAGTCTGAACATCGGGTCGCAGTCGTTAGGCTTGGCGACCTTCCAGCCGCAGCCCCAGGGCGGGCTCGTCCTGAGCGGTTATCGCCGGCGCGAGCTCGCGACTGATCCGGCGACGGAAGGTGATCGACGGGGATTAATCACCGGCGCGCTCCGCGGGATGATGAGCGAACTGGGAGTGAAGGCCGGCCCGATCGATTACGCGGTCTCGGGCCAATCGGTTTTCGCGCGTTTCGTAAAGTTGCCATCGGTCGATCAGGAAAAAGTCGACCGGATCGTTACCTTCGAGGCGCAACAAAACGTGCCGTTTCCGATCGAAGAAGTGGTCTGGGATTACCAGCTCGTCGGCTCCGGCTCGGAGCAGCAAATCGAAGTCGTGCTCGTCGCGATCAAGTCGGACCTGCTCGAGGGAATCAACTCCGCGATCGAGGAAACCGGACTCGAGACGACGCTCGTGGACGTGGCGCCGATGGCGCTCTACAACGCGTTCCGTTTCAACTACAGCGAGCTGAGCGGCTGCTCGCTCCTCGTCGATATCGGGGCGCGCACGAGCAATCTGCTCTTTGTCGAGCCCGGGAAGGTCTTCAGCCGCAGCATCCCGATCGGCGGAAGCTCGATCACGTCCGCGATCGCGAAGGAATTCAGCGAGCCCTACGCGGCGGCGGAGTTGCGGAAAACAAAAGACGGATTCGTTAGTCTGGGCGGCGCCTATGCGGAGGCGTCGGACCCGGAAGTGGCGCGCGTCTCGAAACTCGTGCGCAACGCGATGACGCGGCTCCACGCGGAGATCGCGCGCTCGAGCAGCTTCTATCGTTCGCAGCAACAAGGCGCGGCGCCGGAGCGGATTTTCCTCTGTGGCGGCACGGCGACGACGCCGTATATGCGGGAGTTTTTTAAGGAGAAATTCCAGTTGCCGATCGAGTTCTTTAACCCGCTCCGCAACGTCGCGGTTGCGCCCGATGTGCCGGTAGAAGAAGTGGCGCATTCCGCGCATCTGCTCGGCGAACTGGTCGGGCTCGCGCTCCGCACGACCACGACTTGCCCGATGGAGTTAAATCTCCGGCCGGCCGCCGTCGTGCGCCGGCAGCAGCTTGCGGAACAGCGGCCGTTTTTCATCTTGGCGGCGGCCTGTTTTCTCTTCGGCTGGGGATTTTATTTCATGCGCGTCGTGGGCGCGGAAGCCGCCGCGACCGATCAACTACAGACGCAATCGAGCCAGATGCAGGGGCTGGAAAACCAGCTCGCGAAATTGAAGAAGGAGACTGCGTCGCTCGATGCCGTCGCGACGCCATTGCTGAACGCGGTGAACGATCGCGGGGGCTGGCTGGAAATCCTCGACGACCTGAATGCGCGCCTGCCGAAAGAGAACATCTGGATCACCGAGTTAGCCCCGATGTCGGGCGCAGAAGTGCTTGGAGAAACCGGCCCGGCGGCGGGTCAGCCGCGCCCGACGCCACGACCGCCGCCGCCAGCGCCACGGGGCAGGGGACGCGCGCAGGTGGAACCGGCGCGACCGGCGATCGACGGCGTGTTCGTTAGGGGGCTTTATCTTTCCAACCCGGAACAGCAGGAAATCGTAACCGATTATTTCCGGAACCTGGTCGAGTCCAAAGTTTTCGACGTCGATGCGAATAACCAGTCGCAGGTGATTCGGCCGAGCACGCCGACGCAGACGGAATGGGCCTATCCCTACGAGCTGCGCTTGAAACTGCGCGAGCCGCTTTATCTGCCATGAGCTGGTTTCGGCAAAACAGGTTTCTCGGCGGGTTCCTGATCGTCTTCGCGGTTCTCACGCTTCTCGCGCTCTACTTTCTCTTTCACGAAAAAAGTTTGGCTGACGATGAGCAGGCGCGCCTCGAGAGCACCGCGACCGCCTTGAACCGGCTGCGCGCGGGCAGGCCGTTCCCGAATGGAGCGAATCTCCGGAAGACAAAGGAAAAGGTGGAACGCTATCGCGACTCACTGGCCGCGCTCGAGAGCGAGCTGAAAACGCGCTCGCTTCCGGCCGTCCCGCTTCAGCCTAACGAATTCCAGGCGCAACTGCAGGAGGCCGTGAACTCGCTCGTGGAAAGGGCGGCGGCGAACAAGGTGAAGTTGCCCGATCATTTCTACCTCGGCTTCGATGAATACGCGACCTCGCTCCCAAACAGCGCGGCCGCGCCGCTCCTCGGCCAGGAGTTGCAGGCGATCACGATCGTCGCCGATCTCATTGTTGACGCCCACGTCGATGCTCTCATGAGTCTGACGCGGACCCCGTTGCCGGAGGAAAATCCCGCCGCCACGCTCGAGCCGGAGAAGGGGCGCGGGCGCAGCCTAGGCCCGGGAAAAACCGCGGGGCCGAAAGGAAAAGTAGCCGCCGCCCCGGTGATCGCCTCGCGTCCGGTTGCGATCGGTTTTTCCGCAAGTCCGGCGGCGGCGCGCAAAGTCCTGAATGGAATCGCGACGGCCAAAGAACAGCTCTTCGTCATCCGCACGCTGAACGTGAAGAATCAGGTCGATAAAGGACCGCCGCGCGGCACCGCAGCGCCGACGGCGACTCCGACGTCGGCTAGCAGTCCGGCCGGCACCCCGGCGCCGGCTGGCATCAGCTTTATCGTGGGTGCCGAACATCTCGACATGCAGATGAAGATCGAGATCATCAACCTGCTGCCCGCAAAGGAGGCTCGTTAGGCGATGGATTGGGTTCGGACTCACTACGAACGCGCGGCGGTCCTCGCCGCGGCCCTCTTCCTGCTCGTTTGCGCGATCTTTATTTGGCTGGCCGCGGGGAGTTTCCAAGACCGCTTCGCCCTGCTGCAAAACGCCCCCGCGCCGAACAACAAGATCCCGGAAGGTGGCGCGCCGGCTTTAGCCGACGCGATGCACCGATTGCAGATGCCGCCGCAATGGACCTTCAGCGGGCGCTCCGGGCTTTTCGTGCCGGAGAAGCACTTTATCGGCGAAAACGGCGAACCGGCAACGCTCCAGAACACGATCCTCCACCCTCCGGTGCCTAACGAATGGATCGAGGAGTTCGACCTCCCGATCGGGGAGGGCGATGTCCTGACGCAGGATCCCGACGGCGACGGTTTCACGGACGTCGAGGAATGGGCGGCCACACGAATCCGACCGAAAAGGAATCGCACCCGCCTTACACCTCGATGCTGAAGTTGAAGTCGTTCACGCAGGAGCAGTTCCCGCTCATTTTCACCTCCACGGTCGAAGACACCTACGCGATCAACAACATCGACCGAAGCAAGCCGACCCAGTTCCTGAAAGTGGGCGACGTCGTCCAGGGCACGAGATACAAAATCACCGGCTACACGGAGAAGTTCGATACCGACCGGTACGGCACGCGCGTCGACGTCTCGGAACTGGCGCTCGAACAAGTCGACACGCACGACAAAATCACCCTCGTGAAAGAGAAGACCGCGATCTCGCCGGAAGCGGTCGCGACCTTCCTCTACACCTGGGGCCAGACCGACCAGACGTTCTCGGTCAAAAAAGATCAGGAATTTACATTGAAACCGTTCGAACAGATCAAATATAAGCTTCTCGACGTCCAGCCGGACAAAGCCATCATCAACAACTCTCAATCGCCTAACGAGAAGATCGAGATCCCGCTTCTGAAGCCGTAGCTCCGCTCGTGCCGCCTCTCCCTCGCCCCAAATCCATGACCACCACATGTCGCACCAGCCTCATCCTTTCCGCCCTCCTCTTCGCGCCGCTTGCGGTCGCAGGTTTCTCGACCGCGCGGGCGCAGAATGTCCGCAACATCGCGGAGCGTGAAATCGCGAAACGCCAGGGCGCCGTCCCGCAAGGCCAGGCCGCCTTGCAAAGAGGCAACCTCGCGATGAAGGCGCACGATTTCGAAAAAGCGCACGATGAATTCCGGATCGCGGTCACGTTTCTCCCGGACGCGCTCACGACCGCCGGTCAGCACGACCGCGCGGTGGCGGGTTTCTGCGACAGCGGCGTGGCGCTCGCGGAGCAACGGATCGCCGAGGGCAAATATGGCGAAGCCGAACAGATCGTGCGGAAGACGATCAGCGATCGCTACGACCCGAATTGCCGCAAGGCGCTCAACCTTTTGGCCCACCTCTCGGAGCCTGGCTACTACAACAAAACGATCGGCCCGAAGTTCATCGCGAAGGTTGAGGACGTAAAGAAACTCCTGAGCGACGCGGACGGTTATTACGGTTCCGGGCGTTACGATCTCGCGTTTAAGAAATACGAGCAGGTCCTGAATCTCGATCCCTATAACGTCGCCGCGCGCCGGGGCGAAGAGCGGATCGACAACACGAAAACGCATTACGGCGAGCAGGCCTACAACGAGACCCGCTCGCGCAACCTCTGGCAAGTGCAGAAAGGGTGGGAGGAACCGGTCCGTCAATATGGCCAGACGGTCGGCCCGATCAGCGACGCTTTCGCGCGGGACGCGGGCGGCACGGCGCGCATCACGAACAAGCTGAACAACATTATCATTCCGAAGATCGAGTTTCGTGACGCGAGTATCCGGGAAGCGGTTGATTTCCTCCGTCAGCAGGCGGCGGCGAACGACACCTCAGGCGACACCAAAAAGGGCGTCGACATCGTCCTGCGCACGAACTTGCCGGGTCGTACCGAAGCGCCCACGCCAGCCCAGCTGCTCCCGGGCGCGGCGCCAGAAGCCGGTAATCCCGAAGCCGCGCCGGTCGAGCCCGCGCCGTTGAACACCACGCCAGCCGCGCCTTCCATCTCGCCCGCCGCCGCGCGCATCACGATCACGTTAAACCAGATTCCGTTAGGCGAAGCGCTCCGCTACATCGCAAGCCAGGCGGGGTTGAAGGTGAAGGTCGAGCCGTATGCGGTCTCGATCATTCCGATCAACGAGCAAAGCGCCGACCTCTTCACGAAGGAATATCGCGTCCCGCCCGGCTTCATCAGCAGCTCGGTGAACGTCGGCGCCAACCCGCTGGCGGGGAGCGCCCGGACCGCGACGGGCACTGGCGGAACCGGAAGAGACACGCAGGAAACCACTGGCGGGCAGCAACTGGTTAATCGCCAGACCGCGCTCGATTTCCTGAAAGATCAGGGCGTGCCGTTTCCGGCCGGGGCGAGCGCGAATTTCCTGCCGCAAAGTAGCCGGTTGATCGTCCGCAACACGGAAGAAAATCTCGAGCTCGTCGATGCGCTCGTCGAGCAGGCGAACGTCGCCGGGCCGAAGCAGGTCGAGATCGAAGCGAAGTTTGTCGAGATCACGCAGAATAACCTGAAGGAGCTCGGCTTCGATTGGTTGTTAGGGCCATTCGTTGCGGGAAGAACTTCGGACGGCAGTTTTGTTGGAAGCGGCGGCACCCCCGGCACGGCACCGGCGGTGAATCCCTTGAATTATCCGCAACCTGTAACGGGCCTCGATCCGGTAACGGCCGGTAACCGAAGCGGCAATCTGGCGATCACAGCCAACGCCATTGATGCACTTCTTTTCGGTGTTCCTGGAGCCAGTGCGCTCGCACCGGGCATTTTCGGCTTGAGCGGAGTGATGACTAATCCGCAGTTTCAAGTTGTAGTCAGAGCACTGAACCAAAAGAAAGGGGTCGATCTTCTTTCCGCCCCTCGAGTCACGACCAAGAGCGGCCAGCGCGCCGTCATCGAGATCGTGCGTGAGTTTCGTTATCCAACGCAGTTCAATCCCCCACAAATACCGCAGACATTTAACCCTCCCAGTCAACAAAGCATTCTGCCGGGCCAGGCCTCACAGGGCACATCTTTCCCGGTGACGCCAACCACCCCGACTGCCTTTGAAACACGGAATACAGGTGTGACTTTGGAAGTTGAACCAGTCGTCGGACCCGACGGTGTGACGATCGACCTTAACCTCGTTCCGCAGGTGGTCGAGTTTGAGGGGTTCATCAACTATGGCAGCCCGATCCAGACATTCTCTACCAATGCCCTTGGCATGTCACAGACGCAGATCCTCACGCCGAACGTGATCAACCAGCCGATCTTCAACTCGCGCAAAGTCACCACGAGCGTGAGCGTCTGGGACGGCCAGACCGTTGTGCTCGGCGGCCTGATGCGCGAGGACGTGCAGAAGACCGAAGACCGCACGCCGATCCTCGGCGACATCCCGCTCGTCGGGCGCCTTTTCCGGAGCACTTCGGAGCAGCATCTGAAGCGCAATCTCGTTATCTTCGTGACCGCCCGGCTCGTGAACCCAGCCGGGCAGCCGATTAACTCGACCGAAGAAGAAGAGGAAACCGAAACGGTGAATCAGATCGAGCAGCCGGTTCTGCGCAGACGCCGTATTACAAAAAATAAGCAAGCGTCGAAAGAGTCGCCTCAATCGCGGAATATTCTCGCCTTGTCATCCTGAGCGGAGCGCGGCGGAGTCGAAGG
>JBDTIQ010000239.1:0-10843 GCA_039936335.1 Chthoniobacterales bacterium
CTCGCGTGCTGGTTGCGGCGTCCTCGCCGCAACGAACTTTCACCCAGGCCAGAAAGTCCGCGACGGCCAGAGTACGCCGCCAGCACGCGAGACGCGCGCGCTACCCGGAAATTCCCCGATCGTGGACCGACCATGAAATTCTCTCTTAACTGGCTCGCCGAATTCGTCGAATTGCCTAACGACACCGAACGATTGGCCGACCTCCTCACGCTCGCCGGCGTCGAGGTCGAAGGGATCGAAAAGGGCGGGGCGAACTTCGAGAAAGTAGTCGTCGCGCAGATCACCTCCTCGGTCCAGCACCCGGACGCCGATCGCCTGAGACTCTGCCAGGTCGATGACGGCAGCGGCACGCCGCGCCAGATCGTTTGCGGCGCGAAAAATTATAAAGTGGGCGACAAAGTTCCGCTCGCGCTCCCGGGTGCGGTGTTGCCTAACGATTTCAAAATCAAGGCGAGCAAGCTGCGCGGGGTGGAGTCGCAGGGCATGCTTTGCAGCGCGAAAGAGCTCGCTCTTTCCGACGAGACCGCTGGCCTGCTCATCCTCTCGCCGGAAGCGAAAGTCGGCGCGCCGATCAGTGAACTTTTCCCTGACGACACGATCCTCGACGTCGAAATTACGCCGAACCGTGGCGACCTCTTGAGCCATTTCGGCCTCGCCCGCGAGATCGCGGCTCTCACTGTAGGGCGGGCGCTCCGCCTGCCCAGTTTCGAAGCGCCCACCTCGGCCGGCGAGGCGCCTGCCCTGCAAATCTCCGCGCCTAACGAGTGCCCGTTCTACTCGCTCCGCCGGATCGAAAACGTCACGGTCGGCCCGAGCCCGGATTGGCTGCGCGCGAAACTCGAAGCCGTCGGTTTGCGGTCGGTCAACAACGTCGTCGACATCACGAATTTTGTGATGCTCGAGCTCGGCCAGCCGCTGCACGCATTCGACGCCGACAAGTTGCACGGCGGAATCAACGTGCGGCTCGCCCGGCCTCACGAGAAGTTCCTCGCGCTCGACGGCCGCACTTATCATCTCGACGAGAAGATGCTGCTCATCGCCGACCGCGAACGCGCCATCGCGATCGGCGGCGTGATGGGCGGCGAAGATTCCGGCGTCACCGAAACAACCCGGACTGTTCTGCTGGAGAGCGCCTATTTTCTGCCTTCGAGCGCCCGACGGACGGCGCGGAATTTAAGTTTACCGAGCGATGCCAGCTATCGCTTCGAGCGCGGCGTCGATCCGGAAATGATTCTGCGCGTCTCGGCCCGCGCGACGCAGTTGCTGGCCGAAATCGCCGGCGGAACCCCCGCCGCTGACACGATCGTCGCCGGAATTTTACCGGCACCGCCGGCTGGTTTTTCGCTGCGCTACGCGCGTTGCAGTCAGCTAATTGGTGCCGCGGTCCCTCCTGCGGAAACAGATCGTATTTTGGAAGGTTTCGGTTTGGAAAAACTCGGCGCGACCGACCAGCAGGCGACGTGGAAAAT
The DNA here is from genome assembly GCA_039936335.1 of Chthoniobacterales bacterium. GTDB lineage: Bacteria > Verrucomicrobiota > Verrucomicrobiia > Chthoniobacterales > UBA10450 > Palsa-1392. Next base: position 1,470 of record JBDTIQ010000239.1, read on the forward strand.
GCCCAGCTACCGCTCCGATCTCCGCCGGGAGGTGGATCTGATCGAAGAAGTGGTACGCGTCTTCGGCATCAACCGGGTCGCGGGTTCAAATCGCAGCTCATTCAGCGCCGTCTCGGCCGCGGATCGCCGTTACGATTTCGAGGCGAAACTGCGGCAGCGCTTCATCGCGCGGGGATTTTTCGAAGCGCGGACTTCGGCACTGGTCGGACGCGATTCGTTAGGCAGCGGCTTCACCCCGGAAGCGGTCGAGTTGCGCAATCCGCTGAGCGAAGATCATGTCGCGCTCCGGCCGAGTCTCGTGCCGGGATTGCTGGGCACCCTCGAGCGCAATCTGCGCGCCGGCGCGAAAAGCATTCGCTTGTTCGAGATCGGCCGCGCCTTTCTCACGCCCGACGGTGCGGAAGCGCGACACATTGTGATTTTGCTTTGCGGGGAAACGGCGAGTCAGCCGAACTGGCGGAGCGGTCGCACGCGGCAACTAGATCTCTTCGATTTGAAAGGCGCGCTCGAGGCGCTGGGGCTCGGTCCGCTTCGTTTCGAGCGGATGGACAACGCAAATTTTGCGCTCGCCGCCGGAGTTTTTTCCGGGACCGATCAGCTTGGTGTCGCGGGACAACTAGCCGGCGCGCAGGCCGGGAAAGCCGGCGCGACCGCGCCCGTTTTCCTCGCGGAAATCAGCTTACCTAACGAGCTCGAAACGAGCGTGCGCGGCCACCATTTTCAGGACTTGCAGCGTTTCCCCTCGATCACCCGCGACATCGCGTTGCTCGCGCCGGAAACGCTCACGCACGAGGCGATCGTCGCTTGCCTAACGAGTGCGGAGGAGCCGCTTCTCGCGGAGGTCACGCTCTTCGATTTGTTCAGCGGGAAAGATGCGGAGCAACTCGGCGGCGGCCGAAAATCGCTCGCGTATTCGTTGACATACCGGGACAAAAATCGGACACTTACGAACGACGAAGTTAGCGCGGCTCACGACCGGATTCGCGAGCGTTTGCGGAAGAATCTGGAAGCGGAGTTGCGTGAGTAGTTCTTTTGAAAAATGCTGGGAGGCGCCGCTTGAGGGTTGAAGGTTCAAAGACCTATTTGTGTCTACTTTCAGCTCTCTATCGACGACTTCCGGCACCCGGCGGAAGTCGGTAAAATTTGCCCTGCGGTGTTCGAGATTACAGGTGTGATTCCCGGACCGATGTTGTTAGCAGAGGGGACTGGTTTGTTGGGGAAGATGGCATGCCTTAATTGGAAGTCAGACGCCTCAGCGATGGTTGCCCGCCCGTTACCGAGAGGGAACGGGACATTCACCTAAACGGCACCTGCGGGGTAATCATTTGAGCGCTCGGATCAGTTGATGATCCGGGCGCTTTTGTTTGAAAGGCCTCCTGCGATGAATGCAGGTCGCATGGTGTTGAAGTGGGCGTGTCGCCCGCTGAGATCGCGCCATCACAGGACTGCGGCCGACACGGCCGCCGCTACAGCGTCTGTCCAGGGCGATTGCCAATAGAGCCTTCCGGCTGCTTCCGTAATGAGACGACAAGCGTTGTAGCTTGCGCTGTCCTCAGCGCATTTTGGTAGCGCGAGACTCCGTCGAGCCGAAGGGAGGAAGATCGCTGCAAATGGCGCGCTATCCCCAGTTCGACAAAGTCTCGCCCTACGGCGGAGAATCAGCCAGCGTCCGCCACTTTCGAAAAAGAATTTTAGGCCTCCCTTTAGAGCATGGCTTTCTTTTCCGGCAGCTCGGGCTCCGGCGCGGCGGTCCGGGCCATTGCCTCTTCTTCAGCTTGGAGATAGCGCGCTTGTTTCCAGCCGATGCCCGCGCGGCTGAGGAGGAAGAGCGCCATGAATCCGATCCACCACGAGCGCATCACGACCGCCCAGAGCAACAGCGCCACGCCGCCCACAAAACCGATTCCTGTTGCGATGAAAAGACTCTTCGTCTGTCCGAAGGGAAACCACAGAATCGACCGCAGAATCTGCCCGCCATCGAGCGGGTAAATCGGGAGCAGGTTAAAGATGAGCAAGACGAGATTGATCCGCCAGAGCCAGACCAGTACGAGGTAGGCGTCCGGGTAACTCACGGCCCATCCGGCTGCGCCCGCGATGTGGAGCACGAAGGCGAGGATCGGCGTCATGAGCACGTTGACGAGCGGACCCGCCGCGATGCTCCAGAGCATGGCGCCGGCGCGGGGCGGGGGATTCACGAACGCGATGCCGCCCAGCGGCCAGAGCACAATCCTCTCGGCCTCGCCACCCACCTGCCGGCAGGCGAGGGCATGTCCGAATTCATGCATCGTCACGAGAACGAAAAGACCGATGTAGAGCAGCGCGGCCCAGACCGGCGAATGGAATATCGCGCCCCAGACCTGCACTTCATAGATCGCAACGAGAAACCACGACCAGTGCAAAAAAACCTCGATTCCCGCGACGCGGAATAAGCGAATGGAACCTCCGCGTGTTGGCATCGGAAAAGATAGCCCGGGCCGACGCAGAGCGCATTCGGAAGTCAGTCGTCTCGACTGACTCGGCGGGCAGCCTTCCAGTTCGCCATTCGGACGAACTCGTCCTGTGGCGAGCCTGCCCGTCTGCCAGCTGCGGCATCGCCCGTGAGGCGGCGGCCGGAAGGCCGCCGGCCGAGTCAGGCGGGGCGCCTAACTTCCGCGATTGATCGTCGCGGCGGCGTAGGCCGCACCGAAACCGTTGTCGATGTTCACGACCGTGACGCCGCTCCCGCAGCTATTGAGCATGCCTAACAATGCCGCGAGTCCGCCAAAACTTGCGCCGTAACCGACGCTCGTTGGCACCGCGATCACAGGTTTATCGACGAGTCCCGCCACCACACTCGGCAACGCGCCTTCCATGCCGGCGACCACGATGATCGCGGCACAGGTGCGCAACCGATCCGTCTCCACAAGGAGTCGATGGATTCCAGCGACTCCCGCGTCATAGATTCGCTCCACCGAGTTTCCGAAAATCTCGAGCGTGACGGCAGCTTCCTCGGCCACGGGCAAATCGGAAGTACCCGCGGCGACCACGGCGACCGAGTGGGCGAGCTTCGGCAGCGGCTCGCGCTCGATCGTTAGGCAACGTGCCCGTTCGTGGAAAACCGCGGCTGGAAAATTCACCTTCACGGTCGCGAATTGCTCCCGCGAAACGCGCGTCGCGAGCAGGACCAGTTCGCGCTCCAGAATCACCGCCGCAATCTGCGCCACTTGCTCCGGCGTTTTGCCTTGGCCGAAGATCACTTCTGGAAAACCGGTTCGCCGTCGCCGGTCAATATCGACCCGCGCGAAGCCGAGATCGACGAAAGCAGGATCGGCGGCCATGCCCCTTTTCAGGCGCTCGTCGCCGAATCGGGACGCGAGAGCAGCAAACGCATCGGCAACATCGGCGATTCGTAGAAGCCGTGGTTGCGGAAGAAAGTCTGCGAACGCAGCTCCGGCCGGTCCGTTAGCAGCGTGATGCGCAGGAAATTCTTCTGCTTCGCAAACTCGATCGCGTATTCGAGCAAACGCGAGCCGTAGCCGTGGCCGCGATGTTCACGATGGACGACGAGATCCTCGAGCAGGAGCACGAAGCCGCCTTCCGCCGTGCTGATCGTGAAGAGCAGGTTAATCATGCCGACGATCGTATTATCGACCCGCAGGACGAAAACGCGCCCGCGACTAGGTTCCTCAAAAATCAGCCGCAAGCCGCGCAGTTGCTTGTTGCGGTTCGGTCGGAAATCGCTCTCCTCGCTGAACAATTCGCCGAGCAGGCCGGACAATTCGTCCAGATCCTCAGAGATCGCAGGTTGGATCACGACTTCACTCACGGCGTTTTGTATTCCATAATGCGGCCCCGGTGGCAATCAGCTTGTCACCGGCGGCGGCGTTGACAAAGAGTCTCGACCTCCTAAGGTAGCGGTCCTCGTCCTCCCCGACGCCGGCTTTTTTACCCATGAAACGCACCTTACAGCGATCGAAACGGACCCGGAAACAACAGCATGGTTTTCGCGCCCGGATGAGCACCAAAGGTGGCCGCGCGATTCTCGCACGGCGCCGTCAACGCGGCCGCAAACGCCTTTTGCCAAAAGGCGCGGAAGTGCATTTCGCGCGGCATACGCAGGCGTAGGTCTCTCGACCGTTTTTCCGCGGCTCTCGCGGTGGGTTCCCTGCGACTTACCTGGAGAGGTGAGCTCCGCGAATCTTCTGGGCGCCCGGCGTTGCCGGAGCTCCGCCCTCCAGGTTGGCCGCCGTCTGGCTGCGATCGCGCCTAACGATTCAATTCCCGGAGCGGTCCGGCGTAGCCGGTCAGCTCCAGATAACCGCGGCCACCGATCTTTTTCCCGGCCTGCGTGCCCGCGATATCGAACGCGCCCTCCCAGTAAATAATTGGCGCCAGGACCAGTTCCTGGTCGGCCAGCACCGGAGTGATTGTGAAATCAAGTTGCTCGCCTGGGACGGCGATCTTCCAAACGATCGGATAGTTCGCGCCGGTCTTTTTGCTTTTCCAGAATCGCGTCGGCGTCATCTGGAAGTCGGCACTCGTTAGGTAAACGGAGCTGCCATCCGCGCGGACAAATGTTCCGCTCGAAATCGGGTCGATTTTTCCATTCGTTAGGCGCATTTCGTAGAGCATCAGCTCCGTCCCGTCGTCGAACTGCGCCGAGAGCCAGTTCCAGCCGGCCTGGCCCGCGGCGAGTTGATTCGTCGCCCATTCGTGATCGAACCAGCTCTCGCCCGTCACAGGAAAATGCTCGTCGTTAAGCTGCAGGTCGCCCGTCGAGCGCAGGCGCGTGATCGAATAGTAATAGGAGGCGTGGCCACCGCCGGCCGCTTTCTCGCTGATGCCGTTTGCGCCATGGATGACCGGCTGTTTCAACGGCACGAGGTGGAGCTGGAGCGCCGCACCTGTCAGGCTGGCCTTGAGATCGAACGAGCCGTCAGCGTTCAGGTTCAGCTTCCAGGAATCGATCCACGCCAGCCGCTCATTCTTCCCAAACCCGGCTTCGCCGAAACTTCCGCGACTCGTCTTTTGGTCAAACAAGAAGCGTTTCCCGTCCGGATCGGTCACGGTGAAATGCGCGAACTTCAGGTCGTCGACCACGAACCGGGAGGTGGTCTGGCCGCGTTCGTTAGGGGGACGAACTCCCTGCCGGAAAAACGTCAGCTCGTAGCCAAAACGACGGCTTTTCCCATTCGTTAGGTTACCGGTGAAATACCACCATTCGGTTTTAAAATTTTCGTGCAGATGATGATCGCGCGGGAATTCGTAGTGCAGTCCCGGCTCGGCGATTTGCCAATCGGCAGCGACGCAGGCGAATGCGAGCCCGCAGAGCAGTATTCGCTTTTTCATTCGCTTCGCACCGCCTCCGAGACATTCAATCGACCCGCACGCCAGGCTGGAATCCATCCCGCAAAAACCGCCGCCGCCACGATCCAGAGCGGCGTCCAGGCAAGTGAGACCCAAGGAAACGCGAGCTGGATCGTCCAGCCGAAAAACGCGCGATTGATCACGCCCGTCAGCACGATCGCGAGACAAAGCCCGGCGGCGATGCCAAGGACACTTGCGAGCAAACCGATCATCCCGCTCTCCCAGAGCAGGAGGCGCTGTACCTGCGCAGCGGACGCGCCGATCGCGCGGAGCACGCCGAGTTCATGCGAACGCTCCGCGACGAGCGTCGTGAGGCCAAGAAAAATCCCAACGACCGCGACGACGACTGCGATCGTGCGCAGCACATAAGTGACGGCAAAAGTCTGATCGAAGATTTCGAAGATGCGGGTCCGCAGCGCTCGATTTGAGTAGATCGAGAACTCGCCGCGATGACTGAAGCGCTTCCGAAACGCAGCGCCCACGACCTCCGGCGATGCGTCCGGTTTCAGGTAAACGGCGACGCTGTTCACACGATCGTCGTGCCAGAGTTCGCGGAAGTTTTTCTCACTCAGAAAGACGAGGCCCTGGTCGTTCGTGTAGTTGTAGAAAACACCGAGAATGGGAAACGCGACGCGTCCAGATGGCGTTGGAAGTAGGAGGGTGCCGCCGGCCCGCACGTGGTAGCGCCGGGCGAAACTTTCGGAGACGAGTACCGATTGTTCATGGTAGAATCGCGGCATGATTTCGTCGCTATTGCCGTGCAGGAAGCGGAGATTGCGCCGGTTACTTCCGCGCACCACCGCCACGGAAATCGTGGCGTTGCCATAGGCCAGCTCGAGCGCTCGGAACGTATCGACAGCGTCGACCGCGGGATTAGTCTCGAGAAAGTGAAGCGCCTCCGGCGGCATGAAGGAGTTTGGCCCGGCGATTTCATTCGCGGCCGGCCCGATAAAAAGATCGGCGACGAGCGTCTGATCGACCCAGCTCGCCACTGTCTGGCGGAAAGAAAAAACCATCACTGCGACGCCCACCGTCATCGCAACCGCCGCGGCGAGGGAAGCGATCGTGACCGAATTCCGAAGAAGCGCGCGCCCGAGATTTTGCGCGGCGAGGAGCGGCTCGATCCGGCGATGCAGGCGTGAACGCAGGAGCCGGCTGAAGCGCGAGATTAATTCCGGCGCAGCGAGCGAAAAGCCCGCGAGGACGAAGAAAGCCGCGCCAAAACCAAGCCAGGGCGGGCCGGTTTTCAAAGCGAGAACCGAAAGCGCCGCGGCCACGCCTAACGAAAGCGCACCACCTAAAATCCAGCGCCGGGATAGGTGGGCAGAGCGTTCGACCCGCAGACCGCCATGCAAAGCCTGCACCGGATCGGTCGCAGCCGCGCCGTTCGCTGGCAGCCAGGCGGCGATCAAAACCGACCCGAGTCCGAGCAGAAATGCGCTGATCCAAATCCACGGCGGGATCGCCAGTTGCTGCACATGCACGAGCACGTAAAGCGACGAAATCGTCTCCGCGACCGTACCAACCAACGCGCGCGCGAGAAAGTAGCCACCGATCATTCCCGCGCCGATCCCGAGCAGGCCGAGGACCGCGGCTTCTCCGAGAAAAAGCCAGCGAATCTCCGCGCGGGTTGCGCCTAACGAGCGCAAAATTCCGATCTCGCTTCTCCGCCGGACGACGGACGCCTCGATCGTGTTGTAGATCAAAAACATGCCGACCAGGAGCGAGACAAGACTCATTGCCGCGAGGTTGAGCTGGAAACCCGCGAGCATTTTGCCGATCGCTTCGCCGCGTTGCGCGGGGGCGGCAACGGTCGCGTCGGGCGGCACGATTTTGCGCAACGCCGTCACGACTTTTTTCGGATCGGCGCTTTCCGTTAGGCGAAGCGAAACCGAATCGAGCGTGCCGCTGCGCCCGAGAAGCTCCTGCGCCCATCCGATGTCCATCGCGGCAAAATGCGAATCCGGCGCGACCGCGGCATCCTTGTTTCGAAGGAGAAAGCCGATCGTCAGGCTTTCGCTTTGGCCGTTGATCTGGATGGCAAGTTTGTCGCCCGCGTGCAGGTGATGCCGCTGGGCAAATTCCTCGCTCAGCGCGACGGTGCGCGGCTCGCGCAGCCAATTTTGCACATCGAAATCTTGCGTTCGAAAATCCGTCAGCTGGAAAGTGCGAAACGGCTCGTTCGTGAAAACGTCGATCCCGAGCAGGTCGAGATATTCCCCGGGAAACTGCGGCAGCGTGACAAATCCCCTAACGATCGGAGTCGCCGCCGCCACCCCAGGTGTGTGCGCGATCTGCGGAAGCAACCGATCTGGCAAATCGTCCGCCGGCGCGGTCACCTCGAGCTGCGCCTTGCCTGCGACCACATCCACGCTCGCTTCGAACGCCCGATTCGCGCTCCCGTTCGCAATCTGGATCGCCAGATAAAGCGCCACGCCGAGCGCGACCGTCGCGACATTCAGGGTCGCGAGGAGCGGATGCCGCGCGAGATAGCGCAGCACGTGCCAGCGAAAGAGGCGGGAGTATTGCGCGATCAAGTCTGGGGAAGATGGGGAGAAAATCCGGAGCCGCCAATCGCGCGCCTGTTGCGTTCGGTGGCTCGCCGGACGCTCGGGCGCAGTAGCGGAATCGGGCGAGCGACCCAATGACAGGTCGCGATTGGCGCGATTCGAGGAGAAAATCTGGCTCGCGCAAACGCACCGCTAGCGCGGTTGGCATGGTTAAAGGTTTACCCGCAGGGCTTTTTTGAGCGGTGGGAAGAAGGGGACTCGACTCCGTTTTTTGCCGCGCTCGCGCCCGATGGGATCTGGACGGGAAAAGGAACAGCCGGCCGTAGTCGGAGACAGGATCCTTCTGGAACCCGATCTCTTTGCCTCCATGCACCAAACCCACTCCTTACGGCCCGGCGGCAAATGGAAGACTGAATGACCAAATCAGAAACTGAACCGCAACCCACCGGTGATGGTGTGCGAGACGTAATTCTCGCGCCCGAGGTCGCCGCTGTAGTAGGTGAAGATGCCGAGGCGCGGAGTGAGTTGCGCGACGACGCCAGCCTGTAAAAGGAGGCCGTCGCGACCGATATGAGGTCCTTGGACGCTAAAGGTGTCGACCGAAGTGAAGCCAGCGTCGATACTGGATGTGCTGGTGAGAAGCTCATGCTCCCATTGGGCCCGGAGGAAGGGCGTCACGGGAATACGGCAGATCGTCGCGGTGTAGGAAGCTTGGGCGCCGATGGTCGAGAGGAGCGAATTTTCGCTCCGCGCACGGATACCTAACGATCCCAGGGCACCCTCTTCATCGAAGCTATCAAGGCCGAACCGGCTATAGCGGAGGGAGGCGAGAGGACCGAAAGTCCACTGGCCCGCGTGGTGATCGTAGCCGGTGCCGAGGAGCGCGTTGAAGTTAGTCCCGTTCGTCTCGCCGCGGGCGATGCCGCCAAGGGTAAGGCGACGAGTCTCAATGGATCCATATCCTGCGCCGGCGATCCCGTTAACGTAGAATCCCCCGTCGTAGTAAGTCCCATATAGGCTGGCCGTGCCGCTGTCGCTGCGAATGCTGCCGCCCAGATTCAGGTCAGCCGAGTTATGGGCGTAACCGAAGGCCGCCCCAAGAATGAGGTGCGGGGTAAGGCGATAGTCGGTGCCGATCGTGACGCCGCCGGTCTCAAACGATGAGCCGCGCGCGCTGCTGCTGGTTTCCACGTCCACTATCTCTCCGCTACCGGAGATGAAAAAGCCCCAGCGTTTATCCAGGTTGACTGGGGGCACCGGGGACGGAGAGACCACTTCCTTGCCGCCGCCGCTGAGCATGTCTTTGGCATCCGTGGCATAGGTGGGGTGTTGTTCGGTGACTCTGAAACCAGAATCGCTGAAGCCGGTTGCACCTTGTCTCGCGTCCAGGAGGCGCTGTTCGATATTGTCCAGTTGCACGTGTGAGACCGCGAATCCGGCGGTGAAGATGGCGGCGAGATCTTCGGGCGAGAGTAAGTCGAGCGCGCCGAGGATTTGGGACGCGGGCAGAGAGGCGAG
>JBDTIQ010000240.1:0-14121 GCA_039936335.1 Chthoniobacterales bacterium
GATCGTTGATAACGCGACTCGCTTGGGAGCGCTTCCGGGCTCTGAGGAACCCAGGAACCGCGATGGCCGCCAGTAAGGCGATGATCGCGACTACGATCATGATTTCCACGAGGGTGAAGCCCCCGCGCTTTTTGTTGAACCTTTTTAACATACTATTGCTTTCGTTGGTTTGTTTGTTTTTGTTTTGCACCCGCAGTTCCAGAGCGGATTTCGTGTTTAAAAAGCAGCATTAATGCCACTGAGCCGATTTATTCTCGGAAGCCCTTCAGCAGTCATTCACCAAAGAAATTTCTTACCGAGTCGCTATTAATGGGCGACTTGGCCCGAAAGTTTCTCTCTCGTCTGTCCGGTGATTGCTGATTTGGAAATGGCGAAACAAACGAAGGGAGAGGCTCTTCACTCCCAAGAGCTGCCTTCAAGCGAACGCCGTTCGGTCAAAACGCGTTGGGTTTTTTCGCCCGAAGTTTACGTGTTCCTCGGCGTCTTCGCCCTGCGCCTGTTCGTCTTGGTCAGGCTTACGGAAAGCCCATTTCTCCTCCCAGAGGCCGGAGACTCGCAATTCTACAACGACTGGGCATTACGGATTCTTAGGGGCCAATGGACCGATCACGCCGCTTTCTACGGCCTGCCTCTTTATGCCTATCTCCTGGCCGGAATCTATAAAATCGTTGGCTACAACCCCTTTGTCCCCGGTTTACTCCAAGCCGCGCTAGAAGGAGGCACTGCGGTTCTCCTTTATCAGCTCGGTCAAGCGCTCTATGGCGGAGAGGCAAACTCGCCGCGCGGGCAGATCGTTGGGTTGATCGCCGCGGTCACCTGGGGCGGCTTCCAAGCTGCGGCAGCGTTCTCTGTAATTCTAATGCCGACGTCCTGGCTGGTCTTTGTTTTCTGGTATTGCGTTTGGCTGATCGTCAAACGAAGAAGCGTTCCGAGTCGGTGGGGGTTGCTGGCGATGGGGGCCTTAATGGGCTTCACGGCCATGGGAATTGCCACCATTCTCTTTCTGGTCCCGCTGGCCATTGCCGCTATTTTTCTTCGTTGGCCCGACCGCTTGCCGCGCCAAAGCGTCGGAACCCTGGTTCTTCTTGCAGGGGTTCTACTCGGCACCTCACCGGCTTGGATGCACAACTATTTCGTGGCGCAGGATCCGGTCTTCCTCTCAGCCCATGGCGGTGTCAACCTTTGGATAGGGAATAATCCAATAGCTACCGGTTATCCACGTTTCCCTCCCGGTCTTCACGCCAGTCAACAGGCAATGCTGAAAGACTCGATCACAGGCGCCGAGCAAGCAGCCGGTCATCGGCTCAAGCGTTCTGAAGTCTCCAGCTACTGGTCGGGTAAAGCCCGCGCCTGGATAACGCATCATCCGCTCAAATGGATTCGTTTGCTCGGAACCAAGGTAACGAAATTCTGGAACGCTTTCCAATATGACGATCTCAGCATCATTTCCGCCTTGCGGGATGAAGGAGTGCTTTTCCCTGGCCTGAGATTTGGGTTGGTCGCCGCGTTAGCGATACCAGGCTTTTTTTTAACCTGCAGACGATTCCCACTCTCGAACTGGGTGGCAGCGGCGGTTCTCCTTCATCTCCTTTCGCTTCTCCCCGTCTTTGTGACCGAACGCTACCGCTTGGCCGCCGTGCCGGGGTTACTTCTCTTTGCGGCGATCGGAATCTGGGAATTATGGAACAACCTTGTAACCGGCGGCTATCATCGCATCGCACTTTACGTGGGTCTACTCGTCGCGAGCACTTGGTTTGTTTCTCTCCCACAACGCGAACCCTCTCTTTGGGCGCTGGATAGTTACAATTCCGGGCTGCGCGCCTTGCAAACGAACAATCTCGCAAGCGCCGACCGGAAGCTCAACTTCGCCTACGCCTATAGTCCGCAAAATGCGGAGCTCAATTTTGCCTTGGGCAATCTACGGCTGGCCCAAGGGAACGTCTCGGCCGCGAAACGCTTCTACCTGGCGACCCTCCGACTCGACCCACGCCATGAGGGGAGCTATAACAACCTCGGTGTCATCGCGCTCAATGAAAAGCGCTGGGACCTTGCCGTGAACTTTTTCACGCAAGCGCTTGAACTGGAACCGCACGATTCTAAGACTCTTTACTTGCTCGCGCAAACGCACTTTCAAGCGGGTGATCTAGCGACCGCGCGGATAAGGGTCGAGCAGGCTATCAAGCTAATTCCTAATCAGCCTGACTTTCTCTCCTTACACGGTGAAATCGAAGAGAAGATGAACTCTACGCCGTCGCCGAGGATTAAACGTTCCCTTCATCCGACGCGCTAAGCTCCCTTTCGGCGCGGCTGTCGTCCTTCCGGGCCTAGTGCCATCCTTCCAACACACCCGGGTTGAGCTCCTCAAAGCCTTGCACTTGAGTTCCTATGGGTAAAGGAACCTCAATCTCGCGTCCGCGTCGTGCATGAGCCCGAAGAAAGCGTCCCGCCTGCATCGTCCAAACCTGAAAGTATGGGGCGGTGTGCCAGACCCCCCTTCGATCCTGGTAGGGCGGCCAGAGAGCCGGCAATTCAACCTCTCTGGTCGGGAAGGGAAGCATATCGGCCAGGAAGACCCGATGCCCGGAACGAAGCGCTTCTCCCATCCGGGCAAGGACAGGTGCGGATGCATCAGTTGTCTTCATCTGGGCTAGGAGTAAATCATAGCGATGGAAACGGTGATCCTCAAGCGGCGGAATCGTCACGATCTGCGCTGGACCGCGGTAATATCGACAAAACGGGATCGCACACTCCCATCGAGGAACGACGATAACATCCCCCTGGCGGGAAAGTGCCTCGATCTGAGCCGCGACGAGATCGACATTCGTTTGCCTTTTCGGCATTTCTTTCCAGGAAGGAATCGCAGTGAAGCCAAGCAAAGAGATTGCTACGATGAGACGAAGGCTGCGGACGAGGAGCGAAACGACCGGTTGCTCCGTATTCCACCAGCCACCAAAGACGGCATCCAAAGTGGATGCCACCAGAACAGCCAGAGTGATGTAGTACCAAGGCTGAGTGTAGTAGTTTAGCGTCCTGAGAAATCCCGCATACCCAAGCACGCCAATCGCCAGGACGATTGCGGAAAAAAGCACGACTGCCGGAAGATCCTTGGGCAGATGAAGAGACTCGAGGTCGCCCGACCCTCGGCGCCGGAGAATTGATTGCGTGCCTGCCGCAATCGCGACCCCGAGACCCACAACAACAAGGCCAACCCATACCCAGATAACGCCCGGTCGCGGTGATCCCAGCACTTCGCCCGCGCGTCGCCACAGCCAGCCAAAGTTGCATGGGTAACTCACCAGAAACGTCCAATCTCGCATCCGGATAAACATCGGAACGTACGGCAGTAACGAGACGGCCGCGAGCACGCCTATACCTAAGACAATCGCCACGGTGCGCCAGGCTCTTGTTCGTAGCGCTACGGCCACCGCGCCGGCGGCGATCGCGAAGAGAAGAATTGAATTGTAGTAAAGGCACTGCACGCTCAGGAGCGCCAGGATCGCGGCGACCGCGATCTGTCCGCCGCGGGGAGCCACCGGTGGCTCCACCAGGCGCCAAAAGCTGCGAAGCGTCAGCAGGATCAAAAGAATCCCCAAACCATACGCACGGTTAGAATCGCCGTATCGCACGATCATTGGGTTTACTCCAACCAAGGCGAACGAGAGCAACGGCAGGCGGCAGCGGAAGGCCCGCGCGTTGGCCCACAAAGCACCGAGAATTCCCAAGCCGATCAGCAGGCCCAGCGCACGCAGAGCTACGTCATTACCGACTCCAAAAACAGTTGTCCAAACGCGGAGGACTATAAAGTAGAGGATCGGGAACGAATCGTAATCCAGAAAGTGCCAAACCTCCGCGAGCGTAGGAAGAGTCGCGAGGTTTATACTATTTGTCTCATCGCGCCAAAGCCCGCCGGCGTGAGTCACGAAGCGGAGATGCAACGCCACCGCGAGACCCGCAAGTGCGATTACAACAATCCACTCCAGTAGATTCCGCCGCTTCGAAGTGATAATTACTTGTTGCTTCGCGGCTTTCCCAGATGACTCACCCAGACCCATCACACTCTCGGTGCGGGAATACGTCAGTCGGTTTAGCGCGGCGGAGGCGCTCACCGTTTCGAGCCTACCACTACGGCCTGCACGAGAAGATCGCGGACACCAAAGCAGTAATCTACGAGATTAAACCCTGCCTCCTCGACCACGCTCTGCGCCTGTTCGCGCGATTTAAGCAAGGAGATTTCCGGCGGGTGCAGCCGCACCTGCGGAGCAGTAGGTTTATTAATGCAATCCAGCAAGCGATGGATCACTTTCAAGACGAAGACACTGGTCGCTCGCCGATGCGGCCAAAAGATAACGACCTTTCCGCCCGGCTTTAGGGTGCGGCCCATCTCGCGAAGAATTTGTACGATTTGCTCGTGAGTGAAGTGTTCGACCACGCCCAGATTATAGGCGCCGTCGTAAGCGTCACTGGCTATCTCGTCGAGATGGAGAATATCACCATGATGCACAGCTTCGGCATACGGATTGTTGCGGCGATAGCTCTCCAGAGCCGGCAACGAGATATCGACTGCTGTGATTCGCATTTCTCGAGATAACTTCATGTCCACCTGACCAGAACCGCAGCCAGCGTGTATGAGCCGAGCGCCAGTCGGAAAATGTTTACGGATAGCGCGGCTTAAATTTGGCCGGATCGCCATCCGACGATATGCGCTGGCGATAAAAGTGTACATGCGCCGGCTCTTCTCCTGGCCCGGCGTCCAGTAAGAGTCCCATCCTTGAGGATCGTGCAGCGCTGATCCTGCCGCAAAGATCGAGAGCTCAGTTAGAGGCCGATGTTCGTGATTCATAAGCCACTATGCTCCTGGGTGTAAGAGTTTGAGCAACGGGCTCAGCATCCTTACCTTATCACGCCAGTTCAAATGACTCGATTCTTTGCGTCGCGACCGTCCGCTGTGGATGGAGGACCCGTGACCAACTCAGCTTGAGAACAGCACGAGCGCACTCGAGCATAATTTGGAACGACATTTTCGAGGCGCCCCGGCAACGTTCCGTGAAGACGATCGGCACCTCGGAAATGTGGAAGCCTCGCCGCACCGCCAGAAAATGAAATTCAATAATAAATCCGTAGCCATTAGCCGTAAACTTATCCCAATCCATAACGCGTAGGACGCGACTTCGAATGGCCTTGAACCCGCTCGTCGGATCTCGTAGCGAAAGCCCTGTGAAAAATCGCGTGTAGCAACCGGCAAAGAGACTGAGCAACAAACGGCGGACGGGCCAGTTCATCACCCGAATGCCACCGGCATAACGGGATCCAAGGGCGACATCAGAACCATTCTCCAATTCCCGCAAGAGCTTTGGAATGGCTGCCGGATCATGGGAAAAATCGGCATCCATTTCTACTGCGACCGAATACCCGTGGTCAAGGGCCCATCGAAAACCGTCGCGGCAGGCGAACGCAAAGCCTCGCGGCCCCGTGCGTGCAATCAGGAAAACGCGGCTTCCAAAAAGCGGATGAGTGCGCACGATATCGCCGGTTCCATCCGGCGAAGCATCGTCCACAATGAGGATGTCCAATCCGATCGGTAACGCCATGACTTCATCGATCAAACTTTGGATGTTTGCCGCTTCGTTGTAGGACGGGACGACCGCGACCGCCGCCGCCGCTGGCGCGGGCGTGACACCAATTACACGCGGTGCTTTTAAGCTCACAGATATTTTCGTAGCAGGTCTCGTTCCCAAAGTGCGATCGCCGGACGGAATCGACGGCGGGCTCTGATTGTGTTTCACGCAAATTGCTAGACTCTTCGCCTATGCCACTCGACTCCCTGTGTCAGCGTCGCTTTATTCTCGTAGGAATCGGGCTCGTGTTCCTCCTCGGCGCTTTTCTCCGGCTTCCACCTTCTCTCTTCGCGGGAGCAGCCGCACCGCCGCTGAAGAAGCTGGCCGCCCTGCACCCGAATCCGGCGATGGTAGGCATCGGGTTTGATGAGCATCTTTACCGAAAATATGTCGATAGCCTCACTCGCATCGGGCTGGGTGATTACCCTGCGATTGTCGATCATTACATCGAGGTGCAGAAAACGCTGCCGGGGTCGATTCTACCGCCAGTCCGCTTTCTCTACATCTTTGCCGGCTATCTCTGGCATCAGGCTTTCGGGAGTGATGCTCTTGTTGCTTTGCATGATGTCGCGTCGCTCTTCAGCATCCTGACTCTCCTGCTTACGGCTGGATTTGCCTGGCGACTGAAAGGCCCGCTCTTTGCTTTGGGAACAGCCGCTCTGATGGCGTGCGCTCCCACTCAAATCCACATGTCGCAACACGCGCTCGTAGATGGTTTTTTTACCTTCTGGGCTCTGCTTGCTCTCTGGCTTCTCTGGGAGAACCTGCAGGCCCCGCGCCGCTGGCAGTTACTGGCTGCCTATACCGTCAGCCTGGCTTTGCTCGTCCTGGCGAAGGAAAATTCGTTCTTCGTTTGGATCGGACTGATCGCCCTACTCGCGACCAATCGCTGGTTTCGTTTCGGCGAGGTAAGCCGTGAACTCGTCCTGGCTACCGTGCTAGGTCCGCTGCTGGGCGTGATTGCGCTGATTTTTTTGGTTGGAGGGATCCCTACCTTGCTTGCTACCTATCAGCTTTCGGTCAGTAAAAACTATACGCTCGCCTATGCCATTCTAACTGGTGATGGGCCGTGGGATCGCTATCTGGTCGATCTGCTCCTTGTGAGCCCGGTCGTGTTATTACTTGCCGTTGGCGCGATTTTCCGTCTCGACCGCAGGCAAAAGCCCGAGCTATTCCTGACGGTCTTCGTGGCGGCGACCTATCTTATCATGTGTAATGTGAAATACGGGATGAATCTGCGTTACGCGAATATGTGGGACTTGCCTTTGCGGGTCCTCGCTCTTAGCCAGATCCTCCATCTCGCGACATATATCACCCGCTATCGTGCGATCGCGATCGTCGCGGGGGTAACCGCGCTCTGCGCGTATGAGTTGCGGCAATATGTGATCCTGTTCGTCCAGTTCCCCCTCTATGAACTGGTCACCGAAGGATTGTTGCGAGCATTGCACATCCTGAAGGCGCGTCCTATTCCCTAGGGTATCTTTATCGTGACGATCGAGTGGGCGAAGCGCTTATGAATTGCGTTAGGCCGACTGCCTGAGAGCTTCGGCGCGTAGCGCGGTGCTCGACTCGATTGTTTCCCGCAGGAGATGACTCGCTATCGGAAGCGCGCGGGCGCGGAAGCAAAGCTGATATGAGAAAAGGCTTTTTGAGATGCGAAGGAGTAGTTGATTGATCTGTAGCAACGCCCGGCTCCAGCGGTTGCGACCGAGCGCGAGCGGGAAAGGCGCCGGCACACCACGCGCTTCGAGGATCTCGTAACCCGCCTCCTCGAGGAGTGCGCGCAAAGAGCGGAAAGTAAAAAGACGACGATGGCCTAGCCCAAGAATGCCTTTGCGGCTGTAATTGAACTGACCTAGAGCGAGCATGATGCGAGGGATAAAGAAAGCCACGTTGGCCGCAGTGATAATTACCTCCGGCCGTTTGCCCACGGTCCGCTGCCGGAGTTGGTCGACGAAGCTTTCCGGATCGTGCAGGTGTTCGATCAGATCCATCAGGAGGACCTGGTCGTAAGCGGAGATATCCTCGGGAATTTGCGGCGCAGGGACGGCAACGGGAAGGCCGGTCGGCGCGAACTCGCTGGCTGCAAAGTCAACCGCAGTCACCTGGCATCCGCGCTGTCGCAGAGCCTCAGCCACTTCTCCATGCCCGAGGCCAAGTTGAAGAACTTCTTTACCCGCCATCCCTGCCTCGACCGCGAACGTCTGCGAGGAGGCAAACCCGAGCTTGTCGCTGTGCGTCGTCGCAGCCGGATCGACATCAAACTTCCGATCGTAGAAAAGATGAACGCGGCACAGCCGCGCTTTGATTGTGGCGCGGAAGACGTCGAGCGCGTAGCGCAGCCCGTTCACGTGGCAGATCTCGTCGCCGTAAAATGTCGGAATGGGCAACTCGACGATGCGAAGGCCCTTCAGCACGAACTGGATGATGATCTCGGTGTCGAAATGAAAATCGTGCGTGTTCTTGGAGAACGGAACCTGCGCCAGCGCCCTAGTCGCGTAGAGGCGGTAGCCGGAGTGGAATTCCGAGAGCCGGGTGTTGAGCACCTTGTTTTGGAAAGTGGTCAGCACCTGATTGCCGAGCCACTTGTAGAGCGGCATGTCGCCCGCGCGCGCCGCGCGCTTGTCGATCATGCGCGAACCGAAGACGGCATCGGCTTCGCCGCGCAGGAGCGGATCGAGCAACGTCGGTAACTCCTCCGGCGCGTATTGTCCGTCGCCGTGGACGAGCGCGACGATGTCGAAGCCTTCGTCGATCGCGTAGCAATAACCGAGCTTTTGGTTTCCGCCGTAGCCTTGGTTTTCCACCGTGCGCAGGACAGTCATTTTTAAAGCCGCGTGGCTTTGCTGATAACTTAATCCGCGTCGGAAAGTTTCGTCCTGCGACGAGTCGTCGATGACCAGGACTTCCACCCCGGCTTGATGAAGCGAGGCGGGAATCCGGGCGAGGACGCGCTCGATCGTGGTCGCGGCGTTGTAGGCGACGATGAAAATCAGGACACGCTGGCCGCGCAGGTCGAGCAATGGGACGAGGTCCATGGCCCCTTGGAGAAGCTAAAACCGGGCCATCGCCTCGGGGGAGCCGCTTGTTTTTTACTCGCTTCGGGCCGCGCTGCAAACAGCGCTCCAACGATCCGATTCTACGCCCCGTTTCGCGCGGCCGAGCTCCGGGCGCCGAGGACCGCGTTGGCGGTCGCAAGGAGGGCGCGATCGTCGTTATCGCCGAGGTCACGGAGCGCTTCCTTGATCTTGCGCAACGAGCGCCGCACGAAAAGATCGGCCGCGACGTGCTCGGTCGTAACCGAGTGACCATTGCGACCCGCGGTGTTCAGCTCCGAATCCCAGCGACTGAGCACGCAAGTCGTCGCGAACAGTTCCATCGCCGCGACCGCGATCCGTTCTTGGATGAGCTGCATGTCCATAACCGGCTCGCGGTAGGTGATGAGCGCCTTGTTCACGGCAAAGTTAAAACGCCAGACGAGCCGACCGAGCTGGCCGGCATACGAGCGCAATTGCGCGTGGCGCACCGGCACGTCGGGTACCTTCACGGCGGCGGTGAGGCGCTTCAGACCGGCGCCGAGCGCCTTGCTTCCCTCTTGTCGCCACGGCTTCATGACCGTGTCGAGGATCTCTTTAAATTCCATTCCCGGCCCGCGCATGCCGACGAGCGCGATGAATGACGTGAGCACTTCGTTGCTCCCCTCGCCTATCTGGTTGATGCGCGCGTCGCGCAGCATCCTGCCTAACGGCGAGTCGTCGAAATAAGCCGAGCCGCCGTGAATCTGGAAGCAATCGTTAACCGCGTCCCAGAGGCGTTCGGTCGTGAAAACTTTCAGCATCGCCGTCTCGAGCATGTAATCCTCGAAGCCCCGGTCGATCAGCGACGCTGTCACCTGCGTCATCGCTTCCATTGCGTAAACATCCGCGGCCATGCGTGCGATCTTTTTCTTCACGAGATCGAAATCACCCAGCGTCTTCTGGAATTGCTGTCGCGAATTGGCGTGCGAAATCGCCAGGCGCAGGCAGGTCTTCGCCCCCCCGGTGCAGCACGCGCCGAAAGTCGTGCGGCCAAAATCGAGCACTGTCAGCGCGACGCGCAGACCTTTGCCGAGCGGGCCGAGGATGTTTTCCTTCGGCACCTTCACATTCGTTAGGCGGAAACGCCCGGTCGCCGTCCCGCGAATCCCGAGCTTCGGCATGCGCGGCTCGATCATTTCGAAGCCTTCCATGTCAGGCGTGACGAGGAACGCCGTGATCGCCGTTTTCCCTTCCTTGCCCGGCACCGGCGTGCGCGCCATGACGGTCAGGACCTGCGAGATCGAGGCATTGGTGATGTAGCGCTTCTCGCCATTGAGGACGTAATGCGTGCCGTCTTCACTCGGGGTCGCCTGAGTTTGGACGTTGGCGGCATCGGAGCCGGCCTGCGTTTCCGTGAGCGCGAAGGCGGCCAGCTGCTCGCCGTGCATCAGTCTCGGCAGCCATTTTTCCTTTTGTTCTTTGGTGCCGAAAAGCAGAAGCGCGCGGATGCCGATCGAGTGGTGCGCATTGGTGAAGACCGCAGTCGAAGCGCAACGCGCGCCGATTTCCTCAAGCACCTTGCAATACATCATCTGCGAAAAACCGCGTCCGCCCACTGCCTCCGGCGCCGTCATGCCGAGCACGCCAACGCGGCCGAGGCCGTCGATCACTTCACGTGGGATATCGGCGTTTCGATCGATCGCGTCGGCGTCGAGATGTTCGTCGAGGAATTTAGTGACCTCAGCGAGGGCACCATCCAGCTGCGCGCGTTGTGCGTCGGTCATGCGCGGATAGGGCATCGCCCAGTCGGAGATGAAATCTCCGAGAAAGAGTCCCTTGGCGAAGCCGAGCTCCTGTTTGCCGGTGAAGAGGAGTTCTTCGGCTTGTTTGATTTCCTTTTGGCGCTGAATTTCGGTTTGGTTCATTTGTAAAAGTCGGATGAAATTTGGAGAGGCAGAGCTTACGCGGGGTCGGCCTCCTTTTCTAGCGGCAGTTGCGAAACTCTGTGAAAAGTCGCGGTCCGAGGCCGCGAAGGATGGTGGAAGTTCCCGGGTCAGTCACCGCCGCGGGATCGGCATGCAGATGACGCTGGGGTAGCGAGGTCCTTCGACTTCATTGCGTTCGCTCCGCTCTCTCCATTCCGCTCAGGATGACAAATCGTGAGCGGACGCGATCCCAGCGTGTCGCGCACGTTTTCGTAAAATCTTGCGCCGGTCTGGGCGGAGAAATCATGACGCCTTCGTGGAAGTTTGTCATCCTGAACGGAGTGAAGTGCAGCGGAACCCAGTCGAAGGACCTCACAAGCGTTTCTTAGCGTCACTTCGCCGAACGTCCCCACGCCACTTCGCGAGATGACACTGTGGGTAGTTTGCGAGATCCTTCGACTTCATCCCGTTCGCTCCGCTCTCTCCATTCCGCTCAGGATGACAACTCGCGCGTTCGGCGCGCTCCACCGGGGCGCGCTCGCTGTCGCGGTCTCCATCCGCTAAAGGAAACGAGCGGCGTGAGTCGACCTTAACTGCAGCCTTGGCTCGTCCCGCACTCAGTGCAGACCCCACAGGCTCCCGCCCGGATGACTTTGTCGCTCCCGCAATGCGAGCAGGTCGTCTCCATGAACATGCTCCCGAGCGCTTCCGAGACGCGCTCGGCGTGGGTGCGGCCGTGCCCGTTGCTCGGGCTGCCCTCGTTAGGCGCGTGGTTCGTGATGACGTCGATCAGCTCGCGCTCGCCGGTCCGGGAAAGATCGGAGACGGGCCGGTTGACGGCTTTTTTCTCCATGTCGGCGATCTCTTTCATCGGCAACTCCGGATGCGTCCGGTGCGGCGAGGTCGCCTCCTTATAGCCTTTGATGAACTGGCAGCCGAGCCAGCGGAAGACGTAGTCGGTGATGCTGCTGGCGTTGCGGATATCGGGGTTTTTCGTGAATCCGCTCGGCTCGAAACGCTGGTAGGCGAACTTTTTGACTAACGACTCGAGCGGCACGCCGTATTGCAACGCCATCGAGGTGAGCGTCGCGACCGTGTCCATGAGGCCGCCGATCGTACTGCCTTCTTTCGACATCTGAATGAAGAGCTCGCCCGGCTGGCCCTCCTCGTAGAGGCCGACGGTGATGTAGCCTTCGTGGCCGGCGATCTCGAACTTGTGCGTGAGCGACATGCGAGTGTCGCTCATGCGATGACGCGTCGGTTGATCGACCTGGCCGCGAAGTTCGGCAATCTCCTGGTCGAGGTCGAGAATGCGTGCGGCGAGGACTTCGCGGCTAGCGTCGGGATCGGCTGCAGTTTCTTCGATCGCGCCGCCCATGTCCTTGGTCTTGCGCGTGTTCAACGGCGCCGAACGCTTCGAGCTATCACGATAAATCGCGATCGCTTTCAGGCCCAGTTTCCACCCTTCGATGTAGGTGTTCATGATCTGCTCGACGGTGGCTTTTTCAGGAAGATTCACCGTCTTGGAAATGGCGCCGCTCAGGAACGGCTGGGCGGCGGCCATCATACGCAGGTGGCCCATACAGCCTAACGAACGCTCGCCGCGATGCGCCTTGAACGCACAATCGAAGATCGACAGGTGCTCCGGTTTCAGACCGGAGCTGATCTTCGTGCCGTCGGAATCCTGCACGTCCTCGATGGTGTCGAAGGCGTCGATGTGAGTGATGATCTTTTCCACTTCATCGGCGTCGTAGCCGAGCTTCTCGAGCGCAGGGCGGACGGTTTGGTTGACGATTTTCAACATGCCGCCGCCGGCCAACAGTTTGTATTTCACGAGCGCGATGTCGGGCTCGATCCCGGTCGTGTCGCAATCCATCAGGAAGCTGATCGTGCCGGTCGGCGCAAGCACGGTGACCTGTGCGTTGCGGTAGCCGTGTTGCTTTCCGAGTTCCGCGGCGCGGTCCCAGACTTTCGCAGCTTCTTCTTTTAAGTAACCAAACTCGTCGTTCGCCGGAATCTCCGCGACCGCGGCGCGATGCTGCTCGATCACGTCGAGCATAGAGGCGACGTTGTCTTTCGCGACCGGCTTCGGCACGCCGCTCGCGCGAGCGTCTTTGTAACCCGGGAAAGGTCCCATCGACTGCGCCATCCGCGCGCTTTCGGCGTAAGCTTCGCCGGTCATGATCGCGGTGATCGCTCCGCAAATCGCGCGGCCTTCCGCGCTATCATAGCCGTAGCCGTAGCTCATGATGAGCGAGCCGAGATTAGCGTAGCCTAGACCGAGCGTGCGGAAGATGTGCGAGTTTTCCGCGATCTCTTTGATCGGGTAACTGGCGTTATCCACGATGATTTCCTGCGCGGTGATGAAGAGGCGCACCGCGGCTTTGAAACGCTCGACATTAAATGCGCCGTCGGCGGTCTTGAACTTCATCAGGTTCAACGACGCGAGATTGCAGGCAGTGTTATCGAGGAAAAGATATTCGCTGCACGGGTTGGTGGAATTCTGTCGGCCGGTGCCTTTGCAGGTGTGCCACTTGTGAATCGTGGTGTCGAACTGCATCCCCGGATCGCCGCAAACGTGCGTGCCTTCGGCAATCTTCTTGAGCAACACGCGCGCTTCCTTGCGCTCGCAAGGCGAGCCGTCGCGGACCCGGCGCGTCCACCAATCGCGATCCTCGACCGCGGCATTCATGAAGTCGTCGCTCACCCGCACGCTCAAATTTTCGTTCTGGTACATGACCGAGCCATAGGCGTCGCCGTTATAGCTGCCATCGTAACCCTGCTCGATCAGCGCCCATGCTTTGCGCTCTTCGTTTTGCTTCGCGTTGATGAATTCCTCGATGTCGGGATGCCAGTCCTTCAGCGTGTTCATCTTCGCGGCGCGACGCGTTTTGCCGCCGCTCTTTACGACGTTCGCGACCTGGTCGTAGACCTTGAGAAAGGAAAGCGGACCGCTCGGTTTGCCGCCGCCGCTCAGTTTCTCGCGCGTGCTCCGGAGCGACGAAAGATCGGTCCCCGTGCCGCTGCCATATTTGAACAACATCGCTTCGCTCATCGCGAGACGCATGATGTCCTCCATCGTGTCGTCGACCGACTGGATGAAGCACGCGCTGCCCTGCGGATACTCGTATTGCGTCGTCGCGCGCTCGGCTTCCCCAGTCTCGCGATTGTAGAAATAATTCCCCTGGCCCGCATCTTTCCCGACGCCGTACTGATGATGCAACCCGACGTTGAACCAAACCGGCGAATTGAAGGCGCCATGCTGATGCAGGCAGAGCCAAGTCAGCTCGTTGTAAAAAACCTCGGCCGTCTTCGCGTCAGTAAAGTAGCCATCCGCGAAGCCGCAATCGGTGATCGTGCGCGTGACGCGATGAATCAGTTGCCTAACGGATGTCTCACGCCCGCCTTTGCAGGGATCGGTTCCATTCGAGATGTCTCCGTAAAAATACTTCGAGACCGCGATCTTGGTCGCGAGCGGGCTCCAGCTTTTCGGCACCTCGATGTCTTCCTGCTTGAAGATCACCTTCCCGCTGTCGTCGGTGATCTCCGCCGTCCGCCGATCCC
>JBDTIQ010000241.1:0-36260 GCA_039936335.1 Chthoniobacterales bacterium
TTTCGATAGGTCCCAACGCTCTCAGCACAGATAAAAGTTCGTCGCCGCGAGACGCGCGCGCCACCCAGAGATTCCGTTTTCATCCCACTCATGGCGCGGCGATTTCGATCGCGGCCTCGCCCAATTCCGCGCGCAACTTCTGCGCGAACGCCAGGGCCTCCGGCGTGTCGCCGTGCACGCAGATCGTATCAGCCGCGATCGCGAGATCGTTCCCCTCGACCGTACGCACGACACCTTCCCGCAACATCCCGAGCACGCGCGCCGCCGCCTCGCCCGCGTCGTGGAGGAGCGCATCCGGACGCGAGCGCGGAACGAGCGCGCCATCCGCGAGATAGTTGCGATCCGCGAACACCTCCCGTGCGACCCGCAGCCCGGCCGCGTCCGCGGCCTGCGCGAGCGCGCTTCCGCCCGGCGCGAAAAGGATGAGCGCGGGATCGATCGCGAGAATCGCGTGCGCAACCGCCTCGGCCAAAGTCCGATCGCGCGCCGCCATGTTGTAGAGCGCGCCGTGTGGCTTCACGTGATTCGGCCGCACGCCTAACGAGCGCGCCACCCCGTCAAATGCGCCTACCTGATAAGCGACGAGCGCGAACACCTCCGGCGCCGAAATCGGCAGCTCGGTCCGGCCAAAATTCGCGCGATCATCGAGGCTCGGGTGCGCGCCGACCGCGACGCCGGCCTCCCGCGCCGCGAGAATGGAACCCGAGATCGACGACGGATCGCCGGCGTGAAAACCGCAGGCGATGCTCGCGGAACTGACGAGACCGAGCAGCTCGCGTTCGCCGCTCATGCCTTCGCCGAGATCGGCGTTAAGATCGATTGTCATCGCGGCGTCAGCAGTTGCAGTCCGACGCGAAAACGCGCGAGATCTTTCTCGCGCGCGGCAAAGAGTTCGTGCGCTTCCGCGAGTGTCACGAGTTGAAAACGGCCGGAATCGTCAGGCCGAAGTTGCGCCGCGATCGGCAGGTCGACGGTGATCACGTGCGCGATTTTGGGATAGCCGCCGATCGTTTGGCAATCTCCGAGGAGCAGGATCGGCTGGCGATCGTTTGCGACCTGGATTGTGCCCGGCGCGACGGCTTCGGAGATCAGTTCGATTTCATTTTGGCGAGCGAGTTCCGGACCTTCCAAGCGCGCACCCATTCGGTCGGCCTGTGCGCTGACGATGAAAATCTTCCCCTGAAAACGCCGCTGCGCTTCCGCGGTGAAATCGTTCCATTCCGCTCCGACGACGACGCGTAAAATCGGGTGCCGCGCGGGGGTCTGCGCCCATTCGTTAGGCGCACTCCAACTCGCTTGTGCGCCGGTAAAACGGAGGTTGTCTGTGGCGCGGCCGAGCGGCTGTTCGTCGCCGTCACGGAGGACGCGTCCCTCCCAGCCGCCGAAGTTTGCCCGGAGATCGGTCGAGCCGCTTCCCAGCACTTTCGGCACGTCGAGCCCACCGAAAATCGCGAGCCAGGAGCGGCAGCCGCGTTGCGGGGCGGACAGCTCAAGCGGTTCGTTAGGCAAAACGCGAAGAGGTTTGCCTAATGGAATGCCGACCTCGGCGCCGCAACAGGCGACGACGCGCTCGTCGCGGAAGCGGAAACGCGTCGGACCAAAGGTGATCTCAAAGAGCGCGGCCTCCTCCTGATTGCCAACAAGCAAATTCGCGACCCGCGCGGCGTGCGCATCAAGCGCCCCACCGGGCGAAATTCCCGCGCTGCGATGCTGCGGACGTCCCAGATCCTGGACCGTCAGGAGCGGTCCGGCGCGGAGGATCGTTACTTTTCCCATCGTCGAAATTCCTCACTCGTGATCGCCACGAACCGGACGCGATCGCCGGTTTTCAGGAGAACTGCTGGCTCGCGTTCGATGTCGAAAAGTCGCAGCGGGGTGCGGCCGATGATGTTCCAACCCCCTGGCGAGGCGAGTGGATAGATCCCGGTCTGCACGCCGCCGATCGCGACCGAACCGGGCGGGACGGCGAGGCGCGGGGAGGCGCGGCGAGGGGTCGCGAGGATTCTCGGCAAGCCTCCAAGATAGGGAAAGCCCGGCGTAAAGCCGATGCAGCGCACTCGGTAGCTCGCCGCCGCGTGGCGCAGCGCAATCTCGCGAGGCGAGAGCCGGGAAACTTGTGAGACGATTTCGAGATCAAGTCCGTACTCCGGTTCATAACAAACCGGCACTTCGATGACACGCAGCTTCTGCTTTGCGCGACGCGCCGGATTTCGGCCGCGCAGGATCGCGTGAATCGTGTTCGTTCCGTTAGTCAGCGCTTCCGGCGACGCGAAGAAAACCGCGACGCTCGCGCAGGCCGGCGCGATATCGACGACGCCGCGGATTTTCGCCGCTTCCAGCTTGCGCGTGATCGTGAGGACGTTGCCTAACGAGTCGCCGACGCGCACGATGAGCGCGGCCTCTCCGAGCGGCGTGAGGTCCCATGGCACACCCGAGTCTGCCGGTCTCAGGCAAACTTTGGAAGTCCCTTGTGTAGAGGCGGCCGTGTCGGCCGCAGGCGCACGGCGCCGGGAGGACGCGCCGTTTCTGCGAGAGACACGGCCGCCGCTCCAACTGGAAGCAGAAGGTGAGGCCAGCGACGAGGTGGTGCGTGAGCGGTGTGGCTTCAATCGAGCCGCCCGTGATGTCGAGTCCCTCCAACACGTGGAGTAGGCGACTTTTTCGACGGCCTCTTAGAAAATCACGCCGACATGTCTCGTTGGGCCGACGGTCACTCCGGCGAGCGCCTCACTGGTAAAATCTTGTTTTCAGAAGAGGCGAACATCTGTCATTCGTCCGCATTGCCCGGGACTCCGCGCGGCAGCGGTTGCTCGACGTTTGCAAGACCGTAGGCGAGGGCGGCGTTGATCGCGGCCGTCTCGGCGAGATGATGCGGATCGATTTTGTCGAGCGTGTCGGCTGCGGTGTGGTGGTAGTTAAAATAGAAACGGCTATCTTGGATCGGGCTGAAACTCGGCACACCCTGTTTGGTCAACTCGCTAACGTCTTCCCCGGCTCCCGAGCGCAGCGCGAGCAGTCCGGCGCCCGATTTTTCGAGCACTTTGGCGATCGGCTGGACGAAGGCTTTCAACCCGGGCTCGCCGACGACGTTGATCCCCATCGGATGATCGGCGCCAAGGTCGGTCTCGATCGCAGCGAATTGATCGTTGATCTCGGCGGCATGGTCTTTGGCGTAACCTTTGCCGCCGCGTGAGCCGTTTTCTTCATTCATCCAGGCGATCACGCGGATTGTCCGCTTCGGGTGCAACCCAAGTCGCCTAACGAGATTAGCTGTCTGCATCGCGACCGCCACGCCAGCGCCGTCGTCGATCGCGCCCGTGCCGAGATCCCACGAATCAAGATGACCGGAGACAATCACAACCTGCTCAGGATGCTCGCTCCCTTTCAGGTCGCCGATGACGTTGTAGCTCGGCGCGTCCGGCAACGTCTGCGGCGTGAGGACTAGATGCAGCTGAACTGGTCCCTCGGCTGTGAGCGCCGCAATCAGGATCGAATCTTCCTCCGTGACGGCGGCGGTCGGGATCTTCGGCGCGTCGGGCGCATAATGCATCACGCCCGTGTGAGGAAGCCGATAAGCCGCCCCTCCCACTGACCGAACGAGCGCCGCGACGGCGCCGAGTCGAGCCGCCGCACTCGCGCCCGCGCTCCGGTAAACAACCGCCTGACCATAGGCTTCGCCGCCATGCCCGGTCGCCGCCATTTCCTTATCGAAATGGTGATCGAAGAGCACAATTTTGCCCTGGACCTTTTCTTTGCCCAACGACTTTAACTCATCGAAATCGTGAACGGTTACGACCTCGGCGGTCAGGCCATCGGCTGGGGTCGCGACACTTCCCCCGAGCGCGGTGAGCACGATTTTTTGCGTTGTGTTCTTCGCCTGCCCGGGCCATTGCACGAGCGCTGCGGTCTCTTCGCCGCGCACCCAGTGCGACACCATTACTTTCTCGAGTTGCACTTCGAGGCCGAGCTTTTTTAACTCGCTCGCGACGTATTCGACCGCCTTTTGCGCCTGCAGGGAACCGCTCAGGCGCGGCCCGATATTGTTGCTCAAGTGGGCGACTTCGCGATAGGCGTAGTCACTCGTAAGGGCGGCCTGCTGGAGTTTCTGCAGGTCAACGAGTGTCTGCGCGGAGTAGAGTTCCGGCGTGGGCGAAGGCGAAGGGCTCGGCTTCGTCTCCTGCGCACGCGCCGGATTCACTCCGAGCAAGGCAACCAAGGCGGCAAAAAAGGACCAACGAGCGAGCAATGACATGCGGGCAATCTGAGAGCGAAGCCGCGGACGGGCAAACAACAAGTGCGGCGGAACTTGTCGCGCCCGCGCCGCGCACGCTATGGTGTGCGCACGATGCCACGACCGACAATTTCCACGCTCGAACTGCCGCGCCTGACGAAACTGCGCAGTGGAAAAGTGCGCGAAGTCTTCGATCTCGGCGAGACCCTGCTCTTCGTCGCGACCGATCGACTTTCGGCGTTCGACGTTATCCTGCCCGATCCTATTCCCGATAAAGGTGCGGTGCTGAATCAGATTTCGGCGTTTTGGTTCGGCCACTTGTCCTTCGTGCAGAATCATTTCGTGACCGCGAATTTTGCCGAATTCCCGACGGAGCTGCAGCCGTTTCGAGAACAACTAGCAGGCCGCTCGATGATCGTGCGCAAAGCCAAACCGCTGCCGGTCGAGTGCGTGGTGCGCGGTTATCTCGCGGGTTCCGGTTGGAAGGATTATCAGGCGACGGGCGCGGTCTGTGGCCATAAACTCCCGGCCGATCTACAGCTAGCGTCCGAGTTGCCAGAGCCAGTCTTCACCCCTTCGACCAAGAGCGAGGCGGGGCACGACATGAACATCGATTGGACGCAATGCTGCGACATGGTCGGCGACGAGGTCGCGGAACGCGTGCGTGCCCGCAGTCTCGAGATCTACCGTGCCGGCAAAGCGCACGCCGCCAGCTGCGGCATCATTGTGGCCGACACCAAATTTGAATTTGGCCTAACGAATAAAGGAGACCTAATCCTGATCGACGAATGCCTGACCCCCGACTCGTCGCGTTTCTGGCCGGTCGACAGTTATGTCCCAGGGCAAAGTCCGCCGAGTTACGACAAACAGTTCGTGCGCGATTATCTCGAGACACTCGACTGGGATAAGACTTCGCCGGGGCCATCGATCCCGGCTGAGATCATCGCCAAGACTTCGGCGAAATATCGCGAAGCATTCGGACGACTCACCGGAGTGGAGATTTCGTCCAGGAGTGGGAAAAGCCCGGCCTGGCAAGCGTCGGAAGGTGACGAAGCTCTCGCGAAATATCCGAGGTTCTTGACGCAGGAGATTCCATCAAACGGACGATTCCCTTGGAGAGATTGCGCATTCCCATTGCCAGGCCGCTTCTGCCGACGGCAGACGACGTCCTGCCCTACTTGAAGCGGATTGATCAAACGCGCTGGTATTCGAATGGCGGCCCGCTTGTGCTGGAATTCGAAGAACGGCTGGCGCGACATTGCGGCGAGCAGGGCCGAGTGGCCACGGTGGCGAATGCGACTATCGGGCTGACACTCGCGTTGCTCGCGTCTGATCTGCCACCTGGTTCGCTTTGTATGATGCCAAGCTGGACTTTCGCGGCGACCGGTCACGCAGTCCTGCTCGCCGGTCTTATCCCTTGGATGATCGATGTGGGAGTGGAAACGATGGCGCTCGACGCGGAAAGGAGCCGCTCGATCTTACCGGACGCACCGGGACAGGTGGCGGCGGTGATTCCAGTGAGTCCGTTTGGGGCTCCCCTGGACATGGCGGGCTGGCGGAGATTTCGCCGCGAGACGGGAGTAGCAGTCATCGCGGATATGGCCGCGGCGTTCGATTGTGTCTGCGCGAGCGAGATACCCGCAGTCGTCAGCCTGCACGCCACGAAGACCTGCGGCATCGGCGAAGGCGGATTCGTCGTCTCGACTGATCCCGGCTTTATCGAGGAGATCCAGAAACGAGCCAACTTCGGATTCTGGAATTCCCGCGAAGCGACCGCTCGTTCCATGAACGGCAAGCTGAGCGAATACGGCGCTGCGGTTGGTCTCGCGAGTCTCGATCACTGGCCGACGATAAGGGCTGACTTTCAACGGGTCGCGCTCGCTTATCGGAAGAACTTTAGGGAGCAACCGGGCGTGCGCCTGCAAACCGGTTTCGGCAATAACTGGATCAGTTCCACCATGATGATCGAATCTCTGGGTGACGGTGCCGAAGCCGTCGCCGCGAAATTGGCTGGGCAGGATATCGAAACCCGGCGCTGGTGGGGAAGCGGGCTGCATCGCCATGAAGCCTTTTGCCGCTTTCCTCGCCACGAATTGAAGGTAACGGAAGGATTGGCGCGGCGAGTGATCGGGCTACCCTGTTGGCGTGACTTGCCTAACGAATGCGTCAGGGAGATTTGCCAGATAGTCGCCCGACCGTGAACCCGGACGAAGGCCGCATCTCGTCGCAGGAAAGACCGCTCTACGCCCGGGCAACCTATGCGAGTGCGTTTGGATTACCTGCGCTGGACGTGCCCGAATGGCAGACCGCTCTTCTGCAGCGACCGATTCCGGGGTCGGAATGGCACGACGCCCTCGGGTGCTATCCACTTTGCACGATTGCTCTCACTGCGAATCTCGAGAGCGGACTAAAGCGGCTGCGGGCTCACGGAATGGTCAGCGTCGCGCTCGTGGCGGATCCCACCGTAGGACTAACGAGGGAAAGGCTACTGGCAGCGTTCCCCGTATGTCACCCATTCAAACAGCACTATTTGCTCGATCGTGGCGCTGGAGAGTTTCAATTCTCGACGACTCACCGACGCTGGATACGCAAGGCCACTCGTCTGTGTCGGATCGAGCAGGCCTGCCTTTCAGAGTTGTTAGGCGAATGGGACAAACTCTATCGGGGTGCGATCGAACGCCACGGCATGACCGGCTTGCAAAAATTCTCCAGCGAGTATTTCCGTGCGCTCTCTCGAATGCCTGAGATACACGCCTTCTGCGCTCGGATCGACGGAGAGCCGGTCGCGATCTCGCTCTGGGTGCGCGCCCCAGGAGTCGCCTATTATCATCTCGGCGCCTCGAACGAAAAAGGCTATGGAACGCAGGCGATGTACGGAGTCTTCGCCGCTGCTCTGGAATATTTTGCGGATGTGCCCATTATCCACTTTGGCGGCGCGGCGGGCATCGAAGCACGTTCCGAAGATGGTCTCGCCCGTTTCAAACGCGGCTTTGCCAACCGCGAAGTCGAAGCTTACTTTTGTGGCGCCTGCCTGGATCGCGAACGCTACGCGACCCTTACTCAGAGTAAGGCCGCAACTTCTTACTTTCCAGCCTACCGCACTACATGAACGAGCCCGCGCCGCGAGATTCAACCGAGTCCCCCTACCGATCGCTCGTGCAAATGGTCGAGGACCTCTACCAGGAACACGGTGATACCAACCGTGGCTTGGGTTACCCCAAGAACGAAGGGTTCGACGCGAGATACCAGGTTTATCTCGACATAGTCCCACCAAAGAATGGGCAGAGTCATTACACGTTACTCGACGTTGGCTGCGGTACGGGCCGCCTGCTTGACCTGATCGAGGCTTCGAATCGCGGTGACATTTCCTACCGCGGCGTCGACCTCTCGCCGGTCTTGGTCGAAGCCGCGAGAAAGAAGCATCCGCAAAGCGATATTCTTTGCGGGGATCCATTCGATCTAAGTGAACTCTGGGAGGCTCGGCCTGATTATATCGTTTTCGGAGGAATCTTTACTTGTCGCCTGCAAATGAGTGAAACCGATTTCACCGCCTACATGTTGCGACTGCTGCGACTCGCCTTTCGCGGGTGCCGGCGTGGCGTTGCGTTCAACGTCATGTCTCAGCACGTCGATTGGCAGCGCGATGACTTGTTTCACGTCCCGTTTGACCGCATGGCCGACCTTTTGCAGGCGCACTTTAGCCGTCATTACCTCTTTCGGGCGGATTACGGGCTCTACGAATATACAGTTTATCTTTATCCTAAAGCTACGTTGGGCTGAGTGCGGCTTTGGCTCTTATGAATTATCAGCTGGAAGTTAGAATTCCGATCAGCCCTACGCCAGACTTTCTGCGCCGGATTCATTTTATGGCCGGTTCACTCGAAAGATTGAAGGACTTCATCGGGCCGTATCTTCTGGTGGTCTGCGTCGGCGCCGACGTGGAAGCCTACGATCTTTACGAGCGCGAGCGGTGGTCCCGGGAGTATCCGATCATCTGGTTGTGGGCCGATCGGGAAAAGTATCGGCGGGATAGCTTTTGGGAAACCAGTCGCGAAATCTTTCGACAGCCGACGCGCGGGCGAGTTGTGATGTGCGCGGACGCCGACGTTCTCTTTGTGAGTGACTTTTGCGATCTCATCGGCGATTTGGTGAAAGAGCCGGCCGTCGCCGGCGTGATCGCGCACTCGCCGCCCTTTCAAAATGAAAAGTTCGCGAACACGTGGCGGGATCTCTGTGCGAAATACGGCACGCCACCGCCTTCGTTCGACTATGAACACACCGGCTGGGGATTTATGGTGCAGTGGGAAATATTGCGCTTCACTCCACCGTATTTCAATTTCGGGATGGTCGCAGCGCCAGCTGAATTAATGGAAGTAATCAGTATGGAAATCGGGAAGGCCGATGACTTCGTTAACGCGCAACTAGACACTTTTTTCCGTTTTCAGATCGCTCTCACCTTGAGCATTCTGAAGCATCGGCTGCCCGTGCGTTCCTTACCCCTGCGCTACAACTTTCCAAACGATCCGGACTTTGACGCCAAATATCCCGAAGAGTTAGCGGACGTGCGTATTTTGCATTATCTGCGCTGCGAAACCGTTCACCGGGAAAGAGACTTTCGTACCTTAACCGATGTTGCGGCTTTGACGGCGCGTCGGGACCTCACGGGCAGCAACGAAGTCTTTCGCCAACGTATCGAGAATCTGTATCCCATCGTAGCGGAGCAGGAAAGGACTTCCGGAACCATGCGGCCTGTCTCGAGGTTAGAATCCATCGTGGTGCCGGACAATCTCCAGCGAAACGGGCCTGATGTATTAGCCGAAGGAATAGAGGAAACGGGAGAGTCCCTTCTCAACGAAGTGGCGCGTCGAATAGGTCGCTCTGACCTCGCTAGTTTGGATCTTCTGGACGTAGGTTGTGGCGTCCGCTTTACGCAGACACTCATCAACCGCACTCTACCCTTCGCATCCTATACCGGGATCGAGGTCTTCCGGCCTATCGTGGATTGGCTGAAAGAACGCGTTGAGAATCACGACGACCGGTTCCGCTTCATCCATTGGGATGTCCGAAATTCGATGTACAATCCGAAAGCACCTTCGATGGGAGACTATGGACGACTTCCAGTCGACGGCTCCTACGATGTCATCATGGGTTTCTCGCTCTTTACCCATCTCGAGCCCGAGGATGCTGCTAACATGCTGCAATTCATGCGGAAGGTCGTACGGCGAGGGGGCTTTCTTTTCTTCTCAGCTTTCTGCGACGACTTAGTCGAACGATTCGAGGATCGTATTCCTGAGCAGCCTTTGCTCAACGCCTACTATAACAGGAAATATCTCGAAAGACTCGTCACCGAGGCCGGCTGGCAGATAGCCTCATATGCCGGGCCCGCGGGTTACTTGATGCACTCATTCTTGTGCAAGCCAGTTGATAGAGGCCAGTAGCAGTGGGCGCTTCGCGGCTACGTTTACTTTATTAGACCCGAGACGAGCGACTTCTCTTCCTTGAGCTCGTTAACGGAAGCGTCGATTTTCGAGCGGCTGAAGTCGTTGATCGGAACGTCCTGCACTATCTCGTAGCTGTCGCCCTGGCTGCGGATCGGAAACGAAGAGATCAGTCCTTCCTCAACAGCGTAGCTGCCATCGGAGCAGACTGCGACGCTGAACCAATCATCCGCGCGTGTTGTATCCGTTAGGCTGCGAACGGTGTCGACGACGGCGTTCGCCGCGGAGGCGGCGGAGGAGGAGCCGCGCGCTTTGATGATGGCGGCGCCGCGTTGTTGCACGATCGGGATGAAGGTCTCCTTTAGCCAGGTTTCGTCGCCGATGACCTTGTCGGCGCTTTGGCCGTTGATTTTGGCGTTGTAGAAATCGGGATACTGGGTGGAGGAATGATTGCCCCAGATCGTCATGTTCGTAACGGCCGTGACCTCGACGGCGGCCTTTTGCGCGAGCTGGGCTTTGGCGCGGTTTTCATCGAGGCGAGTCATGGCGAACCAGCGGTCGTTAGGCACAGATTTCGCATTGTTCATCGCGATCAGGCAATTCGTGTTGCACGGATTTCCGACCACGAGGATGCGCACATCGGGCGCGGCGTTTTTTTCGATCGCCTGACCCTGTCCGATGAAGATTTTGCCGTTGATGCCGAGTAATTCTTTCCGCTCCATCCCGGCCTTGCGCGGCACGCTGCCGACGAGGAGCGCCCAGTTCACGCCGCCGAAACCTTCGGCGAGATCGGCCGTCGCGGTGATGCTCTTGAGGAGCGGGAATGCGCAATCGTGTAACTCCATGACGACGCCTTCGAGCGCGCCTAGCGCCGGCGGGATTTCGATGAGTGAGAGGTGGACCGGCTGGTCAGGGCCGAACATGGATCCGGAAGCGATGCGAAAGAGGAGCGAGTAGCCGATTTGGCCGGCGGCGCCGGTGACGGCGACTTTGATGGGTGAATTCATACCGCTTCTTTAGCCACGGATGGCTGGCTTGTCATCCCGAGTCGCGTGGACGGCGAGGTGCCTCGCAGGCGTCGTTCGACGTTCGTCGGAAAATGTGAGCCGCCCAACGCTTGCGAGGTCCCTCTTCGCGCTTCGCCGGATCGGGATGACAACAGATGCGATCGGGCTCGCAAAACTCAGTCTGCGCGACCGGTTTTCTGCAGAAGATCTTGCACGAGGTGGAGCTGGCGTTTCAACGCGTGGCCGCCGCCGAGTTTTTTCACGGTGGTGTGGAGGCGGCGCGTCCAATTCGAGTTTGCGGAGGTGCCGGGAACATTGAACCGATCCTTGCGTCCGAGCAGGTCGGTGATCATGACTATCGCGATCCACGATTCGCTCTGGAAGAGTGCCGCGAAAATCGCCGGGTAGAAGTCGCGGAGGTAGTCGGTCGTTTCGTTAGGCTGAGGCAGGCTGGCGAAGGCTGCGATCTTGTTCAGGTCGTGGCGCGACTGTCCTGCGGTCTCGGAATCCTCTTCGAAGGCTTCCTCCCAGAGAGCCCGGACCGGCTTGTGATCGTGTGTGGCGAAGGTCGCGACCGAGAGGCGCTGGTATTGACCGCCGGGGATCGGGCGCTCTTCCTGATCGTTTTCCCATTGCGGGATTTTGAACCCGGCGATGCCTAACGATTGCAGACTGGGCCGGACGTAATCGGGAACGGTCCCGAGGTCTTCCCCGACGACACGCGCGGCGCCTGCTTCATCGAGCACGACCCGCAGGTATTCCTCGCCTTCGCGGCGGTTCTGCTCGCAATTTTCCCGATTGCTGTCGTCACGCGGTGTAAACTGCGGCGCGCGGCCGCCCGTGTGTGCGAGCATTTCTTCCCAGGTGAGCGGGAGGAATTCCGCGTTGCGCGTCGGGCGCCAGGGGAAGGCGTAGATGCGATAAAATCCGAGGATGTGATCGATCCGGAAGATGTGGAAAATTTCCTTCACGCCGCGAATGCGCTGGCGCCACCACGCGAAGTCGCGGGTGCGCATGAGATTCCAGTGATAGATCGGAATGCCCCAGTTCTGTCCCCATTTCTGGGTGAACTCGTCGTCCTTGAAATAGGGCTCGGGCGGCGCGCCGCCGGACCAGTCGAGCGCGAAGCTTTCCGGATGCGCAAAGACGTCGGCGCTGTAGTAGCTGACGCCGAAAGGAACATCGCCCATCAGAGCCACTCCGCGCTCTTCCGCGAATCCCTTGACCGCTCTCCACTGCTCGTGCGCGATCCACTGAACGTAGCGAAAGAACTGGCAACGCTCTTCCATGCGAGTGCGTTCTTCTTGGCCTAACGAGTTCAGCCAGTCGCTCGCGGCCGCGAGACTGTTCTGCGGCCATCCATCCCAGGTTTCGCGCTCGCCGTGCAGTTCCATCAGGACGCGGAAGAGCGTGTAATCGTCGAGCCAATCGTTTTCGTCGCGGCAGAAGCTATCGAACGATTCGTTAGGCGCGTTTTTAACAAATCTCGCGAAGGCGTGTTCGAGCAGTTTCTTCTTCAGCGGTTTCACGATTTCGTAGTGCACGCTGCCACGTCGCAACGCTGTGAGGTCGAAGCCGCCCGTGACTTCGTCGAAAATTTTCTGCGACAGATCCGCCGGCGAACCGGGCGCGAGATGGAGCGTCGTCGGATCAATCGCGCGAGAGCTGATCGCGTTGTAGGCGCTGTGGTCGCCGCCCGTTTCGTTGATCGGGAGAAGCTGGACGAGCCGGAAGCCGAGCGGGTGCGCCCAGTCGATGAACTGGCGAAGCGCCTCGACGTCGCCGATCCCGAGATCGTCTTCCGTGCGGAGGGCGAAGAGGGGCGCGAGCAGACCCGCAATCTTCTCGTTAGGGGAAAGCTTCATTTCTTTGCCACAGATGGACACAGATTAAAAAACCAGCCGCTTGGACTCCACCTTGGTTCGGCCGAAGTTGATCAGGAGGCCGACTTTCAAGTCGGTTGCTTTCAATTGGTTGAGCAACTGTGCGTCATCCCGTTTGTCGTACTGCGGAGCAACCTTCAGCTCTACGGCGACCGTTCCTGCACTGAGCAGATCAGCATCGTACTCACCGACCACAACACCCTTGTAGCGCACTTGGATCAGTTTCTCGATCTCCGCCGAAACGTCGTGATGTAGCAGCTCCACTTGCATCGCCCGCTGGTAAACTCGCTTTTCCTCCTCCGGGTCGAATTCAAGCATCTCTTATCTGTGTTTCATCTGTGTCCATCTGTGGCCAAAAATCTCAGTGCCTGCGGACATTCCAATCCTCGACCAGTTGCGCCGGGATCTCTTTGAGGAAACGCGAGGGGCGTTGGAACATGTCGCCATATCCGGCGTTCAGGCGCATGTGTGGGTAGGTGAGGTAAAGCTCGTCTTTTGCGCGGGTGATCGCGACGTAGAAGAGGCGGCGCTCTTCTTCGATCGCTTCGCGCGTCTCGAGTGAGCGCGAGCTCGGGAACATCCCGTCGGTCAGCCAAATGACGAAGACGCTGTGAAACTCAAGACCTTTCGCCTGGTGCACTGAGGATAGGTTGACGGCTTCCTTTTCGCCGGCCTGATTCACGGCCGGCTCGGCGTCGACGTTGCTGATGAGCGCGAGCTGCGAGAGGAACTCGTGGATGTCTTTGAACTGGCGCGCGAAATTTGCGAGCTGGGTCAGGTCTTCCTTGCGCAGCTCGTAGTTCGCGAAGTTAGCTTTCGCGTAGTCGTCGTAGATCGCTTCCACGATCGACATGATCATTTCGGTCGGCTGCGTCGGCACGCCGCCGGGGGCGATTTCTTCGAGGGTGTCGGCCAGTTGTTCCCACGATTTTTTAGAACAAGCGCCGACGGAGAGAGTGCGCATCCGTTCGCCCCACGAGGCGATGACCGCGTTTTCGCCTAACGATTTCTCCCAGCTTTGCCAGAGGTTTTCCGCGCTCTTGCCGCCGATGCCGGGGAGCAGACGGACCATTCGTTTGAAGGCGACTTCATCGCGCGGGTTGGCGACGAAACGAATGAAAGCCGCGACGTCTTTGATGTGCGCCTGTTCGAAAAACCGGATACCACTTGTGATCTGATAGGGAATCCCGCGGCGCGAGAGCTCGAGCTGGAGCTCGACCGCGTGATAATGCGCGCGATAGAGAACGGCAATCTCGTTCAGATCGATGCCTTCGTCGCGCAGCTCGAGGATGCGTTGCGCGATGAAGAGCGCCTGCTCGCCGCCGTCGTTCACCGCGACCAGCGCGGGGCGCGCATGATTCGTTAGGCGGGCGGCGCTCAGATTCTTGCGGAACTGCTGCGTGTTTGGCGCGATCGCCGCGTTCGCCACGCTCAGGATCTCGGGCACGCTGCGGTAGTTGATCTCGATCTTGAAGGTTTGCGCGTTTGGATAACGTCGCGGGAAGGCGAGGATGTTTTGGAAGTTCGCGCCGCGCCAGGAGTAGATCGACTGCGCGTCGTCGCCCACGACCATGACGTTGCCGTGCTCGGACGCGAGCAGATCGATCAGGTCGGCCTGGATTTTGTTCGTGTCCTGGTATTCGTCCACGAGGATGAACTGAAACTGCCGACGATAGAAATCGGCGATTTCCTCGTGCTCTTTCAGCATTCGGAGCGTCTTTTCGAGGAGATCATCGAAGTCCATTGAGTTAGTGGATTTCTTGCGCTTTTCGTAGCGCTTATGGACGTCTTTGATCTGCTCGATGAGCGGGAGGAAATACGGGAACTTTTCCGCGAGCAACTCTTCCATCGTCCGCTCGGTGTTCACGACGAAGCTGAAAATATCCGCAAGCACATCGCCTTTCGGGAAGCGGATCTCCTTCGGATCGATCCCGGCGCGGGCGATGACCGAGTTGAGCAAATCTTTCTGGTCCTCGCGGTCCATGATCGTGAAGCTGCTGTCGAAACCGAGCGCGCTGCCGTGGCGCCGGAGCATCCGGTTTCCGATGGAGTGAAACGTGCCGCCCCAGAGTCCGCTCGCGTCGATCGGGAGCAGGTTGGCGACGCGATCGAGCATCTGCCGCGCGGCTTTGTTCGTGAATGTGAGAAGCAGGATGTTGCGCGGGTCGACGCCGTTCTCGAGCAGGTAAGCGACGCGGTAGGTGAGCGTGCGCGTCTTGCCCGAGCCGGCGCCGGCGATCACCAGAAGCGGGCCGGGCGGCGCGGTCACGGCGGCGTATTGCTGCTCGTTTAATTCCGCCGCGTAATCGATGCGGATCGTGGCCGCGGACGTGGCGCGCTGGAGCGTGTAATCGCGGGACATCGGGCCGATACGCTGGAGTGCCGGGCCGGGCATTCAACGAAAAGTTTCCAGCGAGTTGCGGTTCTGCCTAACGAGCCGGCAACGATGCCTCGTCAACCTTCGGCGAGCGTGGCGAGCGACCGGCTGAGCGCCACTTCGGAAAGAAAATCCGAGGCCCACGGATGGGTGGCAAGCTTACTGCTTTAACCGTTCTAGAAATTATAGCCAGCTTTCCCATCACCTCTCTTTACGCCTATGAAAATCCTCGCCCGCGATTGCGCCGAATTCCTTATCATCGATGACGAACCCGCCATCACCACTTTTCTCGCCGCTTACCTAAAGCAGAAAGGTCATACCTGCGCGGCGCTGACCGACGGTTTCCAGACTGCGTCCTGGCTTGAAATGAACGACTGCGAAGTTGTGGTGGTCGACCTGAACATGCCGAAGGTCGATGGGATTTCGCTTATCACCTTCATCCGTGAGGTGCGCCCGAATCTTCCGATTATCGTCTTCACCGGCATCGGCTACGAAGAGGAAAAAATGCACGGCGCATTACGCGCCGGCGCGAACGGCTACGTGAGCAAAAATCTGCCGGTGGAACAACTTTACTGCGTCCTCTCTCGCGTGCTCGGCACCTGCCGGCAGCGTGCGCGGCATGAAGCGATTACGCGGGTGCGCCCGGCGTTGCTGGGCGCGGCCTGACCGCCAAAAATTCGAGTCAGCGCGCCTAACGACGCGGGCGCGCCTCCCCGAGCAGATCGCGCAGGCCCTGCGGCGAGATCGTCTCGGCGCCGCAAGCCGAAGCCGTCTCCTGTTCCAAGTAATCGCCGGTCGCGACGACCAGTTGGAAGCGCTCCGCATATTTGCTCGCAAGCCGCTCGATGATCGAGTCCGCCGTCTGCCCGGTGCGCGAATAGAAAATCTGGATTTCACCCGGCACCGACTCCTGAGAAACCGCCGATCCGCGACCGTCGAAAACCACCACGACTTTTACGCCGCTCCAATCCTGATAATCGCGGAGCTGGCGGGTGAGCGCGTCACGGGCGAGCGAAGTGCGGCGGTCGTGGAGCCGGCGCAGCTCAGGCCACGCGAAGATAATGCTGTGGCCGTCGACCAGAAGATATTGCGGTCGCACAAGCCACGATAGAACGGCCGCTGCCGAACGCGCAAACCGGCGAATTCTCGCCGGTTAGGAAGCCTTTTGGGCGGTCTTCTCCGCCGTCTTTTTTGAGCGCGTTTTCGCGGCGGCGCGGCGAGGTGCGCTGGCCGCGGCCGCCGCCTTCCGGCGTTCATCGTAAGCTTTGCGACGCCGGCGTTTGACGGTGACTCGGTGTTGTTGACCCATGAGGCAGTTGCTATAGGCCGGGACGGTGGCGGGCGCAATTCCAAAACCGAAGCAACAGAGGTGACGGAAAGTTTTCAACCGAAAAAGGAGGAGGGCGCAAATGGATGTTGCCATTGCCCGGGAGGAGCGTCTAAAACGGCGGCGACCTGTTCGAGTTTTGCCGCTCTAAGTTCCAGTCGCCACGCAAATGCCGAAAATACTGATCGGGATTTCCATCCTTCTCATGGCCCTCGCCCTCCTCTTCGGGTTCCTGAACACGAACAAAGTCAAGACGCTGCGAAACGAGCTGATGACGACAGCTTCGGCGCGGGACAGGGCGAACCGCGGGCGCGTCGCGAGCGAGAAAAAGCTCAAGGCCGAAGAGAAGGAACTGAACGACGCGAAGGCGAAGAAGGCCGACGCGGAAGCGAAAGCGCAAGGCGCCGAAGCGGAGCTGAGCAAGGCGCAGATGGAGAAAGCCGAGGCGCAAGCAATGCTCCAGGCAAACGAAGTCCAGATTGCGGATTTGCAGAAACAGATCGCGGATGTGACGGCGGGCGCCGGTGCCGCGGATGGAGAGCCCATCGCGGGCGCGCCTCACGACGCTCAAGCCGCGCTCGAGGACGCGAAGAAAGAGCTCGACGCCGCGGAGCAGGAAAAGTCGATCCTCGCCGACAAGATGAAAGCCGCGCAGGACCAGGTCGCCGCTTTGCAGGAAGAGAAGAAACGGCGCGAATCCGGCTCAAATACGCCGGGCGTCCACGGCACCGTACTCGCGGTCAACCAAGCTTATAACTTTGTCGTCCTCGGGATCGGGGAGCATCAGGGCGTGGTCCCAAATTCCGAAATGATCGTGATGCGCGCCGGGTCGCTCATCGGAAAGATCCGTATTTCGTCGGTTGAACCGACGACTTCCATCGGCGATATCATTACGAGCAGCCTGCCACGTGGGGTGGAGGTGCAACCGGGAGATACTGTCGTCTATGCTGGGAATCCAAATTCGTAAGTGGGCACAGCCGCAGTGCCTCATGATCACACTGTTGGCGGCCGCCGCGGCGGGAAGTTTTTCCTCGTGCGCGAGCCAAAAACCGACCACCGCGCTGGTTTCTGATCCCGACGCCCGGGGTGGGTCTGCGATTCCGTGGAATCGTCCCGCGAACTGGGAAGGCAAAGGCAATATCCCCGGCGGGATCTCGGCCGGGCAGGATCCGTTTGGTCAGTCTGGCACCGGTGGCACCGGCGGCTACTAAAAGTCGTTAGGTCACCTAACGAGTCCGGGCGCGCCGTCCGGGCGGCTCCTCAAATCCAGAAGCCCGCGGGAATCACCGCGTCTTTCGGCACCACCACGATTCCGTCGCGGATGCAGTAATTATCCGCGTCGACGAAGTCCGGTTTCCCCTCCGGCGTGATCACCACACCGTCGCCGATTCGCGCGTTCTTATCGATGATCGCGCGATCTATTACGCAGTTGCGCCCGATACCGATCGGCGGTGTTCCGTCGGTCGGCGGATTCACTTCGAAGTGGTCGCCGCCCATGATCACGGTGTTGCGAATCGTCGCCCCGCTCCGGATGATGCTGCGCACGCCGATCATGCTCCGCTCGATGTGCGCGTCGGAAATGATGCAGCCGTCAGAGATGATCGCCTGGCGCACGGTCGCGCCGTTGATTTTGCTCGCAGGCAGGAAACGCGGGTGCGTGTAGATCGGCCACTGCGCTTCGAAGAAGCTGTAGTTCGGCTCGAGATTAGTCATGTCGAGGTTCGCTTCGTAAAAGGCGCGAATGGTTCCGATATCTTCCCAGTAGCCCTTGAAGATGAAGACGTTTACCTGCCGTTCGCCGATCGCCTTTGGGATAATATGTTTTCCGAAATCATCGAGGTCGCTGTCGAGGCAATCGATCAACACCTGGCGATTGAAAACATAGATGCCCATCGACGCCTGGAAGAGTTCGTCGCTCGGATCGCTCCCGATTGATTCCAGCAGCTCGCGATCGAGCTTGAATTCATCCTGCACAGCCGGGTCCTTCGGCTTCTCGATGAAACGCGTCACCCGCCGGTCGGGCCCGCTCAACATCAGTCCGAAATTGGGCGCGCTCTCCCGTTTCACCGGCGTGGTCGCGAGGGTGATATCGGCGCCGGAGCGAATGTGTTGATGGAGGAGCACCCGGAAATCCATCCGGTAAAGCTGATCACCGCTCAGGATCAGGAAATATTCGTAAGGTTGCTCGAGGAAGTAGCGCAGGTTCTGCCGGACGGCGTCGGCCGTGCCCTGATACCATTCCGAGCCCTCCGGAGTCTGCTGCGCGGCGAGGATTTCGACGAAGCTGCGCGAGAAATTATCGAACTTGTAGCTCGCCTGGATATGGCGATGGAGCGACATGCTGTTGAACTGGGTGAGCAGGTAAATCGAGCGCAGCCCGGAGTTGAGGCAGTTGCTGATCGGGATGTCGACGATCCGGTATTTGCCGGCTAAGGGCACCGCGGGCTTGGCGCGCGCCAGAGTGAGGGGAAAAAGGCGGGTCCCGGCGCCGCCGCCCATGATGATGGAGAGAGTCCGTTGCGTGGTGCCGGGCGGAAGAGAAGGCGATTGCGGCATGAGAGCGAAGGTAGCTTAGGGAATCGCACGACGCATGGAAAGCTGATGTATCGGGAGTAGGAAGGGAAGCCGGCCATTGCCGCTCCTTGCTTCCGGAGCGGCTCGGTGTCACGCTGGGCCTCGATTTATGTGTGGCATCGTCGGTTATGTTGGTCGGGCGGAAGCAGCTCCCATTCTCCTGGATGGCCTGCGCCGGCTGGAATATCGCGGCTACGACTCGGCCGGCGTCGCGATCGTCGATGGCGATCATCTCGAAACCCGGAAATGCGCGGGGCGCATCGCCGGTCTCTCGAAGCTGCTGTCGGAAAACCCAGTCGCTGGTCACTACGGAATCAGCCACACTCGCTGGGCCACGCACGGCAAACCGACCGACCAAAACGCTCATCCGCATTTCGACGAGAGCGCCAAACTCGCGCTCGTGCACAACGGGGTGATCGAAAATTATCAGCAGATCAAGGAAGCGCTCCTGCGAGAAGGCGAACATCATTTTAAGTCCGAGACCGACAGCGAAGTGCTCGCGCATCTCGTGGGAAAAATTTACGAAAATTCCGCCGCCGGCGTGACTGATCCGCGCCGGCACAAAGCGCTCCTCGTCGAAGCGCTCCGCACCGCGCTGCAACAAGTGATCGGCACCTACGGCATCGCGCTGGTCCATAGCGACATCCCCGATTTCATCGTCGGCGCGCGCCGCGGCAGCCCGCTCGTGCTCGGCGTCGGGAAGGATGAAAACTTCCTTGCGAGCGACGTGAGCGCGATCGTCGCTTACACGCGCGACGCGGTTTATCTGAACGACTTCGATCTCGTCGCGGTCGAGCCCGATAAGTTTGAGATTAGCTCGCTCGCGGGCGAGACCGCCAACCACGCGATCAGCAAAGTTGAGTTCACCGCCGAAGACATTAAGAAAGGCGACTACCCGCATTACATGCTCAAGGAAATCTTTGAGCAGCCGGGTTCGGTTCGCGACGCTTTGCGCGGGCGTTTGAGCCTGGAAGAATGCACCGCTAAACTCGGCGGCCTCAACATGACTGCGGCGCAATTGCGCGATGTCGGGCGGATCGTTTTAACTGGCTGCGGCACCGCGTTGCACGCAGGCATGGTGGGCGAATATCTGATCGAGCAGATCGCGCAGATCCCGACCGAGGTGGAGTTCGCGAGCGAGTTCCGCCATCGCAACACGCCGATGACGCGCGATACACTTGTTTTCACGATCAGCCAGAGCGGCGAAACCGCCGACACGTTAGGCGCGCTCCGCGAGAGCCAGCGTAAGGGCTATCGCACGCTTGGCATCTGCAACAACGTCGCGAGCACGATCGCGCGCGAGAGCGACGGCGGCGTTTACATGCACGCCGGGCCGGA
The DNA here is from genome assembly GCA_039936335.1 of Chthoniobacterales bacterium. Lineage (GTDB taxonomy): Bacteria > Verrucomicrobiota > Verrucomicrobiia > Chthoniobacterales > UBA10450 > Palsa-1392. The sequence goes on from JBDTIQ010000241.1 coordinate 20,176, forward strand.
GATCGGCGTCGCCGCGTCGAAGTCGTTCACCTCGCAGGTCGTGATCCTGAACCTGATCGCCTTATTGTTAGGCCGAATGCGGCACCTCTCGACGGTCGAGGGCACGCGCCTGATCGAGGCGCTCCAATCGCTCCCGGAGAAAATCGAGGAAGTGCTCAAGCTGAGCGACGCGATTAAAGAGGTCGCGCTGAAATATGTGGAGTCGACCGGAATGCTGTTCTTCGGGCGGCAACTTAATTTCCCGATCGCGCTCGAGGCGGCGCTGAAGGTGAAGGAAATCACCTACCTTTACGCGGAAGGTCACCCCAGCGCTGAGTTGAAGCACGGCATCATCGCGCTCGTTAGGCCGGAGTTGCCCTCGGTTTTCATCGTGCCCGACGACGCGGTTTTCTCGAAAAACCTGAACAACATCGAGCAGGTCCGCGCGCGGAAGGGACCGATCATCGCGCTCACCACCGCGAGCGGCGCTGGCAAATTAAAAGGGATCGCCGACGACCTGATCATCGTGCCGGACGCGGCGGATATCGCGATGCCGGTGCTGACCGTGATCCCGCTCCAGTTGTTCGCTTACCATCTCGCCGTGGCGCTCGGTCGCGACGTGGATAAGCCGCGCAATCTCGCGAAAAGCGTGACCGTCGAGTAACGTTCCCGCTGTCATCCCGAGCGGAGCGCAGCGAAACCGAGGGATCCCGGCGAGTTTGCTGGAAGAGCTCGCGCGGGCCGGAAAGGATTCGAAATCTTCAGGAAGAACCCACGAGATCCTTCGACTTCGCTGCGCTCCGCTCAGGATGACGGCGGCTCCACATCGGGGCGGGCAACGCCGCCACGCTTGGATTGGCTACCTCTTCTTGCCGATAATCAGGCGATAGATCAGCAGTAGGATCATGGCCCCGATGATCGACATGATGATTCCGGCCGCGTAGGTCTGGCCCCAGAAGAGTCGGCCCAGCCACGTGCCCACAAACGCGCCCGCAATGCCGATGAGCATGGTGATGATGCAGCCACCGGGATCCTTCCCCGGCATGAGTAATTTCGCGATGGCCCCGATGACGAGGCCGATGATCAAAGTCCAGATAAGTGCGCCCATATTTCGATCCTAGAGATCGTTTGCCGGAATGGCAACGGTTCTATCGCGCTATAATTGCACGACCTGTGCGCTGTGAATGTCGTCGCTGGCGCTGATCTCGGCGAGGAGCTCCGGTGGCGGCGTGGCGTCGAGATTGAGAACGGTCAGTGCGCGGCCGCCGGCTTCGTTCCGGCTCAGCGACATCGTCGCGATGTTCACGCCGTGCGCGCCTAACAATGTCCCGATGCGCCCGACCATGCCGGGCCGATTGGTATTTTCGAGGACTAAAATCACGCCCCGCGGCCGCGCCTCGAGCGGGCGGCCGTTGATGTTCACGATCCGCGGCGTCGCGCCAAAAAATGCGCCTGCCACGGACACGGTTTTGCCTTCGGCGTTCGCGGTCAGCTCGAGCAGATCGGTGTAATCTCCGGGCGCGCTCAGGCGCGACTCGGTCACCTTGATCCCATGCGCCTCGGCGAAAGCGGGCGCGTTGACTTCATTCACGTCGTCCCCGCCCGCGACCCGCAGGAAACCTTTCAGGATCGAGCGCGTGATCGCGGTCGTGTCGGCCTCGTTCACTTTCCCGCTGTAGTTGATGTGCAAACTCTCGACGCGCTGCGGCGAAACCTGCGAGAGAAACATCCCGAGCTTTTCGCCGAAACGCAGATGCGGCCCGACGATCGCGAGCGTTTTCGCATCGAGATTCGGCATGTTCACGGCGTTGCGGATCGTGCCCTCGAGGAGCGCCGCGCGAATCGCCTGCGCGATTTCGATCCCGACACTTTCCTGCGCTTCTGCGGTCGAAGCACCGAGGTGCGGAGTCAGGATCAGGTTCGGGATGCCGCGCAACGGGGAGTCGTTAGGCAACGGCTCCGTTTCGAAGACATCGAGCGCAGCGCCCGCGACCTGGCCATTGCCTAACGATTCCACGAGCGCCGCTTCGTCGACGAGCCCGCCGCGGGCGCAGTTGATGATGCGGACGCCGCGTTTGGTTTTCGTTAGGCGCGCGGCGTTCAGCAGGTGATGCGTCTCTGGCGTGAGCGGCGTGTGTAAGGTGAGGAAATCGCAGTGCGGCAGGAGCTCGTCGATCTCTTCGATCAGCTCCACCTGCAGAGAGCGCGCCCGCGCCGCCGAGAGAAACGGATCGTATGCGAGCACGCGCATGCCGAAGGCGATCGCGCGCCGGCTCAACTCCGAGCCGATCCGGCCCATGCCGATAATCCCGAGCGTTTTGCCGTAGAGTTCGGTGCCTTCGAATTGCTTCCGATCCCACTTGCCGGCCTGAATGTTCGAATGCGCTTGCGGGATTTTGCGCGCGACCGAGACGAGGAGCGAGAAGGCGTGTTCGGCGGTGGAGATCGTGTTGCCGCCGGGCGTGTTCATCACGATCACACCGCGGCGCGTGGCCACTTCGACATCGACGTTATCGACGCCGACGCCGGCACGGCCGACGACTCGCAGATGGCTGGCGGCTTGGAGGATTGCGGCCGTTACCTTCGTCTGGCTGCGCACGACGAGCGCGCTGAAATCAGGGATCAGCGCGACGAGTTCGGCTTCTTTCAGCCCGGTTTTGACGACCACTTCCAAAGTGCCACCGGCGCCCAATTCCTCGATGCCGCGTGGTGAAATCGGATCTGCGACGAGCACTTTGGGCGGGGTCATTGGGCTCCCACTTTGACGGGAACTCGGCCACTTGTCATCCCGAGCGGAGCGTTAGCGAAGTCGAGGGACTTCGCAAGCCATCTTCGGCGTCAGTTCGCGAAGTCGGGTCGAGCGACGCTTGCGAGATCCTTCGCTCCGTTCAGGATGACAACCTCTCCCGCCGATGAAGACCTACCCGAAGATCATCAGTCGAATCGACTCCGGTAGCCCCTGCGCGATCTGCGTCGCCACACTCCCGCGCAGTAGGTCCGCTAGCGTTCGCCGCTGCGAGGAGCCGAGCATGATGTAATCAACGCCGAGCGTAGCCGCGAGATCGAGGATCGTCGCGGCAGTGTCCTCACTCACCGCGTAAACCGGCTGCACGCAAACGCCGCGCGCTTCGCCTTCCTTGATCATGAGCGACATGATCGCGTTGGCCTGCGGATCGTCTTTCCATTTCGAGCTGCCGAGCGTGGCCGGCGCGCCCGCGAAATAAATCGAGATCTCCTTCACGTAGAGAACGCAGAGCACTGCTTTGCGCAGTTGCGCTTCCTCGAGCGCGAAATTCAGTACCGGAGTGATCCCGCGCGCCGCGACCATGATTTTCTGACCTTCCTCGAGTCGTGATTGCATCGTGGAGGGCAAATTCGGCGCCACCATTTCCGCGACTTCTTTCGCCATCGTGACGGTTCTTAAGCCGGAGAGTTTGTGCGAATAAGCGCGCAGCGAGAGACCGATCCCGAGCACACAGATCGCGAAAAAGAGCGCGTCGGGCTTCGTCTTCGCGATCGTTAATTCCACCGCCGTGAGGACGAGAAACGTGACGACCATCAGGAGCCGCTGATACCACGGCAGCCCGAGCCGCTTGTTGAAGCTGCACGAGCCAAGATTAACCGCGATCGCGCCGACCACGCCGATCGCGTAAAGCCCGGCGAGCGCCTCGAATTTCTGCGTGACCGCGAGGACGAGAATCGGGATTCCCATCGCGACAAAAAGCGGAATCCGCGGCACGCCGTGGCGGTTGAGGCGCGCCAGTTGTTTCGGCATTTCGCCGTCCTGCGCCATCATGTAAATGACGCCGATGAGCGCGACGACCGCAGTGTTCACCGCGCTAAAAAGCAGGAGACCGAAGACGATACCGACGACGAGGCCGAAGGCGTTTCCGAACCACGGCGCGACTACCAGCGTGCCGTAGTGTTCGCCGAGGTAGCGCAGCATATCCTCGGAGTGCTGCATCAGTTCCGGCTGATAAACCTTCGGCATCGAGAGCATCGCCCAGCCGAGCAGCGCCGTGCCGACGACGACTTCGACGGCGACTGGAATGATCGCCTTCGCCGCCGTCCGCGTAACCTTTGGATTGTCCGGTGTCGAGCCCGGATCGAGCTTCATCACGCCGGTGATGTTCGCGACCGCTTCGACGCCGCTGAGCGCCAGGATCACGCCGACAAATTGCGTCCAGGTTACTTCTAAATTCGAGTGGGTCGGCTCGAGATGCGCCGTGTTCAGGTAGCCGGCGCTCAGCCCGACAATCACGAGCACTGTCAGCACCGCCGGGATCGCGAGATAAAGCGAAACGCTTCCGCTGTGTCGCGGCCCAAAGTAGTTGATCACCCCGACGAGGATCACGAGACCCATCGTCGCGACGCGCGCATATTGCGGCGGCACGCCGAAATAACTGACCGCCGCCCAGCCGCTCAGCGCCGCCGTGACAATGAAGTTCGCAACCAGAAGCAGCGCACCGGCCGAGGCGAGAAACCGGCTCTGTTCCCGCGCCGCCGAATAAACGCCGCCGCCGTCCGGAAAATGCGCGCAGACGATGATGTAGTTAAAACCAACGACCGCCGTGAGCACGCAGACCGCGAGAATGAGCGGAAACGACGCGAACCCCGCCGCGACAAAGGCGAGTCCGATGACGTAAGCCTTGCTCGTGCCCAGTCGCCGTAGAGCAGGGCGGCGGCGCGTTTCCAATCGACATTCCGGGGCCGGTGCACGCCGGGCGCTTCAATGAGAGGTTCTGCCATGAGTCGTGCGCCCCGACTAACCGACGCGTCGCCGCAACCGGCAAGTGTTTTCTCGGCGCACGGCGAGCGGTCCGTGCTCGCCGCCACCGCTTGCCAAGCATCCGCGCGGGCCGTGAAGCGCGATCATTTTATACTATGAAAATAAAAACACTCGCATTCACACTCGGAGTCGCAGCTGCACTTTGCACCCCCTGGCAGCAATCTTCTGCCGCTGACGACACAAATACCAATACCAAGCCGACCGCGATGGAGAAAGCCTTCGTCAAGAAAGCGGCCCAAGGCGGAATGACCGAAGTCGCCCTCGGTAAAATAGCCGCCGAAAAAGGTGGCAGCGAAGACGTGAAAGATTTCGGCAACCTGATGGTGAAAGACCACACCAACATCAACGACAACCTGAAAGAAATTGCCGGCAAGATGGACGTCAAGATCCCGGCCGACCTAAACGCGAAACATCAGGCGATGGTCGACAAGTTCTCCAAGCTCTCCGGCGCCGAGTTCGATAACAAATACGTGCCCGCGATGGTGAAAGACCATAAGAAGGACATCAACGAATTCGAAGAAGCCGATAAGACGGTCAAGAACCCCGAGCTGAAGAAATTCATCGAAGACAGTCTCCCGACGTTAAAGAGCCATCTCGAGAAGATCGAGAAGTTCAGCCAGGCAAAGGGCTAAGCCGGAAGCAACTGACAAACCGAAGCGGCGGGTCTCTTTCGGGCCCCGCCGTTTTCGTTAGTTCGCAGCGCGCCTTCCTCAGCGCGTCCGCGGAAGTAAAACTCCCACGCCCGCAATGAGGATGAGTAACACCCCGAAGGTGCAGACGATTGCCGCGCCCGAGGGCAGATCCCAGTGATAAGAAAAGAACAGACCCGCGACGCCCCCGATCAGCGCGATCGCCCAGCCGATCAGGAGCCGTTTGCCTAACGAACCGGCCAGATTGATCCCACAGACGGCCGGCACAATGAGATAGGTGAAGACGAGCAGCACGCCGGCGATCCGAACGAAACTCGTCACCACAAGGCCGAAGAGGGCATAGAAGAGAAAATCCCACCAGCGCACGCGCAGACCGCGTTCGTAGGCCGCGTCGCGATCGAAGGAGACAAGCAGAATCGAGCGCCGCAGGATGAAGTGGACAATCCCGACAAAGCCGAAGAGACCGAAACATTTCCAGACATCCGTCGGACTCACGAGCAGGATGTTGCCGACGAGCATGTTCTTGATCTCCTCGTCGCCTTCCGCTGCGCGACTCAGGAGCAACACCGCCGCTGCCGCCGCCACGACATAACCGATGCCGATGACCGCTTCCTGCGGAATCTGGCTCGCGCGCTTACCCGTGACAGAAAAGATCGCCGCACCGATCAGCGTGAACCCGAGCGCGATGAAAAAGGCCGGCCAGCCTTCGAGATTCAGGTGCAGCAAAACCGCGACGCAGATGCCCAACGACGCCATCTGCGCCATCGCGATGTCGATGAAAATGATCCCACGCCTAACGACGTGCAGGCCGAGATAAACCAGCAGCCACGGCAACAAAACGCAGGCCACGATGGGCCAGAACATCACATCCCACATGGCTTACTTGAGCGCGGCCGCGAGACGGTTCACGAGGGCGTCGATCAACTTCACGTAAGTATCCGTGTCCGGCAGCGCCCCGGGGAATTGCGCGAAATCGACCACTTTGCCCCCGGTCGTCTGCGCGACCTTCTCCGCGATCTTTCGGTTCTGATACGGCTCCACGAGGATCACTTTGATCTTCTGCGCCTTCATCTGCGCGATTACGTCCGCGAGATGCGAAGGCGACGGCGGAATACCCGGCTTCGGTTCGAGGAAAATGCTGATGTTGAAACCGAAGCGATGCGCGAAATAGGGCCACGAATCGTGATAAGCGACGAGGCTCTGACCGCGATACGGGAGCAATTTCGCGCCCCATTCTTGAAGCTTGGCGTTGATCGTGTTCTCGAACCGCTTCTCGTTAGTCTGGTAGTCGGTCGCGTGCGCGGGATCGACCGTGGCGAGAGCACTTGCGATGTGCGCCGCGACCGCTTTCGCGATGATCGGATCGACCATGAAATGCGGGTTCCCCAGCGCGTGTACATCGCCTGCCGCGCGCGTGAGTTCGGCTGGCACTTCCATCAAGCGAATTCCCTGCGAAGCCTCGACGCGGCCCGGTTGCCCGGCGGCGATTTTTGGGTTGCGCGCGTTTTGCAGGAGCGGCGGGAGCCAGCCGATCTCGAGCTCGGCGCCGCCGTCGATCAACATGTCGGCTTCACGCAGTTTCACGACAAAGCTGGGCCGCGCGTCGACAAAGTGCGGATCCTCGGTCGGTTTCGCGAGGACGCTCACGTCGACATTCGCGCCGCCGATTTCGCGCGCGAGCGCGCCGTAATCGGGGAGCGTCGCGACGACGTTGACTTTAGCCTGCGCGGCCAGCGCAGTCGTTAGGCAGAGACCGAGAGTGGCGGCCAGTTTCTTCAGGTGGTTGGGTTTCATAGTTTCGTTAGGCGCGTGGCTTTCACTTTGTCATCCTGAGCGGAGCGCAGCGGAGTCGAAGGACCCCGCAAGCGGCTCGCGGCTTCTTTTCCAAATCAAACGAAGAGATGCTTGTGAGGTCCTTCGACTTCGCTTCGCTCCGCGCAGGATGACAAAACGGCGGGCGCATCAAAATTTGTGCGCTCCGTGCGCGCCGAGGATGAATTCGAACTGGAAGAAAATGGAGTCCGCCTGACGCTGGGAGAAGAAGTGGTCGGCCTCGAGAAAGTCGTGGTTGTATTGCAATCGCAGCTTGGAGAATTCCGTCGGATACCAGGTGAGATCGGCCGAGATGCGCTCGCGGCTTTGGCGATCGAGCACATCCGTGTAGTCCGAATCCTGCATGTGCACGTAGTCGCCGCGCACGCCGGTGGTCCAGCCTTTCTTGAAGCCCCAGACGACTTGCGAGTACATGCCCCAGTCGTGAAACGTCTCCGCGACCGGGAACGATTCGTCGACGCCGCGGCCGGCCTCGAAGCGGCGATACATCGCTTCGGTCTGCCATTTCACGAAGGGAAAGCCACCTTCCGCGCGGGGCGATTTCCATTTGTAGAGCAGGTCGGCGCCGTAGATCTGGGTGCGTGAGTTGGCGCCCGTCTCGTTCGATCCAAACGCGCCGGAGATTCCGCCAAGGACCGTCTGGGTCGGGCTGAGATCGAATGAGTTTTCCCAGCGCGGGACATAAACGAAATCCTGCACGCCGCGCGCTTCGCGATCGGTCGTCTCGCGGCCATAAAAGGTGCCGTTGTCGCCGGGATTTCGAAAGGAGAATCCGGTGTTACCGCGCCCGTTTTGCACGCCGAAAAGGAATTGCGAATACCAGGAAACGGGGACCGTCCAAGAGACTTGCGCGCCGACTCCGCGGAGGCCGTCGGAGCCGAGAAACAAGCCGTGCACGAGCGGGTCGTCGGCGAAATCCCAAGTGTGCGGATGCGTCGGATTGATCCGTCCGAAGGCGGAGAAAAACTGCCCGGCCTTAAGCTGTAAACCGTAAGGCAGATCGCTCGTTTGCAGGAACGCTTCTTCGACCTCGATCTCGGTTTCGTTGTCGTTGTTCAGCTTCAAAACGATGTTCGCGAAACCTTCGAAATACGGATCGACCGCGCCGTCGAGCGCGAGCTCGAGATTGCGCGCGTTAAACCCGCGCTGCTGCGGATCGTGATCGCCGACCTCGAGTTTAGCGAGATCGCGATCGCTCGAATAGGCGAGCGAGAACTGCCCATCAAACGAGAGGTTCATATAAGTGCCGCCGGCGCGACTGCCGGCGATCGTCATTGGCGCGACTAGGGAAGCGCCGGCGCCGGTGGAAGAAATCGTCGCCGTCGAAGTCGTGACCGATGCGTCGGTGGTTGGAAACTGCGAATTCACCGCCGTGGTGGCTGGCCCGGGCGCGGCCGGCGCAGAAACTACCGGAGCGGGGGCTCCCGCGACGACCGAGTCATCCGTGGTCGGAAAAGCCGGAGCCACGTTAGCCGCGGGGGTCGGTGTTGCAGTCGCGAGGTTGGCGTTCGCGGGCAGAGCCGCCGGTTCGACTGGAGCCGAAGCTGCGGCCTGTTGATCTTTCACTTGTTGCTGGAGCGCTTTCACTGTTTCGGTGAGCGCTTGGACCTGTTGGCGAAGCGTCTCGACCTCGGCCGCCGAGGCGGGCGTGGTCGGTGCGGGTGAGGCTTCTTCGGCGCGCGCCGTCACGACGGCACTGCAGCACAGCATGATCCAAATTATTTTCTTCATCGAACTTCCTGATCCTCCGGCCTAACGAGGGCGCGGATTGATTTCAAAACGCAGAAATACGTTCGCAGCATTGGCCCGGCGACGCGCGGAACGCGAGAGCGGTCACCGCCCGCTCAAGAGCGGGAATGGCCAAGGATCAGGAGAGCGCGGGCGGCGCGTGTTCGAGGAGAAGGAAATCGAGCGGAACGAGGAGCGGAGCCACCGCCGTCGCAGTGAAGACGAACGGCTCTGGTGCCTGCGTTGGATCGGGGACACGGAAAACAGTGGCAAGATTTTCAACTCCGCCACCGGCAAGGATCGTGGCCGCGCAGACGTGCTCGACGCCTTGCGTCCGATGGATGCGCTCATGCAGTTGCAGCGAATCCGCGACCAGGAGAGCGAGGAGAAAGACTCCGATCATCGCCAAAGCCACCAGCGCACGGCCGAGAGTCGGCTGATTTTTGGCAGAGGCGAATCTCATGCGGGGGAGTTTTATATGCGCGTGCCAGAACGCAAGCTGCAACTGCAACGCGCGAAAGATATCTCCGCAGGTGCCGCGGATCGACGTTAGGCGTAAACGAGGAGGTCGATCTCTTCGGGCAGAATATCGGACACCTCGCGGACGAGGTTGCCGCGGAGCAGGTTCACCATCGCCGGCCGGCGCGGCGCGCCGAGGATGAGGCGCGAGGCACCTATGGTGGCGGCGATGTCGACGATCGTTTGGGATGCGGATTCGCTCACCGCATAGCAGAAAAGAGGCGTGGTTGCGCTGCCCGCGCGGGCTTTTGCGGTCTCGAAAATGGCGCTGGCTTCCGGGTCTTCCTGCCATTTGCGTTTCGCATCCTGTTCGGTCATGAAACGCTGTTCGCGCACGAAGAGAAGGTAGAGTCGGCGCCCGGTTTCGCGAGCTTCGCGCAGAGCAAAATCGAGCGTGCGACCGGGACCGCGAATCGCGCAAAGCATCGCTTCGCCGCTGACTGAATCCGGCAGGGGAGCCACAGCCGAGCCGGCGACTTGCACGGGCAACTTCTCCGGAGCGAGGGCGGCGGCTTCTTTTTTCATCCGGCTCTCCTGCACGAGTCCGCGCAGGATGAGCGCCACCGTGAGAATCGTGGCGACAAAATAGCGGGCGTTAGGCTTGTCGATGAGGAGCGAGATCTCGATCGCCGCCATCACGACAAAGGTGAACATCATCAGGCCACGCTGCCAGCGGGCCATCTTTTTCGTCCGGTCGGTCGCGGTGGCGCCGAGATTGGTGGCGATCGCGCCGACCACGCCGACGGCATAAAGCTCTGCCAATCCGGCGATATCGCGCACGGCGAGGACGAGGACCATCGGGACGACGGTGGCGAGCAACATCCCAAAGCTCGGCACGCCCCATTTATTCAGGCGCTCGAAAATGCGTGGCATTTCGCGATCGCGTGCCATGAGAAATTGGATGCTGATGAGCGCGACGACGGACGTGTTCACGGCCGAAAGGAGGAGACAGCCAAAGACGATGCTGACGATGATGCCGAAGACGTGGCCTAACGACGGCCCAAGCGCCGCGCCGATAAAGTGCTCGCCCATATAGCGGAGCATGTAATCTCGCACCCCGCTCGCGCCGGGCGCGTTCACCTCGCCGTGAACGGCGTGCAGGCCCGGGAGCGCCTGCATCGCGAGCCCGAGGAGCGCGGTGAAAATGCAGACTTCGACCATGACCCAGAGCAGCGCGGGAGTGGAGGTTTTTGTGACGGAGGGATTCGCCTCCGTGGTGCCCGGGTTCAGGTGCATTTGGCCGGTCGAGTTCGCGATCGCTTCGACTCCGGAAAGTGCGAGGACGATCGCGACAAAGCCGTTCCAGTTATGCCAAAAAGAACCCTGTAATGGCTGGAGGTGCGCGACTGCTGTGCCGAGGTGCGGAAGGCTGAAGATGGCAAGTAAAACGACAACCAGAGCAGTCGGGACCGAGATGAGAAAAGCGAGGCCGCCGGTGTGTTTCGGACCGAGTAAATTGAACAATCCGATGACGAGAATGGCTCCAGCGGCCCAGCGTTCTGGGTGGGGAAGCCCGAGATAGTGGAAGGCGGAAAGTGCGCTGAGCGCCGCCGTCACCAAATAATCGGCGATCAACAAAAACGCGCCGACAATCGAGATCACCTCCGAGCGGTGCCGCACGCTTGCGTAAACGCCGCCGCCTTCCGGATAGAGCCGGCAGACGATGATGTAGTTCATCCCGACGAGGGCGGTGAGCACGCTCATCGCCGCGATCAACCAGAATGACGAGTAGCCGCCGACCGCGAAAGCGAGGCCAATGACGTAGGCTTTGCTCGTGCCCCAGTCGCCGTAGAGAATGGCGGCGGCGCGCGGGACATCGACGTTCCGCGGGCGCTTGACGTTGGTTGGGATCAGATTGCTGCGAGAGACAAAGGCGGCCACGCGCGACGCGGCCGGTCCGGCACTTTTAATGAAGCTGACGAGGTTAGCTGTCGGGCTGGAGCCATTAAATGCCCCCGAGGTCGCACCTCGTTTGCCCCGATCCGCGGCTCGTTAGGCGCGCGAAATTTGGGTCCCCCGTTGGCCCGCATCCGGGCGAGCCATTAAGCAGTGGCAAAAGAACTGCGAGGAGGCTGCGGCTGCCTAACGGGGAAGTCAAGTGAGAGAAAACTGAAGGGTGAAGCGTGAAGGGTGAGCGAGGAAATGTCGCTGCCGCGATTGTCAGCCTGAGCGGAGCGCAGCGGGGTCGAAGGACCTCGCATGCGTCGCCCGGCTTTCGCCACAGTTTTGGATCGCGGGCGTTGCAGTGATCGCTAGGCGGATAACCCGCAGCGTGCGCGAGAGGTCCTTCGCCGGGCTGCGCCGCCTCAGGATGATAGCAAGTGCCTTCCGCCGGCTCTTCGGGCCCGCGCGCTTACACGCCCGCGCCCGCAAGCATTTCGACCTCCGCGCCGGATTCATCGGGATTGCGGTTGAACTGCAGGTCGTAGAGGCGCCGATAGTAGCCGCTCTTGTCGAGCAATTCGTGATGGGTCCCCATCTCCTTGATGCGGCCGCTTTCCATCACCACGATCTGGTCGGCGGAGAGAATGGTCGAGAGCCGATGCGCGATCGCGATGACGGTGCGGCCTTTCGCCAAATACTCGAGTGCGATTTGAATTTGCTGTTCGCTCTCGCTGTCGAGCGCGGAGGTCGCTTCGTCCAGGAGCAGAATGGGTGCGTTCTTGAGCAGGGCGCGGGCGATCGCGAGGCGCTGTTGCTGGCCGCCGGAAAGAAGGCAGCCTTTGTCGCCGATGACCGTTTCGTAGCCGTTCGGCTGGGCCATGATGAAATCGTGGGCGTAAGCGGTGACGGCGGCGGCGCGAATTTCTTCCTCAGTCGCATCGAGCCGGCCGAACTGGATATTCGAAAAGATCGTATCGTGGAAAAGAAAGGTGTCCTGCGAGACGAGGCCGATGAGGTGGCGGAGTGAGTTTTGGGTGATATTGCGCAGATCATGTCTGTCGACCCGGACGATGCCGGCGGTCGGGTCATAGAGGCGGAGAATGAGGGAAAGAATCGTGCTCTTGCCCGCGCCGCTCGCGCCAACGAGCGCGTAACTGCGCCCAGGTTCGACACGAAGGGTTAGATTTTGCGCGGCGTCGGTGATGCCGCCCTCGTAGCGGAAGCTAACGTTTTCGAAATCGATCTGGCCCGCAGCGCGGCGCAGATCAATGGCGTCCGGAGCATCCTGGACGGAGGGGTTTGAGTCGAGGATTCCAAATATCTCCACCGTCGCCTGGATGGAGCGCTGCATGACGATGTGGATGCGACTGAGGCTTTTAATGGGGTCGTAGAGAAGAAAAATGCCGCCGAGGAGCGCGATAAATTTGGCTGCCGGAAGCTGGTCTACATAAACATAAAGCAGCGCCAGCCCCACACCCATCGCCGCGATTGTTTCCACCAGCGGACCGACCGCTTCCGTCGAGCGGACGAGACGCATGGAAGCAGAAAACTGCGCGTCATTGCTCTTGCGGAAGAGCTTTTCCTGCAGCGCCTCGCGGGCAAACGATTTGATCACCCGGATGCCTGCAAAAGTCTCCTGCATCGTCACCACCATTTGCGACAGCCCGTATTGTTCGTTCTTCACCGCGTGGCGGGCGCGTTTGCCGTACAGGCTCAGCGGGATGATGCAGCTCGGGAACAGAACCAGCGTGACGATGGTAAACTTCCAATCCATGTACAGGAGCACCCCGATGCCACCGATGATGGCGACCGGTTGCTTGAAGAGGTCGCTGCTCACGCTCGAGAGCGCCGCCTGCATCATGTTGGTGTCGTTGGTGATCTTCGACATCAGATAGCCGGACTGGGCTTTATTAAAAAAGTCCATCGAATGGCTGATCATCTTCCCGAAAAGATGGGTGCGGATATCGGTCAGAACTTTGTTGCTGACCCAGCTGGTGTAGTAGGTGTTGGCGAAGGAGCAAAGACTCCGCACGGTCATGACGGCCGGGATGGCGAGGCAAAGGACAACGAGGTTATTGATCTTCGGCCCATGCGTCATCAGCGCCGGATCGCTCGCCAGCGCCGTCGGGCTCACCGCGTGGCCGTTGAACACGATGCTGGTCACCTTGGCCATCACGAGCGGCAGCAGGGAAGTGACGGCGCCGAAGAGAAACCCAAAAGCTAATCCTATGATGAACCGGAACTTGTACGGCATCACGTAGGAATAGAGACGTCGATACGGCCGCCAGCCGATGCGGATGGTGGTCCAGATCGACTGCTTGCGCTTACGCTGTTTCTCGTCGCTCATGGCTCGGGCGCTGCCGGCGCCGACAGCAGCAACTGCATAGCATTGATCACTTGTTGCGTCGAGATTTCGTTCATCAGCGACGGCGTCTGGCGCGGGGTGAACTCGTGCACCGGCCCCGGTGATTGGCCCTGTAGAATAATCGCCGGCGCGCCGCGTGGCCGCCAATGAAAGGGATTCGTCGGGCCAAAGAGGACGACTTGTGGAATCCCGAGCGCACCGGCGAGGTGCATCGGCGCTGAGTCAATCGTGACGAGTAAGCGTGCGCGTTGCATCAGCGCGGCGAAGACGAGCAAATCGAGCTGACCCGAAAGATCGACCACCGGATGGCGGAGGAAAGACTTGATCTGGCCGATGTGCATTTGCTCCATCGCGACCGGGCCGCCGGTGAATGCGAAGCGGATCCCGTTCCGCCCCGGAAAGGTATCGGCCAAGGCGGCCCAGCGTCGCGCTCTCCAGAACTTCTCCGCTCGCGCCGAGCCGGGATGGAGCAGGATGAAATCCGCGCCGAGCTCCTGCTGCGCAATGATTTCGTCGGCCTTCTTCTGCGCGGAATCAGGAAGCTCAAGATGGATTTCCGGCGAAGGATCATGCACCCCAAGCGGCGCGAGCAATGCGAGGTGATAATCGACCGTGTGCGTCGTTTGCACCTGTGAAGGGATAAACTGGTTGTAACTCAGCTGCCGCACCGGTTCGCGCCGGACGGTATCGTAAGTGATCCGATTCCGCGCGCCCGAGAGAAACGTGAGAAAAGCCGAGCGATCCGTCCGCGAAAAGTCGAGGCAGTAATCGAACTTCTTCCTCCCGATCGTCAGCCAGGAAGCGACATCAGAAGCGCGCCCGCACGCGATCAACTTGTGATCGACGCCCGGGATCGCCGGCAGCAAAGCGCGCGAGCCGTGCGCGACTACGAGTGTGATCTCCACGTCCGGGAAAATCTTCCGCACGGCGGCGATCGCCGGCACCGTCAGGATCAGGTCGCCGATTCGCTTGAGTTGAATGAGGAGAACGTTCAAACGCCTAACGAGACATCTCCAGCGCGACGGAGTAAGCCTCCAGCAGCCGCGCGCGAAAATGGTCCCAGGTAAAATTCTCCACAACTCGTTCGCGGGCGGCGAGGCTCATCCGGGCCACGATTTCCGGATGATCGTAGAGATGTTGAATGGCAGCCGCGATCGCATCCACGTCGCCGGGCGGCACGATGATTCCCTGCACGCCATCTTCGACCACGTCGCCGGCTTCCCGCGTCGTGATTTGCGGCAGACCACAGGCCGCCGCTTCGTAGGTGACCTTCGCGCTGCCTTCGCATTGCGAGGGGAAAACGTGAATCGTCGACTGGCGCAGGTAAGTCTCCGGTTCCTTCGCAAAGCCGATCACCTTTACGTCCGACCGTGCGAATTTTTCCAGATACGGTTTCATCTCTTCGTGAACCGAGCCGACGAGCCAGAGTTCCGCGTCTTTCAGGTCCAGCCGCGCCCAGGCTTCGAGCAAATGATGCACGCCTTTGCGCTCGATCAGCGCCCCGGAAAAAACCGCCCGGAAATGTGCCGGCCGCTCGCCCGGCGTGAAACGCTCGACATCGACTCCGCGCGGCAGGTAGAACAATTTCTTCTCCGGAAAACCCTGCACACGAAACGTCTCCGCTGCGCGCTCCGAGAGCACGAGGATCAGCGTTGCGAGCTCATATTCCTCGATGAAGCGATCGCGCTGCAGGAGCAGGTTTTCCTTCCAGCGTTTGCGCAGCGGCAGCTCAGGCCGCGCCTGCGAAAGTTGCTGCGCGCGCTTGATCTTCCCGCGGTCGCGGTGCCAGGTCGGGATCTCGAGCACGGACGGGATACCCATTTTATGTGCCTCCCGCAGCGAGAGCAGACAATCGCCTGACCACGAATGAAACAGATCGTAGCGACCGGTGGCGAGATGTCGCGACACGATCCAATCGAGATATTTTTTCTTCGCTCCGTAATAATAGGGACTCTCCAGAAAGGAAAGGAGCCGCACCGGATGCCAGCGGAGCGATTCAATCTGCGATGCCGGAATTTCGCTTTGCCGATTATCGTAGGCGACCGCTTTGCCGAGGAATCCGCTGCGACTCGAGGCGCGCAAGGTCTCGAACGCATCGGTATCCAGGCCCGAACCGCCGATCCGC
This sequence comes from Chthoniobacterales bacterium, assembly GCA_039936335.1. Taxonomy (GTDB): domain Bacteria; phylum Verrucomicrobiota; class Verrucomicrobiia; order Chthoniobacterales; family UBA10450; genus Palsa-1392. The sequence continues at coordinate 36,048 of JBDTIQ010000241.1, forward strand.
GCGAAGATCGAGTAGAGAAGATTTTTCGGCAGCCTGCGCGGAGCGTTTCCACTCGACGCGCGGCGCGGCGGCGCGTTAAGAGTCTCACCCACCATGACCCTCCCACTATTGTTTGTAATGCTTTCAAGTAAAGGTGAAACGCCCGTGCTGCGATGCCATTGAACCGTTCCCGCCTAACGATTGGGCTAGTGCGGCGCGGGCATTCTGAGACGG
>JBDTIQ010000242.1:0-5685 GCA_039936335.1 Chthoniobacterales bacterium
CAGAGTGAGGGCGCTGGAAAAAAGTTGCGAACGTGACCCAGGGCGGAGTGAGCTTGCGCGACCAGCTTTTAACGGCTTCCACCTTGAAGAGGACGAACCAACTGCCGAATCGCCATTTGAAGTAGGCTAGGTGAGCGGCCGTGGCCAGCGGCGCAAGAAGCAGGCTTAGGCAATCTGCCTTGACCTCTCGCCAATGGAATTTCCTTTGCTGCAGGTATTCGAAAGCGATCGCGATCACAACCAGCACTCCCGGCGCACGACCGATCGCAGCCAAACCCGCGAAGAGCCCTGCCCAGAGCCATCTTCCGCGACGAGCGAAGAAGAAAGCCCCGAGCACGCAGGCGAGAAAAAGGCCCTCGGAGTAAAAGGCAGAAAGAAAAAGAGTGGTCGGGAAAACACACAGATAAAGAACCGTGCGCGCCGCCACGACGTCGCCGTGGTCCCAAAAAACCAACTGATACAACCAGGCCAGCGCGAGGAGGCATGCGCCATTCGAGAGCAGGATGCCAAGGAAGAGCCAGCCGGCGTCGCTCCGAAAAGGGAAGACGAGATGGAGGATACGCACCGCGCCGGGGTAGAGCGGGAAGAACGCCACACTCGATTCCTTTCCGGGAGTAAACCGGTAGCCGTGCTGCATGATCGAGAGATACCACTCGCTGTCCCAGCGCGAGAACATGTTGAGCACGGGGTGGGCATCCGTAGAGAGCTGGGCCTGAATCGGGCTAACCATCCCATCGCTTCCGATTTCCCATTTGCCGGTCCTGAAGGGTTTCTTCACGAGGTGGAAACCACCCCAGGCCACGAGGATGAGCAGGAGCCGGGTGACCGCGAAGGGGAGGAGAACTCCCCTAACGAACCACTTAGATGGTTTGCGCGCGCGTGCCGCTTCTGCCGTTGGTTGGATTTGAGACACGCTTCTTCGGGATTTCCGGCAGACAGATAGGACTGCGCACGGGAAGTTGCCAGCCGAGTTTCGCTCCATTCACCCGTGTTTGCGCGGGTGGCTGGCAACGATGACGCCGTCGTGCATCTCGTGGATCCAATCGCACGCCTCCGCGATCGCCCGGTTATGCGTCACGAGGAGGAGCGCCTTGCGATCTTCGCGCACGATTTTCTGGAGCAAGGTGAAGGCTTTCTCGGAATTGGCGGTGTCGAGGTTACCCGTCGGCTCGTCCGCGAGGATGACGAGCGGGTCGTTCGCGAGGGCGCGCGCGCTCGCCACGCGTTGCTGTTCGCCGCCGGAAAGATGCCGGCTCGGCCGGCGCCGTTTTGAGCCGAGACCCACCTCCTCGAGCAACAGTCCCGCGCGCTCCAGCATGGCTGCCTCGCTCAGCCGGCCGAGCCGCCGCATTGGGATCATGACGTTTTCTTCGGCGGTGAAATCTTCGAGGAGAAAGTGGAATTGAAAGATGAAACCGAGCAGCTCGTTTCGTTTCCGCGAGAGTTCGTCGTCGGACAGCTTCCCCACGTGCTGACCCGCGATCGTGAGACTGCCGCCATCCGCGGGATCGAGCAGGCCGAGGATGTAAAGGAGCGTGCTTTTGCCGCAGCCGGACGGCCCCACGACCGCGTGGACAGTTCCCGGTTCGAGATCGAGCGAGACGCCGCGGAGCGCGTGGACCCGCGAATCTTCGTCCCCGAGCCAGCGTTCAAGATTGCGGCAGCTCAACCAGATTTCCTCGCTCATGAAGAAGGGACAGGATGAACAGGATTAAAAACCCAGGCGCGGCGAAGCCGGCTTCAGGATCCTGTTAATCCTGTCTACTAAGAATCGCGCTCGCCGCGGATGAATTCCTCGACGCGCTGATACGCTTCGTCGTCGGTCAATTGTACCGCCGGATGTTTCGAGAAATATGCCGATGCGGAATGGAGCACGCCGCCTTTCCCGCGATCGAGCGCGAGCTTGCAGCAGCGGATCGCGTCGATCGCAACGCCGGCGGAATTAGGCGAATCTTCGACGGAGAGTTTCACGTCGAGCTCCATTGGCACGTCACCGAAAAGCCGGCCTTCCACGCGGATGAAACAAATCTTGTTGTCGTTCTGCCACGGCACGTAATCGCTCGGTCCGATGTGGATGTTGTCTGCGGCGAGCTCATTGCCGAGGACAGATTGCACCGCTTCAGTTTTCGAAACTTTTTTCGACGCGAGGCGGCTGCGATTCAGCATGTTGAGAAAATCGGTGTTGCCACCCGTGTTGAGCTGATAGGTGCGCTCGACCTTCACGCCGCGCTTCCGGAACAGATCAACGATCGTGCGATGCAAGATGGTCGCGCCGAGCTGCGCTTTAATGTCGTCGCCGACGAGCGGCAGATTTTTTTCCTCGAAGCGCTTCGCCCAGACCGGATCGCTCGCAATGAATACCGGGATGTTGTTCACGAGCGCGAGACCCGCCTCGAGCCCACAGCCGACGTAAAAGCGAGTCGCTTCTTCCGAGCCGACCGGGAGGTAGTTCACTAAAATTTGCGCGCCCGATTCGCGCAACTCGGCGATGATTCGTTCGCGCGTTGATTCCTTTTCGAGCGGCTGAAAGGTGCGCGCCACATCGTAGTCCTTCATATGCGGGGCGACGCCGTCGAGGACGCAACCCATCTTTACGGTCGCGCCGGTTTTCGCGAGCTCGTCGCAAAAAACTTTCGTGCAATTCGGCGCCGCGAAAATCGCCTCGCTCACATCGATGCCAACTTTGCGCCGGTCGATGTCGAACGCGGCCACGACTTCGATGTCGTTAGGCGAATACGGTCCGACCTGCCGATGCATCAGGCCGGGCGCATCCTCATTCCCGTCGCTTCCGTAGAAGCTGATTCCCTGCACCAACGAGCTGGCGCAATTGCCCACGCCAACGATCGCGATCGGGATTTTGCTCATAAGAGCGGCCAGCTTGCCGCACGCGACGCGCTCCGGCAAGTCTCTTAAACAGGAGGAGCCGAGGGATTTTTGTTGCGCAACCCGGAGCCGCCGGAGAGAAAAACCAATGCGACCGGGTTTTCGATGCGTTCTTTTTCTGCTCGGGATGAGCGCATTAGTCGCCGCCGCGAGCGCCGCGCCGCGCTACACGCTCCACGATCTCGTTAGGCTGGCGCAGACGCAAAATCCCGAGATCGCGATTGCGCGAAAAAAAATCCAGGCCGCGGACGGCGATAAGCTCACGGCGCGCGCCGGTTACCTGCCCTCGGTCGTCTCCGATGGACTCTACCGGCGGCGCGAGCGCACCGAGTCGTCGCGGCTCCGCCCGGACGATTACAGCACCTCGGTGCGCGTGGTGGAAAATCTCTACACCGGCGGCGCGACGAGCGGCCAAAATGCGATCGCGCAACTCGCGCTCGCCAAGCAGCAGGACGAGCTCCAGGCGGTGACCGATCGCGTGACCATGGAAGTGCGGCTCGCGTTTTATGAGCTGCTCTTGAACCGGGAAAAAATTCATCTGCGCGAGGAATCGGTCGGCGTTCTGCGCGGGGAATTAAAGAGCGAGCGCGAGCGCCTCAGCGCCGGCACGGTCGGGCCGCTCGATGCGAGCCGCGCGGAAGTCGCGCTCGCGAATGAAGAGCCGGAGCTGATCCAAGCCCAGACCGACCTGCAGGATTCCTACCTGCACCTGAGCGATCTCTGCGGGATCGAAAACAGCCCTGCGAGCACGCCTGCTTTCGAAGCGATCGGCTCGCTTCTTTACGAGCCGCGCCATCCCGATTTGCGCGCCGCTTTGATGCGCGCCGTGACCGATCGGCCGGAAATTCGCTCGGCCCAGAAAGACATCGCGATCGAAGAAAAACAGCTCGAGGTCGACCGGGCGGCGAGCCGGCCGCACGTGCAGGCTTTCACCGGCTACGAAGCCTACAGCGAGCGCGATCCGCTCGTCGGCGAGGAATTTAATCACGGCTACGTCGTGGGCGTGAACGCGAGCTGGAACATCTTCGATGGCTACGCGACGCGCGGTCGGATGCAGGCGACGCGCGCGCGTCGCGACGCCGCGATGCTCGCGTTGAAGGCTTTAAAAATCGGGATCCAGTCGGAAGTGCGGAGCGCTTTTCTCGATCTCCAACAGGCCGACAGCGTGCTCGCGGCGCAGGCGAAGAATATCCAGACGGCGGATGAAGCACTTACCTTTGCGAAGAGCAATCTCGCGGCCGGCCTCGGAACGCAGCTCGACGTTTTGCAGGCGGCGACCGATGTCACGCGCACACGGACGACACGGTTGAGCGCGATTTATCTGCATAATGCGGCGCTCGCCCGGCTCGATCGCGCGGCCGGCGGCGAGGCGATCACGCTCGGAGTGAAGACGCCTAACGAGCTGCCTAACGATCCGGTTTTCGAGCTGATCCGGCCGCCGAAAAATTTGGAGAACCGGAAATGAAGCGGCGCTCTTCGGGAAATGCCACACGTTTTGCGTGTCTCTGCTCGTTCATTTTGGCGCTCGCGAGCCCCGCTTTTGGCCTAACGATCGACGCCGCGCTCGCGCAGGTGGTGAAAAACAATCCGCAGGTTGCCCAGGCGCGGAGCGCGCTCGAGCAAGCCGCAGGGCAACGGCTCGTCTTTCGCTCGATCGCGCTGCCGAACGTGTCGCTCGGTGCAATCGCCGGTGTGCAGGGTGGGAAACGCGCCGGACAGGATGCGGTGCAGCCGTTCGCTTTCGCCCAGGGCAACTTGCGACAGCCGCTTTTCGAAGCCGCGGTCCCCGCTTCGCTCCGGCGCGGCGATCTCGCCGTGTTGATCGCCGCGCAGCAACTAAACGTCGCGCTGGTCGAACAACTGCATCAGGCGCGGCTTGCGTTTTACACCGCGCTCTACGATCGCGCGCTCGAAGAATTGGGCCGTTCGCAACGCCAGCGGCTCGATGAAAACATGCGCAGCGAAGAGGCGCGCTACGAAGCCGGCAACGTCGATCGCGGCGCGCTCGCCAGCGCGACTTTGCAGGCGCGCGAGCTCGACCCGGAAATCGAAACCGCGCATCGGGCCTACGGCGCGGCGCTTCTTCAGTTGGCTGCGGCGACCGGCAGCGATCTCGCGCCCGATGCGCCGCTTCCCTCACCAGAAGGTGCGCTTGAGTTCACGCCGACAAACTTGTCGTTGCAAAGCGAAACCGCCGCCGCGCTCGACCGCCGGGCCGATCTGCGGCTCGCGCGACTTCTCGTCAGGGCAACGCGCGAGGATCAACGGATAGCGGCGGCAGGTTATTACCCGCGGCTCGATCTCACGGTTTTCGGCCGCTACATTCCGTCGACAAATCTGCGCGAGGCGAGCTCCGGGAGTGCGCAGCGCTCGAACGATATCGTCTCATCCGAGATCAGCCCGGGCGCGAGCTACACTTGGCGCGTGATCGATAACGGCACCGTCGGCGGCGCCGTCCTGCGTGCGCGCTCGCTGCGGGAGATAAACGAGCTGGAACTCCAGAAGCTCGTGCGCAGCGTCGGTCGCGAACTGGCGACGCTGCAAAACCAACTGCGGGCGATCGACGCGCGGCACGCTTCGCTCACGGGAGCGGTCGACCTGGCCGAGAAAAATCTCGCGATCGTCGAGAAGGGCTGGCGCGAAGGACTGGCGTCACAGCTCGAATTCCGCACCGCCGAGACCAGCCTGCTCGCGACGCGCCGCGATTTGCTCGATACCACCTATCAACAAAATGTCGTCCGCGCCGAATGGGATCGCGCGACCGGCCGCTACTTCCAATTCACGGATGAAAACGGCGCCGCC